>NZ_LWEX01000558.1 GCF_001634885.1 Sulfitobacter sp. HI0040 | reverse complement strand
TCCCGGCGGCCACGGCAGCCGCCGACCCCTGCGAGGAGCCGCCCGGCGTATGCGCGGTGTTATGGGGGTTCGCCGTCTTTCCCGGGTCCATGAAGGCAAGTTCGGTCGTGACCGTCTTGCCCATGATGATTGCGCCTTCCCTCTTGAGCCTTTCGACGATGAAAGCGTCCCGCAGGGGCACGCGGCCCTTGTCACGGGCGGTGCCGTTTTCTGTCGGGATGCGCTGGGTGTCGATCACATCCTTCAGGCCGACGGGCAGCCCGTGCAAGCGCCCCAGCGGTCTGCCAGCCCGGCGGTACGTGTCGAGCGTACGGGCCTGAGCCCGGGCGAAGTCCGGATCGAACCAGGCCCAGGCGCCAACCTCTTCCTCGCGCTCCTCGATCCGCGCGATGCAGCTTTCCACGAGGGTCAGTGCATCGAGTGCGCCGCTGGCCAACCGGTCGCGCAGCTCGGACACGCTGACAGGCGTCATCGCGCCCTTCGGCATGCGGGTCTCAGCGCCCATAGAAGAGCTCAGGAAGGTAGAAGACGATGGACGGGAAGATGTACATCAGAACCATCGACACGATCACGCAGAACAGGAACGGCATGACCCCTGCGAAAATCTGCGTCAGGCGCAGTTCGGGTGGCGCGATCCCCTTCAGGTAATAGGCCGACATGGCCATGGGTGGCGTCAGGAAGCTCGTTTGCAGGTTGAGCGCAACGAGGATGCCGAAGAACAACGGGTCGATTTCGAAGACCGCGAGCAGCGGCAGGAAGATCGGCACGAAGATGATGATGATCTCGGACCATTCCAGCGGCCAGCCGAGCAGGAAGATGATCAGCTGCGCAAGGATCAGGAACATCAGCGGCGACAGGTTCAGCGACTGTACGAAGTCGGAGATGATGTGCTCTCCGCCAAGGTAGGAAAAGACAGCCGAGAACGTGTAGGAGCCGACGAAGAGCCAGCACACCATCGCCGTGGTGCGGACGGTCAGATAGACGCTTTCGCGCATCCGCTGCCATGTCATCGCGCGGTAGATGAAGGCAAGGAAGATGCCCCCCAGCGCGCCGATTGACGCAGCCTCCGTCGGCGTGGCGAGGCCAAAGAGGATCGAGCCCAGAACCGCGAAGATGAGAAACGCAAGCGGCAGGAACGACGTCGCGATCATGAGGAGCAGTTTGCCCATCGGCACGTCCGGCACCTCGTCCGCCGTCGGCCGCGGGGCCGAGGACGGCTGCAGGATCGACCGGCCCATGATGTAGACAAGGTAGAGGCCCACCAGCGTCAGCCCGGGCAGCAGCGCCGCCGCATAAAGCCGCACGATAGAGACGTTCGTCGCCGCCGCATAGACGATCAGCATGATCGACGGCGGGATCAGGATCCCCAACGTACCACCGGCGCAGATGATACCTGCCGCGAAGGAAGGATCATAGCGCGCCTTGAGCATGGCGGGCAGGGCGAGCAGACCCATCAACGTAACCACGGCACCCACGATGCCTGTGGCGGTCGCGAAGAGCGCGCAGGTAATCAGCGCGGCCACGCCCATGGATCCGGGAATGTTCTTGGAGGCGACATTGAGGGTCGAAAACAGCCGGTCAACGATGTTCGCCCGTTCGACGATGTAGCCCATGAACAGAAAGAGCGGCACGGCGGTCAGCACTTCGTTCGACATCACGGTGAACGTCTGGTTCACGAATAGGTCGAATATTCGGTTACTGAAGAAGCCCTCCAACCATGTGGACCATTGTTCCCATTGTCCGGCGGTTTCATCCAGACGGTCAAAGCTGCGCCACATGCGCCGCGCGTCGAAATAGGCGTAATAGCCAAAGCCGATGCCCATCGCCATGAGCGTGAAGGCGATCGGAAAGCCCAGAAAGACGAAGACGATGAACAAGCCGAGCATCATCAGGGCAATAAGCGGGTCGGTCATGTGATATGGTCTTTCTCGGCCTGGTTGGCTTCACGCATCATGAGGTCTTCGGTTTCGAACACGTCTTCCTCAGCTTCGAGCCAGTAATTGGAACGTATTGCGATGATGCAGCGACAAACCTGTGCCATGCCTTGGATGAAGAGCAATATGCCGGCTGCGACGATCACCGTCTTGAACTGGTAGATGGGAACGCCCGCCGGGCTGTTGACGGATACTTCGCCGTACTGCCAGGAGCGCGCGGCGTACTTCCATCCCGCGAAGATCATCGCGGTGACGCCGGGAAAGAAGAAGATGACGTAGAGGACAAGATCGATCATGCCCTGTGTCCGCGGCTTTAACAGACGATAGAGAAAGTCTCCGCGCACATGCCCGCCCCGCGACAGGGTATAGGCCCCGCCCATCATGAACAGGGTCCCGTACATGATGAAGGACACGTCCAGCGCCCAGGCTGTGGGGTTGTTCATCACGTAGCGGACGAACACTTCGTACCCTGTGCCGATCGACATGAGCAGGATGAGCCATGCGAAGGCTTTCCCGAACCACGCGGAGAGGGTGTCGGCGAACCGAATGAAAGAAATCATGATGCCTCTGTATCTCGCAGATACTCCGGCGCGTTACGGCGCCGGAGTTCAGACTTCATTGGCGTGATCAGAGCGTGATCTTGCCCGGGAAATAGTGCTCGTAGGCGAGACCGTAGTCAGGCGCGTTCATCAGCTCATAATAGGACACGCGGCTGACCCAGTCACGCTGGCTGTCGAGTGTCTTTTTCATGAAGGGATCGCTTTCCAGTTCCGGGATCAGTTCGTCCCAGGCCTTGAGCTGCGCATCGAGGATTTCCTTCGAGGTGCGCCGCACGGTGACACCCGCCTCGTTCTGCAGGAACTGAAGGTCCGCGGAATAGCGGTCCATCGCCTTGGCGGTGTTGGCCGTCGAAACCGCTTCCACCCCGTACTTCAGGATTGCCTGAAGATCGGGATCGAGGTCTTCGAGGAAGGTGCGGGAGAACAGGAATTCGAAGCTCTCCGACGCCTGGTGATAGGACGACAGATAGTAGTTCTTCGCCACGTCCTGCGCACCGAAATCCTTGTCCGACGAGGGGTTGTTGAACTCGAAGGCGTCGATCACGCCGCGTTCCATCGCGGGCACGATTTCACCGCCGGGCAACTGAGCCACCGACATGCCGAGCTTCGCCATCAGGTCCGCCGCGAGGCCCACGGTACGGTACTTGAAGCCCTGCAGGTCTTCGACGCTGTTCACTTCCTGCTTGAACCAGCCGAAGGGCTGGGCAAACATCGGGAAACCCATGTAGCCGACAACGTCGAGGCCCATGATGTCCTGTGTCAGCTCGTTATAGAGCTCCTGACCGCCACCCTGATAGAACCACGACAGCATCGTCGTCGCCGAGCCGCCGAAAACCGGGCCCGTGCCGAACAGGGACGCCGCCTTGTTCTTGCCGTACCAATAGACAGGCACCGAATGCGCCGCGTCGATCAGGCCGTCGTTCACGGCGTCAAGCACCTGGAACGCCGCCACGACGGCGCCCGCGGGCAGCACATCGACCTTGAGACGGCCGCCGGACATTTCCTCCACACGGGTCGCGTAGTCACGGGCAAAGTCCTGCCAGATGTTCGCATCGTTCCACGATGTCTGCATCTTGATGACAATCGGCGCCTGAGCAAGCACTGCGGGTGCAGCGAGCATGCTGCCCGCGGCAGCCCCGCCGCCTAGCGCGGATTTTGCCAGGAACGAGCGGCGATTAAATTTTGTAGAATTGGTCATATTTCCCCTCCGAAGCGATCGTCAAACAGACTCCCTGTACGTGCTGCGTTGGCTGCACGCGATAAGACGACGTAAGGTCAAACAGTATCCAAATGCATCCGGTTTGCAAGGCGTCTTCTCGGCCCCGACGGCGGCTGAGGCCGGGAATGGGGTGAGAGGCGCGTCAGAGGGGGCACCTTTTCAGGACGGCTCAACCGCAAAACTCACCCGTGTCGTCACGATATAAATACCCAAGTTTCCGCTAGGTCAAAAATGCCGTGCATTTAGGGGGAAACTGCGGTTTCGGCGGCGGTATGTAAAAATTTATTTGGCGCTGGCCTTCCACTGCCCTGCAGCGCCGAAATGTCGCAGCCGAAGGCGAAGTTCCAAATTTCCGGGCTTGGGGGCCGCTCAGCTGAATCAGCGTCCGGATGACAAAGTTTCCGGGAAAAGTGTTGACAGGTCGACCCGAACCAAATGATGATTGGTTCACACCAATCGAGAAATGTTTTGGATCGCAAATGCAACCAGACGGCGACCGGAAGGAAAGCGACCTGTCGGAAAACCTGCGTGTCCTGCAGGAAATTCGCCAGATCGTGACCAATGATCTCGTTCCGTCCGACGGGCGCTTGCCGACGGAGCGGAACCTTGCTGCAGCGTTCGGGGCCGGGCGGCGGTCCGTTCGGCGGGCGCTCGATCAATTGGAGGCCGAAGGTCTCGTCTGGCGGAAGCAGGGCAAGGGCACCTTTGTCGGCCAGCCGCCCGATCCCACGGAAGAACTGGCCGCACGGATCGCGTCCGAGGTCGATCCCCTGACCGCGATGGAGGCGCGTCTGTGCATCGAACCGGCATTGGCCGATCTATGCGCGCGCCGCGCCACGGCGGACGATGTGGCAAAGCTGCGGCGTCTGGCGGACCGGACGATCGACGCCGGCGGTGCGGAGGCGGCAGAGCTGTGGGACGGTGCATTGCACCGGGCAATTGCGCGGATCGCAGGAAACCGCCTGATGCTGACCGCTTTCACCCTGATCGACGAGGTGCGCATGGGCGAGGAGTGGCAGCGCAAGCGGCACCGTGCCCGCACACCCGAGACACGCGAGATGTATAACGATCAGCATGGGCGGATCATCGACGCCATCGACGCGCGCGACGGCCCGGCGGCGGCCAAGGCGATGCGGGAGCATCTCGAAACACTTTTCCTCAACCTGAGAAGTTCGCTCCGTCAGGAGGAGAAATGACCGGCAACGCGCCTCTTCTCGAGGTCAAGGGCCTCTCGGTCGGTGTGGCAGGGGTGGCGCGGCCGCTGGTCGATAATGTCAGCTTCACCCTCGAAGCGGGGGAGACGCTTTGCATCGTGGGGGAATCCGGCTGCGGCAAAAGCCTGACGGCGCTGGCGCTGATGGGGCTTCTGGAAGGCACACCGCTGAAGATTTCGGGCGGCAGTGCAATGTTCCAGCAGACCGACCTGCTTTCGGTATCGCAAAAGGCGCTGCGCGACCTGCGCGGCGACCGGATCGCGATGATTTTTCAGGAGCCGATGACCTCTCTCAATCCCGCGCTTCGGATCGGGGATCAGATTGCAGAGGCCGTTTGCGAACATCGCGACGTATCGCGCGAGGAGGGCAGGGCGCGCGCGCTGGAGATGCTGGAGCGCGTGCGTATTCCCGCGGCGGAAAGCCGGCTCGATGATTATCCGCATCAGCTTTCGGGGGGTATGCGGCAACGGGTGATGATCGCGATGGCGCTGGCAAACGATCCGGCGCTGTTGATCGCGGATGAGCCGACAACCGCGCTCGATGTCACGATACAGGCGCAGATCCTTGACCTGATGCGCAACCTCGGGCGCGAAACGGGAACCGCGCAGATCATGATCACGCATGATCTGGGGGTGGTCGCCGAAATGGCCGACAAGGTCGCGGTGATGTATGCGGGTCGCATTGTCGAAGCGGGTAGCACGGCACAGGTATTCGATGATCCGCAGCATCCCTATACCATCGGGCTGATGTGCTCCATGCCGTCACTCGCTGGCAAGGGTGAGCGACTGGTGACCATCCCCGGGGCGGTGCCAAGCCCGCAGGACATGCCCGCGGGCTGCAGGTTCGCCCCGCGCTGTCCCTTCGCGGACAGCACCTGCAACATGCCGCCGCCGCTGGTGGAGCTGAAATCCGGCCACCGGGTCGCCTGCTGGCATGCGCCCATCGAACTTGCCGTGCCCGCCCCCGAAGAGGAGGAGCCGGCATGACCACGCCCATCCTTGAGGCCCGCGGCCTGTCGCGCCGTTTCATCGCCAGCAAGCCGCTTTTCGGTGCGCCGAAGGTGGTGCAGGCGGTCAATGGCGTGGATCTTGCGATTGCCGAGGGCGAAACCTTCGCCATCGTGGGGGAATCGGGGTGCGGCAAGTCTACCCTCGCGCGGCTACTGTCGCATCTCATCACCGCCTCCGAAGGATCGGTGGTATATCAGGGGCGCGATATTTCCGCATTGTCGGGGGCAGAGTTGCGGGACCTGCGGCGCGAGATGCAGTTCATCTTTCAGGATCCGTTTTCGTCGCTGAACCCGCGCATGACGGTCGGTGCGCTGATCCGCGAACCCCTGCGCATCCACAATATCGGAACCAGAGCCGAACAGCGCGCCAAGGTGGCCGATCTGCTGCGCAAGGTGGGGCTGCGGCCGGAACATGCGGATCGTTATCCGCACGAATTTTCCGGCGGTCAGCGCCAGCGCATCGGCATTGCCCGCGCACTTGCGACAGAACCGCGGGTAGTGATCGGGGATGAACCCGTCTCGGCGCTCGATGTCTCGATTCAGGCGCAGGTGGTCAACATTCTGGAAGACCTGAAGGATGAATTTGGCCTGACGCTGATCATTATTGCCCATGACCTCGCGGTGATCCGGCATATCGCGGACCGAGTGGCCGTGATGTATCTGGGCGAAATCGTCGAGCTTGGCGATGCGGCAGAGGTTTTCGCCGCGCCCGCGCATCCCTATTCCGAAGCGTTGCTGTCTGCGATTCCGCTGCCCACGACCGGCGCGCGTAAGGTGCGCACCAAGATCGAGGGCGACCCCCCGAACCCGATTTCACCCCCGCCGGGATGCCGGTTCCATCCGCGCTGCCCCTATGCCGAGGATCGCTGCCGGACCGAAAGGCCGGTGCTGCGCGACTGCGGCGCAGAGCGACAGGTGGCCTGCCACTTTGCCGAAAGCCTGACGCTGGAAGGGATCACCGCCGAAGAACAGACCCGGCCCGCGGCCGTCGCCGATCGTTTCGAACGATACAGCGCCGCCTTGGCGGCGCGGTCGGCTCACCCGAAAACCACGACCCTGCAAACAGAGGAGTAAATGGAATGCATATGTTGAAAACACTGGGGCTTGCGGCACTGCTTGCCACCACGAGCAGCCTGGCCCAGGCCCAGGACCTGAAAATCGGCCTGCAAGAAGACCCCGATGTGCTGGACCCCGATCAATCCAGAACCTTCGTTGGCCGCATCGTCTATGCGTCGCTCTGTGACAAGCTGGTAGACATCACGCCGGAGCTAGAGATCATCCCGATGCTGGCCCGGGAATGGGAATGGAATGCCGACGGCACCGAGCTGACCATGAAGCTGCAGGAAGGCGTCACCTTCCACGACGGAGAGCCGTTCAACGCCGAAGCCGTGGCCGCCAACATCGACCGGTCGCAGAACTTCGAACTGAGCCGCCGCAAGTCCGAAGTGCAGTCCATCACCGGGACCGAAGTGATTGACGAGCACACGATCAAATTCACGCTCTCGGCGCCCGATGCCACGCTGCTGGCACAATTCGCCGACCGTGCCGGGATGATGGTATCGCCCAAGGCCGCCGGTGAAGCAGGTGAATCCTTTGGTCTGAACCCCGTCTGCGCGGGCCCCTTCAAGTTCAAGGAACGCATCCAGCAGGACCGCATCGTGCTGGAGAAGTTCGACGATTATTATCGCGCGGATGAGATCAACTTCGATACCGTCACCTTCCTGCCGATCCCGGATACGACCGTGCGGCTTGCCAATCTTCGGGCAGGCGATCTGGACATGCTGGAACGGCTTGCGGCGACAGATCTGTCTTCGGCCGAGGCTGACGACGGTATCAAGGTCGAAAAGGCAACCTCCCTTGGCTATCAAGGCATCACGATCAACGTGGCGAATGGGGCTGGTGCCGAAAACCCGCTGGGCCAGAATGCAGCGGTCCGCAAGGCCCTGTCCCTGGCAATCGATCGCAACGCGCTGAACCAGGTCGTCTTTGAGGGCGCCTTTGCGACCGGCAATCAACCGTTTTCGCCCACCTCGCCGTGGTACAACCCGGATTTCACGGTGCCCGAGCGTGATGTGGAAGCTGCCAAGGCGCTGCTGGCCGAGGCGGGCTTTCCCGATGGCGTAACGGTGGAAATTCAGGTCGCCAACAACCCGGTGCAGACGCAGGTCATGCAGGTGATCCAGTCCATGGCGAGCGAGGCGGGCATCAAGATCGAACTTGCGGCCAAGGAATTCGCCACGCTTCTGGCTGACCAGTCGGCGGGCGATTACACCGCCAGCCAGGTCGGCTGGTCGGGCCGGGTCGATCCCGATGGCAACATCCACCAGTTCATGACGACGGAAGGCGGCATCAACGACTCCAAGTACTCCGATCCGGAGATGGACCGTTTGCTCGACGAAGCGCGCCTTTCCACCGATCCGGCGGTGCGCAAGGAAAGCTATAGCGCTGCGATTGCCAAACAGCAGGAAGACATGCCCATCGTCTATCTCTACCACCCGGTTTGGATCTGGGCGCTGGACAAGGACATCAAGGGGTTCGAGCCCTATCCCGACGGCATGATCCGGCTGCACGGCGTGTCCATCGAAGAATAAGGCTCGTCTGAAGATCGCCGCTCCGGGAAACCGGGGCGGCACCACGTAGCCGGTGCAATCCAGGGATTCCGCAATGCTGACTTTTCTCGGACGCAGGATATTGACCGCGATCCCGACGATCATCCTGATCTCGATCTTCGTGTTCTCCCTCCAGCATCTGCTGCCGGGTGATCCGATCCTCGTCATGGCGGGGGAAGAGCGCGACCCGGAGGTGATCGCCGCGCTGCGCGAGAAGTACCGGTTCAACGATCCCGTTCCGATGCAGTATCTGGCCTGGGCGGGCAATGCGCTTCAGGGCGATCTGGGCATTTCGCTGCGGACCCAGCAGCCGGTGCTGGAACTGATCGGGGAAAAGCTGCCCGTCACGATCCAGCTTGCGGTCATGGCCCTGATCATCGCCATTCTCATCGGAATTCCCGCGGGGGTCCTGTCGGCCTACAAAAAGGGCACCTGGATCGACTGGGTCGCCAATATCACCGCGCTTTCGGGGCTGTCGGTGCCGAACTTCTGGCTGGGTATCATGCTGATCCTGCTGGTTTCGGTGAAACTGGGCTGGTTACCCGCGTCGGGCTACGTGCCGCTGACCGAAGACCCGCTGCAATCCATCCGTGTCATGATCATGCCCGCCTTCGTGCTGGGCACCGCCATCGCGGCGACGCTGATGCGTCACACGCGCTCCGCCATGCTGAGCGTTCTGAAATCCGACTATGTGCGGACCGCCCGCGCGAAAGGGCTGCAGGAACGGGTGGTGCTGGTCAAACACGCGCTGCGCAATGCGCTGGTGCCCGTTGTGACCGTGATCACCCTCCTGTTCGGAGAGCTTTTGGCCGGTGCCGTCCTGACGGAGCAGATCTTCACCATCCCGGGCTTTGGCAAGCTGGTGGTCGATGCGGTCTTCAACCGTGACTATGCGGTGGTGCAGGGCATCGTGTTGTGCACCGGTATCGCCTTTATCTTCATGAATATTCTGGCCGATGCGGCCTATCGCATCCTGAACCCGAGGATGTCCCAGCAATGACCGCCGTCGTCGATCCGCAGGTGGCGGCCGACCCGCTGCCGCCCCGCCGCCGCAACCGCGCGTGGGAAAAGTTTCGCCGCAGTCCATCGGCCCTGCTGGGCGGGGTGATCGTCCTGTTCTTCCTGATCGTCGCGTTGCTGGCCCCCGTCCTTCCGGTACCCGGCCCCGCCGAGACCGATTGGGGTGCGGTCCGCAAGGCCCCCACCTGGGCGCATCCTTTCGGCACCGACGAAATCGGGCGCGATGTTCTGAGCCGGATGATCTGGGGGGCGCAGGCGTCCCTTCTGGCGGGGGTGGTTTCCGTCTTGATCGCCGTCTTTCTGGGCATGCCGCTCGGCATGTTGGCGGGCTATATGCGCGGCTGGACCGATGCCGTCATCTCACGCTTTACCGAGGCGCTGCTGGCGGCGCCCTTCCTGATCCTCGCCATCGCGCTCGCGGCCTTTCTGGGCCCGTCGCTGACCAATGCGATGATCGCCATCGGCCTATCGGCGATGCCGGTCTTCATCCGGCTGGCGCGCGCGCAGACGCTGATCGTGATGACCGAAGATTACGTGGAAAGCGCCCGCGCCGTTGGGATCGGACATGTGGGCATGATCGGGCGCTACATCCTGCCCAACATCGTGCCGCCGATCATCGTGCAGTCGACGCTGACAATCGCCACCGCGGTCATTGCCGAAGCATCGCTGTCCTTTCTGGGGCTGGGTCAACAACCCCCCGCACCCAGCTGGGGTGCGATGCTGAACACTGCCAAGAACTTTCTGGACCAGGCACCATGGATGGCGCTCTATCCGGGGGTTGCGATCTTCCTCGTGGTGCTTGGTTTCAACCTGCTGGGCGACGGGCTGCGCGACGCGCTTGACCCGCGCGATCATTGAGGACGGGCGGCATGGGCTTTACCACCAGACCGGAGATCAAGGGCACCTTCGGGGTTGCCACGTCGACGCATTGGATCGCTTCCGCCGTCGGCATGAAAATCCTCGAAGCGGGGGGGTCGGCCGCGGATGCCGCCGCCGCGATGGGATTCACGCTTCAGGTGGTGGAGCCGCATCTGAACGGCCCGCTGGGCGACATGCCCGCGCTGGTCCGCACGGCGGGCGAGGACGCGCCCGTGGTGATCTGCGGGCAGGGGGTCGCCCCCGCGGGCGCCAGCATCGATCACTACCGCGCCGAGGGGCTGGAGCGGATCCCCGGATCCGGTCTGCTGGCAACGGTAGTGCCCGGGTCTTTCGACGCATGGATGCTAATTCTGCACGATCATGGGCGGCTGCCCCTGCGTGACGTTCTGGAACCCGCAATCCATTATGCGCGCCACGGCCATCCCATGCTGCCGCGTGTTGCCGCCACGATCGCGGGGCTGGCTGATTTCTTCAGGGATGAATGGCCCACGTCGTATGAGACCTGGTTGCCCGGGGGCCGGGTGCCCGAGGCGGATGCGCTGTTCCGCAACCCGGCGCTGGCCGATACCTGGGAGCGGCTTTTGCAGGAGGCGGAGGCGGCCAAGGGGCGGGAGGCGCAAATCGAAGCGGCGCGGCGTGCATTCNACAAGGGGTTCGTGGCCGAAGCGATCGACGACTGGATGCGCACAGCCTGTGTCATGGATGCGTCCGGCAGCAAGCACCGGGGCGTTCTGACCGGCGACGACATGGCCCGGTGGGAAGCGACCTATGAAGCGCCGCTCGCCGTCGATTACGAAGGATGGACGCTGTGGAAAGCAGGAATCTGGAGCCAGGGGCCCACGATGCTGCAATCCCTGCGTCTGCTGGAGGGCAGCGGCATCGCGGCGATGGACAGCCGAAGCGCTGACTTTGTCCATACCGTGACCGAGGCGATGAAACTCTCCTTCGCGGACCGTGAGGCGTATTACGGCGACCCGGCGCAAAGCGACATTCCGACCGATATCCTCTTGTCCCGGGCCTATGCGGTGGAACGGCGGACCGGCTTGGGCGCGGAGGCCAGCCTGATCCAGCAACCCGGACGGATCCCGGGGTTCGAACATCTTGCCGATGCCGCCATCGCGCGTGCCAAGGCAAGCGAACAATTATCGGGCGGCGGAGTCGGTGCAGGCGAACCCACCATGGCGCATTTGTCGGAAAAGCGCGGCGATACGGTGCATATCGATGTGATCGACCGCTGGGGTAATTCGGTTTCTGCCACGCCGTCGGGGGGATGGTTGCAAAGCTCGCCGGTCGTGCCGGGGTTGGGCATGCCGCTCAACAGCCGCGCGCAGATGTTCTGGCTGGACGAGGGGTTGCCCACATCGCTGGCCCCCGGGCGACGGCCACGCACGACGCTGTCGCCGTCGATGGCGCAGGCACCGGACGGAACGCAGCACGCCTTCGGCACCCCCGGCGGCGACCAGCAGGACCAATGGCAACTGATGCTCTTTCTCCGGCTGGTGCACAGCGACATGAACCTGCAGGAGGCGATCGACGCGCCGCTGTTCAACACCGCGCATTTTCAGGGCTCCTTCGATCCGCGCGTGGTGCAGCCCGGCCACCTGATGGTGGAGCCTGATTTCGGCGATACCGTGATCGCCGACCTGCGCGCCCGGGGTCATGTGGTCACCGTGGCGGAGCCCTGGACCATCGGGCGACTGACCGCAGCCAGCCGCGCCCCCGATGGCCTGCTGCGCGCGGCAGCGACACCCCGATTGATGCAAGCCTATGCGATTGGCCGATGAGGAGACTGCAATGACCTATTCGATCGTGGCACGAGACGCCCGAACCGGCGAGATGGGGGTGGCCGTCGCCAGCCGGTTCTTTGCCGTGGGCGCGCTGGTTCCCCATATCCGGGCCGGCAAGGGGGCAGTTGCCACGCAAGCCTTCGTCAACCCGCTCTGGGGTATCGAAGCGGCGGATCTGCTGGCGAACGGCGGCGCGCCGCAGGATGTGCTGGATGCGCTGGTGGGTGCTGACAAAGGCCGCGCGAACCGGCAATTGCACATGGTCGACGCCCAAGGGCGGACGGCGGCCTACACCGGGTCTGAATGCATAGACTGGTGCGGCCATGCGAGCGCCGAAGGCGTATCGGTCGCGGGCAACATGCTGGCGGGCGAAGCGGTCGTTCAGGACACGCTGTCGGCCTTTCAGGCGCACGGCGATGCGCCTCTGATCGAACGGCTCATGACGGCGATGGAGGCCGGCGCGGCGGCGGGCGGCGACAAGCGTGGCACCCAATCGGCAGCAGTGATCGTGTACCGGGATCAGCCCTATCCATGGCTCGATCTGCGCGCCGACGACCACCCCGATCCACTGGCCGAGTTGCGCAGGCTCTATGCCGTCGCGCAGGAGCGTTACCTCATCATGGCGAAAACGCTCCCGACCCTTGCCAATCCACATGGTATGCTTGACCGAAAAGACATCGACGCGGAAATCGCCGCTGCCGAGGAGCGCCGAAAATCCGAAGGGCGCGAGAGCCGGTCTTTCGCGACACCGCTGTGAGGGCGCGTTGGGATAGCCACGGTGATGCGCCGCTAAGGGGCAAATTTATGCCCGATCCCGCGATTGCCGAACCCGCGCGCCGATGGCCGGCTACGGATCGAAACGATGTAAATTTGCAAAGGGGGGAATGATGAGCGACCAGAAGATCACCGAAGCGGATATTGAGGCAGCCGAGAAGCTGCTCGCGGTTGCCTATACCACCCGTGAGCGGGCCCAGATGGTGGGAAATCTGGCAGGTCAGATCGATTCCGCCATGGCCCGGCGGGAGGTGGACCTACCCAATTCCGTTCCTATGAGCCTCCGGTTCGATCCACGCCTGCCAGGCTTTGAAATGCCCACGGCTCATGGTGTGACCGGAACGACCGTCGAAGAGCCGCTACCCGACAATGATGCAGATATCGCCTTTGCGACTCTGCCTCAGCTTGGAACATGGATTGCCTCTGGTGCGCTGACCAGCAGACGGTTGACCGAAATCTATCTGGAGCGCATCGAAAGTCACAATCCCAAGCTGTGGTGTTTTGCCGAAGTGATCCCAGAGCGGGCCTTGGCTGAGGCAGATGCGATGGATGCGCTGACGGCGAATGGTGAATCCCGCGGGCCGCTGCACGGCGTGCCATATGGCGTGAAAGATCTGTTCGACACTGACGGCGTGGTCACCGGCTGGGGTGCGGAACCCTTTCAGGACCGCGTGCCGGATAAGGATGCCCGCGTCGTGACCCTCCTGCGCGAATCGGGGGCCGTGCTTTTGGGCAAGACGACGGTTGGCGCGTTGGCCTATAACGATATTTGGTACGGTGGGGTGACGCGCAATCCCTTCAACACGGAGGAAGGCTCCTCCGGCTCCAGTGCGGGGTCGGCTTCGGCCACCGCGGCGGGGCTTTGCGGCTTTGCGATCGGAACCGAAACGCTTGGTTCCATCACATCGCCTTCGCAGCGATGTGGCACGACCGGGCTGCGGCCTACCTTTGGGCGCGTCAGCCGGGCAGGGGCGATGGCACTTTGCTGGTCTCTCGACAAGGTGGGACCCATTTGCCGGGGTGTCGAGGACACGGCGCTGGTTCTGGCAGCCATCAACGGTGGGGATCCGGCAGATCGCAGTTCGATCCATGCCCCTTTTGCCTTTGATGGAAACAAAAGCATTAAAGGGATAAAACTGGGCTATCTGCCGGAAGCCTTCGGAGAGGGGGCCACAGATGTGGACCAAGCGGCGCTGAAGGCGGCGAAGGATCTGGGCATCGAAGTGTTCGAGGTGTCACTGCCCGACCTGCCCTATGCCTCGCTGATGAATATACTCTATGCCGAAGCGGCGGCGGCGTTCGAGGGATTGACGCTGACAGATGCCGACGACACGCTGACGTGGCAGGATGATGGGGCTTGGCCCAACACCTTCCGCAAGGCGCGTTTCCTTTCCGCGGTCGATCACGTGCAACTCGACCGGCTTCGGTATCTTGTGATGCAAGCGCTCGATGATTTGTTCGGTAAAGTCGATGCGCTGATAGGGCCCTTCATGACGGGGCCCATGCTCGTTGCATCGAATTTCACCGGCCACCCCTGCCTGCATCTTCGGGCAGGGTTCGAAGACCTCGGCACGCGTAGCCCCGCCTCGTTGGGGGAGGGCAAGCTGACCACCGGGGAAGCGGACACGGAAGGCGAGAGGCATCGCGTCCCGCAGGGCATTTCCCTCTGGGGGCGTCTTTTCGATGAAGGAACGATCCTGAATCTCGGGCAGGCTCTCGAAGCCCGCCTTGGCGTCGCGGATGAGCGGCCGCGCCTGCCTGATTGAGCAACAGAACCGGCCAGCCAAGGCCGGCAAAGACTGACGGACCGGCGAATTGGCCCGGTTCATGTGCAACAAGGAGATCGAAAGATGAAACGTAGGGAATTTCTTAAGACTACCTCGGCACTGATGGGAGGCACGATCCTCTATGGCCTCGGCAGCCCGGCAATCGCGCAATCTGAACCCGTGCGTGGTGGAACGCTGATCTGGGGGCATTCGGAAACAACCCAGAATCTCGACATGCACCAAACCGGCACGGCATCCACCGGGCGGGTGCTGCAGAACGTCCACGATTCGATCGTCACGGTCGACAAGGATTTGAAGGTCATTCCCAACCTCGCCGAAAGCTTTGAGCAAAGTGATGACGGCCTGACCTACACCTTCCGGCTGCGCCCGGGGGTGATGTTCCACGATGGTAAGGAAATGACATCGGCGGATGTGAAATATTCATTCGACCGCTGCCGCGACCCAGATACGGGGGCGGTGAATTTCGAGGTTTTCAACGCGGTCGATAGCATCGAGACCCCGGACGACCTGACCGTGATCGTCCAGTTGAGCGAAGTAAACGCGCCGTTCCTGTCCCGTTTGGCCGAAAACGGCGCTGGCGTCGTGATGCCAGAAGGATCAGGCGAGCAGCAGGGCACCACGCCCATCGGCTGTGGGCCTTTCCGCTTTGTTCGCCGCGAATTCGGCAATGAGGTGGAGCTTGCGCGGTTTGAGGATTACTGGGACGGGCCTGCCTATCTCGACAAGGTGATCGCGCGGGAGATTACGGAACCCACCGTGCGCCTGACCGGGTTGCGCACGGGCGAGCTTCATATGATCAACGACATCCCCGCCGACCGGATCGCCGAGATCGAAGCAGACGGCGATTTGCAGGTCGTCGCATGGTTTCCGCTGAACTGGGACTTCGTGAACTTCAACCATGATTTCGAACCTTTCCAGAACCCGAAGGTCCGCGAGGCTTTCGACTACATGATTGACAAGGACGTGCTGTTGGAAGGCGCGCTTTGGGGGCAGGGGGAAACGACGGCATCACCTAGCTATCCTACCTCGGTATCCTACAACAGCGATCTGGCCCAGCGTCCGCAGGACATCGAGAAAGCCAAGACACTTCTGGCTGAGGCTGGCTACGGACCCAACGATCTGTCGGTCGTGTTCAAGGTGACGACCAACTATCCTTACCATGTGGAGGCCGCCCAGATCATGCTGGAATGGTTCCGCATGGCCGGGGTCGATGCGTCCATCGAACAACTTACGTGGTCCGATTGGCTGAGCCAGGTCTGGGTCGACAAGGATTTTCAGATCTCGATGATGAACTTCTTCACCCTCTGGGAACCGGATTTCCTGTACTACTCGCTTTGGAACACAGAAGGGGCCTTCAACTACCGCAAGATCTCGCACCCCAAGGTCGACGAGCTGACGGCCAAGGCGCGGGTTACGGTCGACCCAGCGGAGCGCGCGGCGATCTACAAGGAAGTTCAGGAGGTCATCCGGGACGACACGCTCGACGTGGTCCTCTGGTTCCGGAATGGGACCATCGGCGCCCAGCCCGCGGTGCAGGGACTGGATAGCATCGTGCATCCCAACGGCTCCAACCTGCGCTTTCATAAGGTATGGCTTGCCGAAGGATAAAGGCCGATAGATCAGGCCGGGGCGTGCGATCGCGCGCCCCGGTTCTCCCATCCAGTGACAGAGGCGAACCTCGCGTGAGTTATATCCTCAATCGTTTCTTCTCGATGATGCTGACCCTGTTCCTGATCTCGGCGATCACCTTCGCCGTGACCAACATCCTGCCCGGGGATGTCGCCATGATGATCATGGGTACGCAATCCAACCCCGAAGCGCTTGCCGGTCTGCGCGAATCCTTAGGCCTGAACGACCCGCTGCTCGTCCAGTATGGTCGCTGGATTACCGGAATGCTGACAGGGGATTGGGGGTCGTCGCTCGTCTTCAAGGAACCGATCGCGCCGCTGTTGCTTCAAAAAATGACTGCCAGCGGGCTTCTGGTTCTGTTTTCCATGACTATCGCACTCGCCTGCGCCGTTCCGTTGGGCGTCTGGGCGGCGGTGCATGCCAACAAGTGGCAGGATACAGCTGCCAGTTCCACGGCGATGCTGGGGGTAAGCCTGCCGGACTTTTTCTGGGGCATCATGCTCATCCTGCTGTTCGCGCGCGGGTTGGGCTGGCTGCCATCCTCGGGGTTTGTGGACCCGGTGGAGGATTTCGAAGGCGCGGTGCGTCATGCCTTGCTGCCCTCCCTCGCCCTTGGACTCGGTTTGATGGCCCATTTGACCCGCATGACCCGCGCGACTATGACCGGCATTTTGAAGCAGGAATTCATCCGCGTGGCGCGCGCGAAGGGATTGAATGAAAACACGGTGGTATGGCGCTACGGGTTGGCTAACGCCGTGGGCCCGGTGATGACCGTGGCGGGGCTTCAGGTAGGGTATCTATTCGGCTCTATCATCGTGATAGAGAGCCTTTTCAACTACACGGGCATGGGGTGGCTGACCTATCAGGCGCTTCTGAACCGTGACATCCCGCTGATTCAGGCAAGCGTTTTCGTCATCGCTGCAGTGGTCATGCTGGCCAATCTGATTGTCGATCTGCTCTATGCGGTGGCCGATCCCCGGATACGATTGTCATGAAGCTGCCGAGGGCTTTCCGTAGCGCCAAGGGCATCCTCGGGGCGGTCGTTGTTCTGACGGTACTGGCCGTCGCTGTCTTTGCCCCTTTACTGATCCCCGCCGACTGGGCGACCCAGATGGACATGCGCGCGCGGCTGTCGCCGCCGACATGGGGCCATCCGCTGGGCACGGATCAACTGGGACGGGACCTGTTCTTCCGCGTCTTGCTGGGCGCGCAAACCTCGATCTTCATAGCGGTCGCTGCAGTCCTGATGTCCATCGTGATCGGTCTGCCGCTTGGGTTGATATCGGGCTATGTGGGAAAAACGACTGATAACGTTTTGATGCGGCTGGTGGATACGCTCCTCAGTTTTCCGGCCCTTCTGCTGGCACTGACGATCAGTGCGGTTCTGGGGCCGAACTTGCAAAACACGATCATTGCGATTGGCATCGCGTTTACGCCGTTTCTGGCACGGATCATCCGGGGAGAGGCTTTGCGCGTGGCCCAGATGCCCTATGTGGAGGCCGCGCGGACAGCCGGAAATTCGGATCTTCGCATGATCACATTGCATATTTTGCCCAACATCATGCCTGTCGTGATCGTGCAGTCCACCATTAGCCTTGCCTTCGCGATCTTGGCTGAGGCCGGTCTGAGCTTTCTCGGCCTCGGCACCCAGCCGCCCGATGCCTCTTGGGGCCTGATGATCCAGGCCTCCCGCGATTACCTCGATCGCGCGCCATGGACGGCGCTGGTACCGGGTGCCGCAGTGGGTTTGACGGTTCTCGGGCTCAACATGTTCGGGGATGCCCTGCGCGATGCGCTCGACCCGCGCACAAGAGAGGAGGCGTAATGCCGGTTGATCAGACACCTCTGGTGCGCATCGAAAACCTCCGGGTGGAGTTCCGGGGCGATGATGGTCCTATCGTTGGGGTCGAGGATGTCAGCTTTTCAATCGCCCCGGAACTCCGCCCGGAGGTTTTCGATGCGCACCAGAGGTGTCTGAT
>NZ_LWEX01000557.1 GCF_001634885.1 Sulfitobacter sp. HI0040 | reverse complement strand
TTTATGAATGCATCATGTGTGCCTGCTGCTCGACCTCCTGCCCCAGCTACTGGTGGAACGGGGATCGTTACCTTGGACCGGCCGCGCTGCTGCATGCCTATCGCTGGATCATCGACAGCCGGGATGAGGCGACGGGGGAGCGGCTGGACGATCTGGAAGATCCTTTCAAGCTGTACCGCTGCCATACGATCATGAACTGCGCACGGACCTGCCCCAAGGGGTTGAACCCGGCGAAGGCCATCCAGAACATCAAGAAGCTGCTTGTCGAA
>NZ_LWEX01000556.1 GCF_001634885.1 Sulfitobacter sp. HI0040 | reverse complement strand
GTTCGATCGTTTCATTCTCGGGGGGCAGTGCGAATTTATCCAAAGGACCGAAAGGCGCCAGTTCGGAAAAAAGGACCATCTGCGTCCATGGGAAACGCGCCATCAGGATATCGAGGCGCTGGATCATGCCATCGACGTTCGACTGCAGGGCATTCACGTACATCTGTACGCCGGCGATTGCAAAAGGGGTCATAACTGTTCACTCACTCCGTGCGAATGCGGCGGCGGAGAAACTCGGAGAATTCCGATCCCGCGCACCGGCTGGCACGT
>NZ_LWEX01000555.1 GCF_001634885.1 Sulfitobacter sp. HI0040 | reverse complement strand
AGCGGTGCAAAATCATATGTACGCATGTTTCATCCTCATGTTTGAGCGATTTTACGCATGGGCCTTCCATCATTGGACAGACCCGTTTCGGTTATGCCGAAGCCCTTTGAGGCACCCCGGCACCCGCCATGTGGGAATGATTCAGAAGCGTTTCAAGACCCCCGCCCAAAGGTCAGGGGCGTACGAATTTCGCCCCGGTGTCCCGGTTGGGCTGGCCCACGCGGATGCGGCGGCTGCCCGGTCCTTCATGCTGAAAGACACCTTTACCCGCGACCAGTTCGGCCTGCAAAAGGGC
>NZ_LWEX01000554.1 GCF_001634885.1 Sulfitobacter sp. HI0040 | reverse complement strand
TGCGGGGCGGGGGCAGGCGTCTCGGGAGGGGGCCGCGTGACAGCATCGGCGCAAGACAAGCTGACGGACCTGTTCATCATCGGCGGTGGCATCAACGGATGCGGCATCGCGCGGGATGCAGCGGGTCGCGGCCTGTCTGTCACGCTGGCGGAAATGAACGATCTGGCCTCGGCCACGTCTTCAGCATCGACCAAGCTCTTTCATGGCGGTCTGCGGTATCTGGAATACTTCGAATTCCGCCTTGTGCGTGAGGCGCTGATCGAGCGTGAGGTTTTGCTGAAGGCGATGCCGCATATCAGTTGGCCGCGCCGATTCGTCCTTCCATATCATGAAGATATGCGTTTCGAAACGGATACACCCACGTCCAAATTGCTCAACCTGTTCATGCCTTGGATGAAGGGGCGCAGGCCCGCGTGGCTCATTCGTCTTGGCCTGTTTCTCTACGACAATCTCGGCGGGCGGAAGATCCTGCCGCCGACCTCCACGGTGGACCTGCGCAGCACGCCAGAGGGCGCGCCCCTGCAGGAGCGGTTCGAAAAGGCTTTCGAATATTCCGACTGCTGGGTGGAGGATGCGCGGCTCGTCGTGCTCAACGCCCGGGACGCCGAAGCGCGCGGGGCGCGTATCCTGACCCGGACGGAAGTCATCAGCGCGGCGCGCGAAGGCGATCACTGGCGGATCGAAACGCGCAATAGCGAAAACGAAACAGAGGTGTACCGGGCCCGGATGCTCGTTAACGCGGGCGGCCCATGGGTCGGTGACATCATCCAGACGCGTATCCGCCTGAATTCCCGCGAAGGCGTTCGGCTGGTGCGGGGCAGCCATATCGTGACCCGCAGGCTCTACGATCATGACAAATGCTATTTCTTCCAGGGCACGGACGGGCGGATCATCTTCGCCATACCCTATGAAACCGATTTTACCCTGATCGGCACGACCGATGTCGAGCATAGCGCCCCCGGCCGGAAACCTGAATGTACCCCGGAAGAACAGGCCTATCTGATCGATTTCGCCAACCAGTATTTCAAGCGACAACTGACCACGGATGACGTCGTGCATACCTATTCCGGGGTGCGGCCGCTCTATGATGACGGGGCCAGCAGCGCCACGGCGGCGACACGGGACTACACGCTGAAGATCGACGCCGCGGGCGGTGCGCCTGTGCTGAACATATTCGGCGGCAAGATCACCACATACCGGCGGCTGGCCGACAGCGCGCTGGAGAAGATCGGCAAACATCTGACGGTCGCGAAAGGTTCCTGGACAGCCGGTGTGCCGCTTCCGGGCGGGGACTTCCCCGTCGATGGCGTGGAAAATCTTGTGCAAGAGCTGCAAGAGGCGCATCCTTTCCTCGATCAGTTCTGGGCGCGCCGCTTGGTGCGGGCCTATGGGACCGAAGCGCGGAAAGTCCTGAGCGGCGCCGGGGAGGCGCGCGATCTGGGCCGTGATTTCGGAGCGACGCTGACGGAGGCCGAAGTGATCTGGCTGATGCAACGGGAATATGCCCGCACCGCCGAAGACATCCTGTGGCGGCGCAGCAAGCTGGGTCTTCGCCTCAGCGCGAAGCAGGCGCAAACCCTGGCCGACTGGATGGCTCAACGCGCGGGAAGCACCCCCGCCGCCGCGGAATAGGAGGAGAACCGATGACGCTGGAACTCAGGGGCGTGTCAAAGACTGTCGAAGGGCAGACCCACATATATCCCACCGACCTCACGCTGGAGCAGGGGACGATGAACGTCCTGCTGGGGCCGACCACATCGGGCAAGACCTCTCTCATGCGGCTGATGGCCGGGCTGGACGTGCCCGCCACCGGGCAGATTTTCTGGCAGGGTCAGGACGTGACCGGGCAGCGGGTGCAGGACCGCAAGGTCGCCATGGTCTATCAGCAGTTCATCAACTACCCCTCCATGACGGTCTATGACAACATCGCCTCGCCCATCCGCCTGATGGGCGAGAGCAAGGCCGAGATTGATCGCCGTGTGCGTGAAGCGGCGGATCTGATGCAGCTGACCCCGATGCTGGATCGCAAGCCGCTTGAACTCTCGGGCGGGCAGCAGCAGCGCTGCGCATTGGCGCGGGCCCTGGTCAAGAACGCAGGCCTTGTGTTGCTGGATGAGCCGCTCGCCAATCTTGACTACAAGCTGCGGGAGGAGTTGCGCGTCGAGATCCCGAAGATCTTCGAAGCCTCGGGCGCGATTTTCGTCTACGCCACCACGGAACCCGAAGAGGCCCTGCTGCTGGGCGGCAAGACCGCAACCCTCTGGGAGGGGAAGGTCACGCAGTTCGGGCCTACGCCGGAGGTCTACCGCCAGCCGGTCGACGCCACGACCGCCCGCGTCTTCAGCGACCCACCGATGAATTTCCTCCAGATCTCCAAGACGGGTAACCGGATCATGTTCGGCAAGGGGCAAAGCGCCCCCGCGCAGGGCAAGCTCGCCGAATTGGCCGATGGTCGCTACCAGGCGGGCTTCCGGCCCAATCATCTGGAAATCGGGCAGCATGCGGGTGACGCGCTGGAATTCGCCACGACGCTGCAGGTGACGGAACTGACCGGGTCGGAAACCTTCGTGCATCTCGATCATCACGGGGATCGCTGGGTCGGGCTGGTGCATGGGGTGCATGACCTTGCCCTCGGCGAGGCGCTGACCGTCTGGCTAGATCCGCGCCATGTCTACATCTTCAGCGAAGACGGCAAGTTGGTCGCACCAGCCGCCTATGCGCTGGCGGCCTGAAGGGGAACTGACAGATGGCCAAGATCACACTCGACAACCTCGCCCATTCCTACCTGCCCAACCCGACGGGAGAGGATGACTTTGCCCTGAAGGAGTTGAACCACGTTTGGGACGATGGCGCGGCCTATGCCCTGCTCGGCTCCTCCGGGTGCGGCAAATCCACCTTGCTCAACATCATCTCGGGGCTTCTGCAGCCCAGTCAGGGGCGGGTTCTTTTCGACGGGCAGGACGTGACCCATGCGCCGACGGCGGAGCGCAACATCGCCCAGGTCTTCCAGTTTCCGGTGGTCTACGACACGATGACGGTGCGCGATAACCTCGCCTTTCCGCTGCGCAACCGGGGCCGGGACGAATCCTACGTCGCCACCCGCGTGCAGGAGATCGCGCGGATGATCGGCATGGAGGACATGCTGAACCGCAAGGCGCGCGGCCTCACGGCGGATGCCAAGCAAAAGATCAGCCTCGGCCGGGGCATGGTGCGCAAGGACGTGAACGCGCTGCTCTTCGACGAGCCCCTCACCGTGATCGATCCGCATATGAAGTGGGAACTGCGCACCCAGCTCAAGAAGCTGCACCACGATTTCGGCCATACGATGATCTATGTCACCCATGACCAGACCGAGGCGCTGACCTTCGCCGACAAGGTGGTCGTGATGTACGATGGCCGCGTGGTGCAGATCGGCACGCCGGAGGAGCTTTTCGAGCGGCCCGAACATACCTTCGTGGGCTATTTCATCGGCTCGCCGGGCATGAACGTGATCCCCGCGAAGATCGACGGCAACCGCGCCTATGTGGACGGCTCCTATGTGGAGCTTTCGCAAGGCTACAAACCGCTAGATGGCAAGGTTGAGATCGGCGTGCGGCCCGAATACGTCCGCCTTTCCCAGAGCGAGGGACTGCCCGTGAAGGTGCGCCGGGTGGAGGACGTGGGCCGCCACAAGATCATCCGCGCCGAATTCTTCGGGAACGACATCAACATCATCGCGGGCGAGGACGACCGGATCAGCGCCGACATGAACCGTGTCACCTTCGAGCGGGATCATGTGAACGTCTATGCCAATGACTGGCTGGTCAGGGGGGCGGCATGAGCGTTCGTTTGCTCCGAGCCGTCGCAGCTTCGTCCGCCTCGAGGACACACCGGCAGATAAGCGCCATGCCCGACCTAGGGAGGCCGAGAATGCCTGGTGCGTCGGTAGCGTTACAAAATAACGAACGCCGGGCACGCGCCGGGTACCGCATGAATGCCCTCCCGGGGGGGAGGTCGGGCATGGCGCGGGCGCGCCAGGTAACTTTCGGCTCCCGCGGGGTAACGCCCACAATGCAGGAGCAATCACCCCATAGCCTGCCGCACTACCCAGCCAACCGCAGAGGAGCCGCCTGATGGAAAAGACAGTCAACCAAAAGGCATGGTTCCTCGTCCTGCCGGTACTGCTGCTGGTGGCCTTTTCCGCGGTCATTCCGCTGATGACGGTGGTCAACTACTCGGTGCAGGACACTTTCGGGAACAACCAGTTCTTCTGGGCCGGGCTCGAATGGTTCGAGGAAATGCTGTCCTCCGAACGTATGTGGGACGCGCTGGGGCGCCAGCTGATGTTTTCGGGCATCATCCTCGCGATCGAGGTGCCATTGGGTATCTTCGTGGCGCTGAACATGCCGAAATCGGGGTTCTGGGCCAGCTTCTGCCTCGTGATGATGTCACTGCCGCTGCTGATCCCATGGAACGTGGTGGGCACCATCTGGCAGATCTTCGGGCGGGTCGATATCGGGCTGCTGGGCTATACGCTGGATGCGCTGGGGATCAACTACAACTACACGCAGGACGTGCTGGCGGCATGGGTGACCATTGTGGTCATGGATGTCTGGCACTGGACCTCGCTGGTGGCGTTGCTGGCCTATGCGGGGCTGAAATCGATCCCCGACGCCTATTACCAGGCCGCCAAGATCGATCAGGCGAGCCGCTGGAAGGTCTTTCGCTTCATCGAGCTTCCCAAGATGATGGGCGTGCTGATGATCGCCATCCTGCTGCGTTTCATGGACAGTTTCATGATCTATACCGAACCCTTCGTCGTGACGGGCGGTGGCCCCGGCAACGCCACGACGCTGCTGTCCATCGACCTAGTGAAGATGGCGCTCGGCCAGTTCGACCTTGGCCCGGCGGCGGCCTTCTCGATCATGTATTTCCTCGTCATCCTGCTGATTTCCTGGGTGTTCTACACGGTGATGACGAACCTCGACCGGAAGGGGATGTAGGATGACGGACGCGACAGCGATACCAGAGGATCTGACGGCGCAGGGCAGCAATACCCGGCGCAGGTTCAAGGTAAAGACCAGCGTCGTCGTGATGACGCTCTATCTGCTCTTCCTGATGCTGCCGATCTACTGGCTGCTGAACATGAGCCTGAAGACGAACACGGAGATCCTGAACGAGTTCACCCTGTTCCCGCGCGATCTGACCTTTGACAACTACGCTACGATCCTGACCGATCCGGCGTGGTACATGGGATACGTCAATTCGATCATCTACGTGACGATCAACACGATCATTTCCCTCGCCGTCGCATTGCCTGCCGCCTATGCGTTCTCGCGCTATCACTTCATGGGCGACAAACACCTGTTCTTCTGGCTGTTGACCAACCGGATGGCGCCGCCTGCGGTCTTCGCGCTGCCGTTCTTCCAGCTCTATTCATCGGTGGGGCTGTTCGACACCCATATCGCGGTGGCTTTGGCGCATACGCTTTTTAACGTGCCGCTGGCGGTCTGGATCCTCGAAGGGTTCATGCGCGGCGTCCCGAAGGAGATCGACGAGACAGCCTATATCGACGGCTACTCCTTCCCCCGGTTCTTCGTGAAGATCTTCATGCCGCTCATCGCGAGCGGGATCGGCGTCGCGGCGTTCTTCTGCTTCATGTTCTCATGGGTCGAACTGCTGCTGAGCCGCACGCTGACCACGGTCGATGCGAAACCCATCGCCGCGATCATGACGCGCACACAGGGTGCCAGCGGGATCGACTGGGGCGTGCTGGCCGCAGCAGGCATCCTGACGATCCTGCCGGGCGCCTTGGTCATCTACTTTGTCCGCAACTACATCGCCAAGGGCTTTGCCCTGGGGCGCGTCTGAGCCAGCAAGAGGGAGGAACGTTTCATGGACTGGATGGCATGGACATGGCCCACCGCGATATTCTTCGCCGTCATCGCGGGGCTGCTGATCACTTTCACGATCCTCGCGATCAAGTTTCCCGAAACGCCTCGCACCGGCATCCTGCGGATCGAGACGACCCGCGGGGACCGGCTGTTCATCACTTTGCTGGGGTCGGCCTTCATCAACCTCGCGTGGCTCGGCCTCGTGGGGGAGGGGCAGCCCTATGCGCTTCTGCTTTGCCTGGTCTATGCCGCGGCGGTGTTCCGCTGGGTCTGACGATCGGGAAAGCGTGACGGGTGCAGAGGACGCCCGCCCACGTTTCGACCACATCCTCGACAAACGGTTCAAAAAGGGAGGACACCAACAATGAACCTCAACCTCAGATCAACCACGGCAGCGCTGCTGATCCTCGCGGGTCCTGCCTTTGCGGATATGGAGGCGGCGCAGGAGTTCCTCGACAACGAGATCGACGGCCTGTCAACGCTCACCCGCGAAGAACAGGAAGCGGAGATGCAGTTCTTCGTCGATGCCGCCAAGCCCTTCGAAGGCATGGACATCAAGGTCGTTTCCGAAACCATCACCACACACGAATACGAAAGCCAGGTGCTTGCACCCGCTTTCACCGCCATCACCGGGATCAACGTCACACACGACCTGATCGGCGAAGGCGACGTGGTGGAGAAACTGCAGACGCAGATGCAGTCGGGCGAAAACATCTACGACGGCTACATCAACGACTCGGACCTCATCGGTACCCACTGGCGGTATCAGCAGGCGCGCAACCTGACGGACTGGATGGCGGGCGAGGGCAGCGACGTGACCCTGCCGACGCTCGATCTCGATGATTTCATCGGTCTCAGCTTTACCACCGGCCCGGACGGCAAGGTCTATCAGTTGCCGGACCAGCAGTTCGCGAACCTTTATTGGTTCCGCTACGATTGGTTCAACGACGAGAAGAACAAGGCCGACTTCATGGAGAAGTACGGCTACGAACTCGGCGTTCCGGTCAACTGGTCTGCCTATGAGGACATCGCCGAATTCTTTACCGGGCGTGATCTCAGCCACATGGGTGTCGAGGGCGAAGTCTTCGGCAACATGGACTACGGCAAGAAGGACCCGTCGCTCGGCTGGCGCTACACCGATGCGTGGATGTCCATGGCCGGCATGGGAGACGTGGGTGAACCCAACGGCCTGCCGGTCGATGAATGGGGCATCCGTGTGAACGAGAACAGCCAGCCCACCGGTTCCTGTGTGGCACGCGGCGGTGCGACGAACTCGCCCGCGGCGGTCTATGCGGTGACCAAGGCGATCGAATGGCTGGAGAAATATTCGCCCCCGGCAGCCGCGGGTATGACCTTCTCCGAAGCCGGTCCGATCCCCGCGCAGGGCAACGTCGCTCAGCAGATGTTCTGGTACACCGCCTTCACCGCCGACACCGTGAAGCCCGGCCTGCCGGTGATGAACGAGGATGGCACGCCCAAGTGGCGCATGGCACCCAGCCCGCATGGCGTTTACTGGAAAGAAGGCCAGAAGGTCGGGTATCAGGATGCCGGTTCCTGGACGCTGATGAAGTCCACCCCGGTGGATCGCGCCAAGGCCGCATGGCTCTACGCGCAGTTCGTCACCTCCAAGACGGTGGATGTGAAGAAGTCCCACGTCGGCCTGACCTTCATCCGCGAGTCCACGGTGCAGCATGACAGCTTTACCGAGCGTGCGGACAAGCTGGGCGGTCTGGTGGAGTTCTACCGTTCACCTGCGCGCGTTGCGTGGTCGCCCACCGGCACCAACGTTCCGGACTATCCGAAGCTGGCGCAACTGTGGTGGCAGAACATCGGCGACGCCATGTCCGGTGCGAAGACACCCCAGGAAGCGCTGGATGCACTCTGCGCCGATCAGGAAAAGGTGCTGGAGCGTCTGGAGCGTGCCGGTATTCAGGGCGATATCGGTCCCAAGCTGAACGAGGAAATGGACGCGGAGCACTGGTTCGCCCAGGAAGGCGCGCCCTATCCGAAGCTCGAGAACGAAGACGAGGAACCCAAGACGGTCAGCTATGACGAACTGATCCAGTCCTGGCAGTAAGCCCTGTCTGCGACCGGGGCCCCCTGTGGGCCCCGGTCATTCCACGGGATACCCCGCTTGAACTGCACGGGCCGGACGGCCCATAAACATCCCTCAGAAGCGAGGTGATCCATGACGCATATTCTGGCCATCGACCAGGGGACCACATCCAGCCGTGCCGTGCTGTTCGATCAAGGGTTGAACGCCATCGCATCGGCGCAGGAAGAATTTCCGCAGATTTATCCCGACAGCGGCTGGGTGGAGCATGACCCGGCTGACCTGTGGTCCACCACCGCCGCGACCTGCCGTGCCGCCATCGAAAAGGCGGGCGGGCGCGCGGAGGGCATTGCCGCCATCGGCATCACCAACCAGCGCGAGACCACGATCGTCTGGGACCGTGAAACGGGCCGACCCATTCACAACGCGATCGTTTGGCAGGACCGGCGTACATCGGCCCTCTGCCGCAAGCTGAAGGACGAAGGCTTCGAGGAGACCGTGACCGCCCGGACCGGCCTGCTGCTCGATCCCTATTTCAGTGCCACCAAGCTCGCCTGGCTGCTGGAGCACGCCGAGGGCGCGCGCGAAAAGGCCGAGGCGGGCAAACTCGCCTTCGGTACGGTGGACAGTTGGCTGGTCTGGAACCTTACCGGTGGTGCCGTCCATGCGACGGATGCCACAAACGCGGCGCGCACCATGCTCTATGACATCCGCAAGGGCCGCTGGAGCCGCACGATCTGCGACAAACTGGGGATACCGCCCGCGATCCTGCCCGAGGTGCGCGACAGCGCCGCCGACTTCGGCGAGACGCGCCCCGATCTTTTCGGTCGCCCCATCCCGATCCGCGGCATCGCCGGGGATCAGCAGGCCGCGACCGTCGGGCAGGCCTGCTTCAAACCGGGCATGCTGAAATCGACCTACGGGACCGGCTGCTTTGCGCTGATGAACACCGGCGATACGCCCGTCACGTCGCAGAACCGGCTGCTCACTACCATTGCCTACCAGTTGGATGGCAAACCGACCTACGCGCTTGAGGGATCGATCTTCATCGCCGGGGCGGTGGTGCAATGGCTGCGCGACGGGCTGAAGATCATCCGTGAGGCGAAAGAGACGCAACCGCTCGCCGAGCGGTCGGACCCGACGCAGAACGTTGTTCTGGTCCCGGCCTTTACCGGGTTGGGGGCACCCTATTGGAACGCCGAATGCCGGGGTGCCATCTTTGGGCTGAGCCGCAATTCCGGCCCCGAGGAGTTTGCCCGGGCAGCGCTGGAAAGCGTGGGCTACCAGACCTGCGATCTGCTTCAGGCGATGCAGGCGGATTGTGAGCGGGAAGGTCTGGCGGGCGGCACCGGCGGCGGCGCGACGCTACGGGATATCTCTTCCACCGCGACGCTGCGGGTAGACGGCGGCATGAGCGCCTCTGACTTCGCCATGCAGTTCCTGTCTGACATCATCGGGGCACGCGTCGACCGGCCGAAGGTTCTGGAAACAACCGCGATGGGCGCCGCGTGGCTGGCGGGATACCGGGCCGGGGTTTGCCCGGATCAGGAGGAATTCGCCAAGACATGGGCGCTGGAACGTTGCTTCGAGCCGCAGATGGATGACGACACCCGCGCGCGCAAATATGCGGCCTGGGGGCGGGCCGTCGATGCCACCATGCGCTTCTGACCGATGGAGCCCTTTGCCCTGACGTCGCCGGCGCGCACCCTTTTCGGACGTGACTGCCGCCATCGTACCGCTGAACTGGCGGGGCAGCTGGGCCGCCGGATGGTGCTGGTGCGCGGACGCTCCGTTCCTTGGGTCGACGATCTGCGCGCGGAGCTGGAAGCATCGGGTCTCGCACTTGAGGTGATCCATTCCTCGGGCGAGCCCACCCTTGACCAGGTACGCGACGCGCGGCAGCAGGCCCGCGCGTTCGGCGCGGACTGTATCCTCGCCGTCGGCGGGGGTGCCACAATCGATCTGGGCAAGGCGCTTGCCGGTCTCTGCCCCAGCCCGGGCGATCCTGCCGATTATCTGGGGCTCGACGGGCAACCCGCCGAGGTGCTGGAACCCCCGCTGCCCTTCGCCGCCGTCCCGACGACCTCTGGCACGGGCGCCGAAGCGACCCGGAACGCGGTGCTGGGCGTGCCGGAGCGGGGGCTGAAGGTCAGCCTGCGGGACACGCGCTTGGTGCCCACGCTGGCCATCGTCGATCCGGCCCTGACGGACGATGCTCCCATGGCGCTCACACTGGCGAGCGGGCTCGACGCCATCACCCAGCTTGCCGAAAGCTACCTGTGCAACCGGGCCAACCCGGTCACCGACGCGCTCTGCCGCGATACCTTGCCGGATGCCATTCGCGCCCTGAAACGGCTCACGCAGGGGGAATGCCCCGCCGCGCGCGATACGATGGCGCGGGCGAGCTATCTCAGCGGTCTCGCGCTGGCCAACTCCGGGCTGGGCATCGTGCATGGGCTGGCATCGGTCATCGGGGGCCGGGGCGGGGCGCATGGGGCGATCTGTGGGCGGCTTCTGGCGGATGCCCTTGCCGTCAACCGT
>NZ_LWEX01000553.1 GCF_001634885.1 Sulfitobacter sp. HI0040 | reverse complement strand
TCGATACCTACAAGGTCACCATGGCGCAGGCATAGGGCGAGCCCCAGGCGTTGACGTGGAACATCGGCACCACGGGCAAGACCACGTCGCGCGCCTTGATTCCCACACTGTCGGCAATGTTGATGCCGAAGGAATGAAGCACCGTGGAACGGTGGGAATAAAGCACGCCCTTCGGATTGCCCGTAGTGCCTGAGGTGTAGCAGAGGCTGGAGGCGGTCAGTTCGTCCATCTCTGGCCAATCGTATTCCGGATCGCCTTCCGCGATCAGGTCGTCATAGAATTTCAGGCCGGGCAAGGCCTTGGCGGCTTCGTCGTCCGCGCCTTCCATGAGA
>NZ_LWEX01000552.1 GCF_001634885.1 Sulfitobacter sp. HI0040 | reverse complement strand
TAAAGGAGGCGGCCCCTCGGGACCGCCTCCGTCACTCGTTAACAACGGCGAAGTCAGTGCTTCGCTGCGAACTGGTCAATCTGGCGCTCGGCTTCATCCTTGGTGCAGCCGTAGCGTTCCTGAATGCGACCCGCGAGCTGTTCACGATTGCCGTTGGCCTGTGCCACGTCATCGTCCGTCAGGTCGCCCCATTCTTCTTTTACCTTGCCGGTGAACTGCTTCCAGTTGCCTTCGATACGGTCCCAAT
>NZ_LWEX01000551.1 GCF_001634885.1 Sulfitobacter sp. HI0040 | reverse complement strand
GTTGCACGACGTACTGAACGTCACCGAGCAGAGCACACCCGGCTACGACGAACTGGAACCCGATTTCACCGCGGCCATCCTCGGCGAAGCGGGCAAACTCACCTCAGAGGTTTTGGCCCCGCTCAACACGGTCGGCGATACCGAGGGCTGCCGGTTGGAGAACGGGGTGGTCTACACGCCCAAGGGGTTCAAGGAAGCCTTCGAAAAGGTCAAGGAAGGCGGCTGGCCCGGTCTGGACATGCCCGAGCAATACGGCGGCCAGAACATGCC
>NZ_LWEX01000550.1 GCF_001634885.1 Sulfitobacter sp. HI0040 | reverse complement strand
TTGACATCCTGTGCTAACCCGAGAGATCGGGCGTCCACTTCGGTGGCGCAGTGACAGGTGCTGCATGGCTGTCGTCAGCTCGTGTCGTGAGATGTTCGGTTAAGTCCGGCAACGAGCGCAACCCACATCCTTAGTTGCCAGCAGTTCGGCTGGGCACTCTAAGGAAACTGCCCGTGATAAGCGGGAGGAAGGTGTGGATGACGTCAAGTCCTCATGGCCCTTAC
>NZ_LWEX01000549.1 GCF_001634885.1 Sulfitobacter sp. HI0040 | reverse complement strand
GGGTCCCGCTGCTCTACCGCGAAGCGCGGCTGGGCGACGGCGGCGCGCCGGGGTCCGTCTGGGGAAGCTATGTGATGGGGCTGGCCTTCGGCTTTGGCTGGACGCCCTGCGTCGGGCCCGCGCTCGCGGCGATCCTGATGATTGCCAGCGGCATGGGCGACATCTGGCGCGGGGGTACACTTCTGGCGGTCTACGGCTTCGGCATGACGGCGCCCTTCATCCTCGCCGCGGCTTTCGCCAAGCCTTTCCTGCGCTGGGCTTCCCGGAATCGTGGTATGGTGATCTGGGTCGAACGGGCGATGGGGGTGATGCTGATCCTCTTTGCTATACTCATCGTGACCGGCGGCATCCGGCTTATCGCGAATGCGATGATCCAGTGGTTCCCGTCATTCACCTCTCTCGGCTGACGGAAAGGAAGGCAAGACATGCGCAAACTGATGACACTGATGGCTGTGGTCTTGGGCCTGCCCCTTGCGGCGGCTGAACTGGGCGACGACGGGCTGCACAAGACGCCGTGGATGCGCGAGACGTTCAAGGACATGAACGATGACCTCGCCGAAGCCACGGAAGAGGGCAAGCGCCTGATGCTGATATTCGAGCAGGAGGGCTGCATCTATTGCAAGAAGATGCACGAGGAGGTGTTTCCCGTGCCCGAGATCACCCGCTACATCGAAGACAACTTCTTCGTCGTACAACTGAACCTGAGGGGCGATGTGGAAGTGACAGATTTGGACGGCGAGTCGCTGTCCGAAAAGGACATGGCCCGGAAATGGGGAATTCAGTTCACGCCTACCATGATGTTCCTGCCCGAAGAGGTGGAGGAGGGGCTTTCGGCCTCTGGGGCGGCCGTGGTGACAATACCAGGTGCACTGCCTGTCGACACGACGATCGACTTGCTCACTTGGGTTAACGAAAAGCGCTATGCCCCTGACGGGAAGGAAGATTTCAAGCAGTATCACGCCCGACGCGTTGCGGAACGGAACGACGGAAAAACGGACTGATCGGCAACATTGGCAGCTAGGTGAAATCCTGCCATTCAAAAGTTTGAATTTGTTGTTGCGTGTGGACCGGTCGCTGCCGTAGGCTTTTCACAAGGGTCGCACGGAAACGTGACCCACAGACGGGAGGAGCCGCGATGTACCTGAAAACGATGGCCACGCTGGCCGTGCTGGCAAGTGCCGGTTTCGCTTCGGCGGAATCGATTTCACCGCAGCAGGTAAGCTTCACGGATGGGGCAGTACCCCAATCGCTGACCGGCGAGCCGGGCAATCCTGCGGAGGGGCGTGAAGTCTTTGCCAACCGCAAGCTGGGCAATTGTCTTGCCTGCCACGCCAACGAGGATTTGGCCGAACAGGCCTTTCACGGTCAGATCGGCCCCATGCTGGATGGCGTGGGCGACCGCTGGAGCGAGGCGGAGCTGCGCGCCATCGTGGTGAATGCCAAGGAAGTGTTCGAAGGAACGATCATGCCCGCATTTTACAATGCGCGGACCATCAATCGGCCCCTCAAGGGCTTCGAAGACAAGACGATCCTGAGCGCACAGCAGGTGGAAGACCTCGTCGCCTACCTGATGCTGCTGAAAGAATAGGATACCGCCCCCGTTGCGGGGCAGGAACGACAGGAGAATATGCAATGACCTTCACAAGACGTGAAACGCTGGCGCTGGGGCTGGGGGCTGCCGCTCTGGCCGCGATGCCCGGCGCAAGCTTCGCAAGCACCGAAGAGGCCATCGCCGCCTTCACGGGCGGCGCGGAAGTAGGCGAGGGCGGCATCGAGTTGACGACGCCGGAAATCGCCGAGAACGGCAATACCGTCCCCGTCGAGGTGAGCGCCCCGGGCGCCACGTCGATCATGCTGCTGGCCACGGGCAACCCGAACCCCGACGTGGGGACCTTCAACTTCGGTCCGCTGGCCGGGTCGCGCAGCGCGTCCACCCGGATCCGCCTCGCACAGAGCCAGGACGTCATCGCCATCGCGCGGATGGAAGACGGCAGCTTCACCCGCACATCCGCGCCGGTCAAAGTCACAATCGGGGGCTGCGGCGGCTGATCGCCACGCATTATCCCTTTATTTCCAGGAGTTAGAACATGGCCAAAGGTGTAAAACCCCGCGTCAAGGTGCCCAAATCGGCCGAGGCCGGTGAGGTCATCACCATCAAGACCCTGATCAGCCACAAGATGGAAAGCGGCCAGCGCAAGGACAGCGACGGCAACGTGATCCCACGCTCGATCATCAATCGCTTCACCTGCGATTTCAACGGCGAGAACGTCATCGATGTGACCATCGAACCGGCTGTATCGACCAACCCCTATTTCGAATTCGAGGCCAAGGTGCCCGAAGCCGGGGAGTTCAAGTTCACTTGGTACGATGACGACGGGTCTGTCTACGAAGAGAGCAAAAGCATCGCCATCGGCTAGGGTGCGTATCGGGAGGAAACATATGAAACGGATCGTTCTGAAGGGCGCCGCGCTTGCTGCGCTGCTGGCAACGGGCGCGCTGGCGGAGGAGCCAAAGCTCATCATCAATGGTGAGATCGAACTGCCGACACGGGTTCCGGCGCCTTCCCATATGGATGCCATCGATGAAATTACCTCCGGCTGGGTGTACCGGACCAAGGAAACCCAGGCCCTGCAGATGGACGATTTCGACAATCCGGGGATGATCTTCGTCGATGTCGGGCAGGAGCTGTTCGAAACGGCCGAGGGCGATGCCGGCAAGGCCTGCGCCGATTGCCACGAAAGCGCCGAGGAATTCGCCGGACTGAAGGCCAGCATGCCGCGGGTCAACGAAGAGGGCGAGCTGGAATCCATGCCCGACGTCATCAACGAATGCCGCACCGAACGCATGCAGGCAGACGCCTGGAAGTGGTCCGGGCCGGAGATGTCGGCGATGACGGCTCTGATCAGCCTGCAGTCACGCGGGATGCCGGTCGATGTTGCGATCGACGGTGCCGCCGCCCCCTTCTGGGAGCAGGGCAAGGAGATCTACTATACCCGCTACGGGCAGCTTGATCTGGCCTGTTCCAACTGCCACGAAAACAACTACGACATGATGATCCGCGCCGATCACCTGTCGCAGGGGCAGACCAACGGTTTTCCGAACTACCGGCTGAAGAACGCCAAGATCAACACCGTGCACGGGCGGTTCAAGGGCTGCATGAAGAACATTCGCGCGCAGCCCTTCGCCGAGGGCGGGGACGAGTTCAAGGCGCTTGAACTTTACGTCGCGAGCCGGGGCAACGGCCTGCCGGTCGAAAGCCCCTCCGTCCGCAACTGATCCGATGACCATGTGATACGGCAGCCCCCGCGCGCGAAGCGCGGGGGCCTGTTTTCTGCGCTCTACCGAAAGGAATTTCCGCCATGATGTCCCGCCGTGACTTTCTGCAAATGTCGATGGCCGCCGCCTCGCTCTACGGGGCGTCCGGTTTTGGCAGCTGGGCGCGGCTGGCCGCGCAGGACCGCTTCGATCAGGACAAGTTGCTGGAGTTCGACACCTTCGGAAATGTCACGCTGATGCATATCACCGACATTCACGGCCAGCTCAAACCGCTCTACTTCCGCGAGCCTGCGATCAATATCGGTGTGGGTGAGAACCACGGAAAGGTGCCCCATATCACGGGGGAGGATTTCCGCATGCGCTACGGGATCGGGGGCGGCACGCCGCTGGACTATGCGCTGACCTATGACGACTTCGTGGCGCTGGCAGGCGCCTATGGCAAGGTCGGCGGGCTTGACCGGGTGGCGACCGTTCTCAACGCCATCCGCGCCGACCGGCCCGACGCCCTGCTGCTGGATGGGGGCGATACATGGCACGGCTCGCTGACCTGCCTGCGCACCGCAGGCCAGGACATGGTGAACGTGATGAACGCGCTGAAACCCGATGCGATGACCTTTCACTGGGAATTCACGCTGGGCACGGACCGTGTGACCGAACTGGTGGAGGGGCTGCCCTTCGCGGCCTTGGGCCAGAACATCTTCGACGCGGAATGGGACGAACCGGCGGAGCTGTTCAAACCTTATGAATTCTTTGAACGCGGCGGGGTGAAGATCGCCGTGATCGGGCAGGCCTTTCCCTATATGCCAATCGCCAATCCGGGCTGGATGTTCCCGGAATACTCCTTTGGCATCCGTGACGCGCATATGCAGGAAATGGTCGACGAGGTGCGCGCGCAGGGCGCGGAACTGGTCGTCTGCCTCAGCCACAACGGCTTTGACGTGGACAAGAAGATGGCCGGGATCGTCACCGGCATCGACGTGATCCTGTCGGGCCATACCCATGACGCGCTGCCCGAACCCGTGCAGGTCGGTCAGACCCATATCATCGCCTCCGGTTCCAACGGTAAATTCGTCAGTCGCGTGGATTTAGACGTGCGCGATGGCCGGATGATGGGGCTGCGCCACAAGCTGATCCCGATCTTCAGCGATCTGATCGCCCCCGATCCTGAGATCACCGCGCTGATCGACGCGCAGCGCGCGCCCTTCATCGACGACCTGACCCATGTGGTGGGCAAGACCGACGCGCTGCTTTACCGGCGCGGAAATTTCAATGGCTCGTGGGACGATCTGATCTGCGAGGCGCTGCTGGAGGAACGCGACGCCGAGATTTCGCTCAGCCCCGGTGTGCGCTGGGGGCCGTCGCTGCTGCCGGGGCAGGACATCACCCGCGAAGACATCTACGCCGTCACGGCGATGACCTATCCCAACGCCTACCGCACGGAAATGACAGGCGAATTCCTGAAAATCGTTCTGGAAGACGTGGGCGACAACCTGTTCAACCCCGATCCTTACCTTCAGCAGGGCGGGGACATGGTGCGCGTGGGCGGCATGGGGTTCAAGATCGACATCGACGAGCCGCAGGGCAACCGCATCAGCAATATGACACTGCTCAGCACCGGCGAAAAGATCGACCCCGACCGCAGCTACGTGGTCGCGGGCTGGGCCTCGGTCAACGAGGGAACAGAGGGCCCGCCGATCTGGGATGTGGTGGAGGCGCATATCGGCAAGCTCGGAACAGTGTCGCAAGGCGCGCCCACGCCCGTGGAATTCGTTCTTCCCGACGGAAATTAGAAGGAAAGGGGTTCTCAGCGGCGATTAAATTCAATAAAATGAATTTGATTATACGAGGAGGATTCCCATGAGCGGTGACAAGAGTTTCGGCCCTTCGCGGCGGGCGTTCCTGACCGGCGCAGGTGCGCTGGCCGCGGGCGGAGCCGCAAGCCGGGCGGTGGCGGGCAGCGGGCCCGAGATCGCCATCGAACCCTGGATGCAGGAATTGGGGGTCGGCGTCGATGCCGCGCCCTACGGTCTGCCGTCGCGGTTCGAGGCGGACGTGAAACGGCGCTCCGTCCCGTGGCTGACCGCCGATCCGGTATCCTCGGTGAACTTCACCCCGCTGCATGATCTGGACGGGATCATTACCCCGAACGGGCTGTGTTTTGAGCGGCATCACGGTGGTGTCGCCCAGATCGACCCGGCCGCCTACCGGCTGATGATCAACGGGCGTGTCGACCGCCCGCTTGTCTTCACCATGGAAGACCTCAAACGCTTTCCCCGCGAAAACCGTGTGTATTTCCTGGAATGCGCCGCCAACTCCGGGATGGAATGGCGCGGCGCCCAGCTCAACGGCTGCCAGTTCACCCACGGCATGATCCATAACGTCATGTATACCGGGATTCCGCTTAAACTTCTGCTCGAAGAGGCAGGTGTAATCCCTTCTGGTAAATGGCTTTTGGCCGAAGGCGCGGATGCCGCCGGGATGACCCGTTCGATCCCCATGGAAAAGGCGCTCGACGATTGCATGATCGCCTTCAAGATGAACGGAGAGGCCCTGCGCCCCGAACAGGGTTATCCCGTGCGCCTCGTCGTGCCGGGGTGGGAAGGCAACATGTGGGTCAAATGGCTCCGCCGTCTGGAAGTGGGCGATCAGCCCTGGCACCACCGGGAGGAGACGAGCAAATACACGGACCTGCTCGAAGATGGCAGTGCGCGCCGCTTCACATGGGAGATGGATGCGAAATCCGTGATCACCAACCCCAGCCCGCAGGCGCCGATCACCCATGGGCCGGGACCCACCGTGCTGACGGGGGTGGCCTGGTCTGGCCGGGGGACGATCCCGCGCGTCGATGTCACGCTCGACGGCGGTATCAACTGGCATCAGGCCCGCATGGACGGGCCCAGCATGCCCAAGTCGATGCACCGCTTCTATTACGAATTCGACTGGGACGGCAGCCCGCTGCTGCTGCAAAGCCGGGCCCATGACAGCACCGGCTACGTGCAACCCACGAAGGACCAGCTGCGCGCGGTCCGGGGCGAGAATTCGATCTACCACAACAACGGCATCCAAACATGGGCCGTGGACGCCGACGGGAGGGCCGAAAATGTCGAGATTTCCTGAATTTGCCCCCGGAACACTCGGGCTCGGTCTGGGGCTGTGCCTGACGCTCGGCGCATTTGCCGCGCAGGCCGACCCCCTCGGGCTGGGCCGCGCCGTCACCCCGGAGGAGATCGCCGTCTGGGACATCGACGTGCGGCCCGATGGTGCCGGCCTGCCGCCCGGGCAGGGTGACGTGGAAACGGGCGACGCTATCTTCGCTGCACAATGCGCCGCCTGCCACGGGGTCTTCGGCGAAGGCACGG
>NZ_LWEX01000548.1 GCF_001634885.1 Sulfitobacter sp. HI0040 | reverse complement strand
GTGGGCCAGGCGTCGCGCCGATACTTCCCTTCGGTAAAGTTTGGGTGCTGTTTCACTACACCTTTTCGAGGCTTCGCCCTATGTTCCAGAAAAACGACTGTTCTGGATACTTGTAATGAATGATTCGACTAACCCGTCTAGCTGGAGCGGCGAGAGAATATGTACTGGCACCAAAGGGTTGGACGACGTTCTATGCGGCGGCCTGACCAAAAGCCGTCTGTATCTCGTCGAAGGCACACCGGGCTCCGGCAAGACGACCCTTTCGATGCGCTTCCTCTTGGAAGGGCATAAAAACGGGGAGCGTGGCCTTTATAT
>NZ_LWEX01000547.1 GCF_001634885.1 Sulfitobacter sp. HI0040 | reverse complement strand
CAGCGGCGTGTCGAATATCAATGAGTGCGAAATCATCACTCCAACGTAGGGCCATAAGTTGATGAACCGCCGAGCTGAAACACCAGTGGATTCGGTGATTCCGGTTTGACATGTGTATCGCATCGAATAACCCAGAACCACTCACTTCGGCAATTAGGTTCAGCAAAGGGGCAGCCTTGTTAGCTTTCGATGGCCCTACTAAATGACGGAGTTCGGCGCCGAAGCACCACATACTGGCACGGGTTGTATC
>NZ_LWEX01000546.1 GCF_001634885.1 Sulfitobacter sp. HI0040 | reverse complement strand
TCTAGCATGTCGGCCTCGATTCGCTCGGCCTCGCGCCGGTTCTCTTCCTGCAGGATGCCGGCGAATTCCGTCAGTCGCATCAGATCCATCAGGACCGCAATGCGCGCGTCCGCATGGGCCGGCAGCGCCAGCACCGCAAGAAGCGGCCAGAGCGCCAGCGCCCTCAGCATCAGAGATCCTGACTGGGCTGCATCTCCGACAGCCGTTCCGCCACCGCTTCGAACCGGTTCGCCAT
>NZ_LWEX01000545.1 GCF_001634885.1 Sulfitobacter sp. HI0040 | reverse complement strand
AAGAACCATTTCAGCGCCTTGCCCCGGGCAGGTGAGGCGGGGGCGGGGAACAGCTCGCCGTGCCGATCCGCCAGCCAGAGCAATATGGCCCCGGTTTCAAAGATCGGCCCCTCGGGTGTTTCGAGCGTGGGGATCAGGCCCTTGGGGTTCAGGGCACGGTAGGCGGCCCCCCGCTGCGCCTTCGCCCTGCGGTCGACCAGCCTTGTCTCATAGGGGATTTGGCCCTGCTCCAGCGTGAGCCTGACGATCAGCGACGCATTG
>NZ_LWEX01000544.1 GCF_001634885.1 Sulfitobacter sp. HI0040 | reverse complement strand
TGGACATCGAACTGGCCGACATCGTCCAGCGGATGCGATTCGAACATCCCGAGGTGAAAGTGGTCGTGATGCAGTCCGCCAAGGACAAGGTGTTCTGCGCCGGGGCGAATATCCGCATGCTGGGCGGCGCGGAACATGCGCATAAGGTCAATTTCTGCAAATTCACGAATGAAACGCGCAATACTTACGAAGCGGCGCTTGCCGACAGTGGCCAGAACTACATCTGCGCCATCCGGGGCGCCTGCGCGGGGGGCGGTTA
>NZ_LWEX01000543.1 GCF_001634885.1 Sulfitobacter sp. HI0040 | reverse complement strand
GAAACCGCGAACTTTGGCCTGAAGGTGATAGAGGCAGATGCCCCGATCACGGTCGCCGATCTTGCGGGCTATGACATCATCCAGTGCAGTGCTGACGATGACCGCAACCTTGCGCTTGAGCCACTTCTGCGCGGCACCGAGGCGCGGCTCGCGGGGACGTTGGAATATACGTTGGCAACCCGGCTGGACATCAATGCCGCCGAGCAGGGGCGGAACTGGCCCCGCAGGCTTGTCAGAAATTTGCGGCTGCGCCTGCGCCACCGCAAAAGGCTCAGGTTTCTGGCCGAGATGGATTCGCTGCAGGCCAACGGCTACCCGGCTCTTGGGTTGTGCAGCCATTACGATCCCGGCTGCCTTCTCTACCTCGATAATCGCATGACCCCCCGGCTTTTCGCGACGAAGGACGATATGGCCGCCCGTCGGGATCATCTGCTGAGCGACGCTCCCCTGCGCCTGATGTTTTCCGGGCGGCTTGAGGCGATGAAGGGGGCGCAGGATTTGATCCCGGTGGCCCGGATGCTTCGAAAAAAGGATGTGCCCTTCAGTCTCGATATCTTCGGGACCGGCAGCCTTGAGAGTCGTATCGCCGCCGATATCGCGCGGTATGATCTTGCGGGGCAGGTCACCCTGCATGAACCGGTCGATTTTGAAAGCGAACTGGTTCCCCATATGCGGTGGAATGCGGATGTTTTCCTGTGTTGCCATCGACAGGCCGATCCCTCTTGCAGCTATATCGAAGCCATGGCCTGCGGGCTGACGGTGGCCGGTTTCGACAACGAAATGTGGGCAGCACTTCGCGAAGCCTCCCGGGGCGGGGCGGTGGCGCCTATGGGGAATCACGCGGCCCTCGCGGAGCGGGTGGCGCAGATGCACCGGAACCGCGCGGGCACCGCGCAAACCTGTGAACAGGCGCTTGATTTTGCGCGAGGCCACGGGTTCGAGGAGCTGAGCGCGAGGCGTATGGCGTCTTGCCCAGACTGCCGTAGGCTGAGGGAAGATTTGTCAAGTCCGTCGTGTTGAAAGAACCCAAGCGAGTTGCTATGTGGGAACTTCTTGCGGACAGTGATTCGGTAAACGCTCTGCATCCAAGGTAAAAAATTCGCAATGGTTCTATCAAAGCCCGGCGGCGGTCGGGCTTTGATAGGGCGATTGTGTCGTTTCGGGCGAGGGGCTTTGGGAGGTCTCTCTGGTATGGAAACGACGCTGTCCAAATCCGGTACTGGCGCGGCACCCCACCCGAGCCGGTTACGATTAAGAACGGAGACCCGTCACCTATGGCTCAGTCATTCCTCGGTCAGAAGCGTTTGCGCAAATATTATGGCAAGATCCGCGAAGTGCTGGAGATGCCGAACCTCATTGAGGTTCAGAAATCCTCTTACGATCTGTTCCTGAACTCCGGCGATGCCGAGCAGCCCACGGACGGCGAAGGCATCATGGGTGTCTTTCAATCGGTCTTTCCGATCAAGGACTTCAACGAGACCAGCGTGCTGGAATACGTGAAGTACGAGCTCGAAAAGCCCAAGTACGACGTCGAGGAATGTCAGCAGCGCGATATGACCTACAGCGCGCCGCTCAAAGTGACGCTGCGTCTGATCGTGTTCGATGTGGACGAGGATACCGGCGCGAAATCCGTCAAGGACATCAAGGAACAGGACGTGTTCATGGGCGACATGCCCCTGATGACGCCCAACGGCACCTTTATTGTCAACGGTACCGAGCGTGTGATCGTTTCCCAGATGCACCGTTCGCCCGGCGTGTTCTTCGACCACGACAAGGGCAAGACCCACTCTTCGGGCAAGCTGCTGTTCGCCTGCCGCATCATTCCCTACCGCGGGTCCTGGCTGGACTTCGAATTCGACGCCAAGGACATCGTGTTCGCCCGTATTGACCGTCGCCGGAAGCTACCGGTGACAACGCTGCTTTATGCGCTGGGGCTGGATCAAGAAGGCATCATGAATGCCTACTACAACACCATCACCTACAAGCTGGAAAAGAACAAAGGCTGGGTCGCACCCTTCTTCCCCGATCGCGTGCGCGGCACCCGTCCGACCTACGACATCGTGGATGCGAGCACCGGCGAAGTGCTGTTCGAGCACGGCAAGAAAGTGACGCCGCGCGCGGTCAAGCAACTGATCGACGAAGGCAAGGTCTCCGAGGTGCTGCTGCCCTTCGATCACATTCAGGGCAAGTTCGCCGCGAAGGACATCATCAACGAGGAAACCGGCGCGATCTATGTCGAAGCCGGCGATGAGCTGACGTTGGAGTACGACAAGGACGGCGACCTGATCGGCGGCACCGCGAAGGAGCTGATCGACGCGGGCATTACCGAAATCCCGCTGCTTGACATCGATAACGTTAACGTCGGCCCCTACATGCGCAACACCATGGCGCAGGACAAGAACATGAACCGCGAAACCGCGCTCATGGATATCTACCGCGTCATGCGTCCGGGCGAGCCGCCCACCGTCGAAGCGGCCTCGGCCCTTTTCGACACGCTGTTCTTCGACTCCGAGCGCTATGACCTCAGTGCCGTGGGCCGTGTGAAGATGAACATGCGCCTCGACCTCGATGCCGAAGACACCCAGCGCACGCTGCGCCGCGAAGACATCGTCGCCTGTATCAAGGCGCTGGTGGACCTGCGCGACGGGCGTGGCGACATCGACGATATCGACCACCTCGGCAACCGCCGGGTGCGTTCGGTCGGCGAACTGATGGAAAACCAGTACCGCGTTGGCCTGCTTCGCATGGAGCGTGCCATCAAGGAGCGCATGTCGTCGGTCGAGATCGACACGGTGATGCCGCAGGACCTGATCAACGCCAAACCGGCGGCGGCTGCGGTACGCGAATTCTTCGGCTCCAGCCAGCTGTCGCAGTTCATGGACCAGACCAACCCGCTGTCGGAAGTGACGCACAAGCGTCGTCTGTCCGCACTTGGGCCGGGCGGTCTGACACGTGAGCGCGCGGGCTTCGAAGTGCGCGACGTTCACCCGACCCACTATGGCCGGATGTGCCCGATTGAAACGCCGGAAGGTCCGAACATCGGTCTGATCAACAGCCTTGCGACCTTTGCCCGGGTGAACAAGTACGGCTTTATCGAAACACCGTACCGGAAGGTTTCCGGCGGCGTGGTGTCGGATGACGTGCAGTACATGTCCGCGACCGAGGAAATGCGCCACACTGTGGCTCAGGCCAACGCGAACCTCGATGAAAACATGAAGTTCGTGAACGACCTGGTCAGCACGCGCCAGTCCGGTGACTATACGCTTGCCCCGTCGGAGAACGTCGACCTGATCGACGTGTCGCCGAAGCAGTTGGTCTCCGTTGCCGCCTCGCTGATCCCGTTCCTCGAAAACGACGACGCCAACCGTGCTCTCATGGGTTCGAACATGCAGCGTCAGGCCGTGCCCCTTCTGCAGGCCGAAGCGCCGCTGGTCGGGACCGGTATCGAAGAGGTCGTGGCCCGCGATTCCGGTGCTGCCATCATGGCGCGCCGCGCCGGTGTCATCGACCAGGTAGATGCGAGCCGGATCGTGATCCGCGCCACCGAAGATCTGGAACTGGGCGATGCGGGCGTCGACATCTACCGCATGCGCAAGTTCCAGCGGTCGAACCAGAACACCTGCATCAACCAGCGTCCGTTGGTGAAGGTGGGTGACACCGTGCAGAAAGGTCAGGTCGTGGCCGATGGTCCGTCCACCGACATGGGGGAACTGGCGCTCGGCAAGAACGTCGTCGTCGCCTTCATGCCGTGGAACGGGTACAACTACGAAGACTCGATCCTGATCTCCGAACGTGTGTCGCGTGACGATGTATTCACCTCGATCCATATCGAGGAATTCGAAGTCGCCGCCCGCGATACCAAGCTTGGGCCGGAAGAGATCACCCGCGACATCCCGAACGTCGGCGAGGAAGCCCTGCGCAACCTCGACGAGGCGGGCATCGTCTATATCGGTGCGGACGTTGAGCCGGGCGATATCCTCGTGGGCAAGATCACCCCCAAAGGCGAAAGCCCGATGACGCCGGAAGAAAAGCTTCTGCGTGCCATCTTCGGTGAGAAAGCATCCGACGTGCGCGACACCTCGCTGCGGGTGAAGCCGGGTGACTTCGGCACCGTTGTCGAAGTGCGTGTCTTCAACCGCCACGGCGTGGAAAAGGACGAACGTGCGCTGCAGATCGAGCGTGAGGAAGTCGAACGTCTGGCCCGTGACCGGGACGACGAACTCGCCATTCTGGACCGTAACATCTATGCGCGCCTCAAGGACATGATCCTCGGCAAGACCGCGGTGAAAGGTCCGAAAGGCGTCAAGGCGAACTCCGAAATCACCGAAGACCTGCTCGACTCGCTGTCGCGCGGTCAGTGGTGGCAGCTTGCGCTGAAGGAAGAAGCCGATGCGCAGGTGGTCGAAGCCCTGAACGAGCAGTACGAGATCCAGAAACGGACGCTCGATGCCCGCTTCGAGGACAAGGTGGAGAAAGTGCGCCGCGGCGACGATCTGCCCCCGGGCGTGATGAAGATGGTCAAGGTGTTCGTGGCGGTGAAGCGCAAGCTTCAGCCGGGCGACAAGATGGCCGGCCGTCACGGCAACAAGGGCGTCATCTCCAAGGTTGTGCCGATGGAGGACATGCCGTTCCTCGCCGATGGTACGCCCGTCGACTTCTGCCTCAATCCGCTGGGCGTGCCTTCGCGTATGAACGTCGGTCAGATTCTCGAAACGCATATGGGCTGGGCCGCGCGCGGTCTGGGCATCAATGTGGACGAGGCGCTGCAGGAGTATCGCCGGTCCGGTGACCTGACGCCGGTGCGTGAAGCGATGAGCCTGGCTTATGGCGAAGATGTCTACGAAGAAGGCATCAGCGGCATGGATGAGGAAACGCTGATCGAAGCGGCAGGCAACGTCACCCGCGGTGTGCCGATTGCCACCCCGGTCTTCGACGGTGCCAAGGAAGCGGATGTGAACGACGCGCTGGTGCGTGCTGGTTTCAACTCTTCCGGTCAGTCGGTCCTGTTCGACGGTCGGACAGGCGAGCAGTTCGCGCGCCCCGTGACCGTCGGCGTCAAGTACCTGCTGAAGCTGCATCACCTCGTGGACGACAAGATCCACGCACGTTCGACCGGACCCTACAGCCTCGTCACCCAGCAGCCTCTGGGCGGTAAGGCGCAGTTCGGTGGCCAGCGTTTCGGGGAGATGGAGGTCTGGGCGCTGGAAGCCTATGGCGCCGCCTACACCCTGCAGGAAATGCTGACCGTGAAGTCGGACGACGTGGCAGGCCGCACGAAGGTCTACGAAAGCATCGTCAAGGGCGAAGACAATTTCGAAGCCGGTATTCCGGAATCGTTCAACGTGCTCGTGAAAGAAGTACGTGGTCTCGGCCTGAACATGGAACTCCTGGACGCCGAGGAAGACGAATAACGCGACCTATGGGGTGCGGTTCTCCGCACCCTCTCGCGCCTCTTCCAACGCTCCCCTTTCAAGGATTTGAAAATGAACCAGGAACTTACAAACAACCCGTTCAACCCCCTGACGCCGCCGAAGGTGTTCGACGAAATCAAGGTCTCTCTGGCATCGCCGGAACGGATCCTTTCGTGGTCTTTCGGTGAGATCAAGAAGCCCGAAACCATCAACTATCGTACCTTCAAGCCCGAGCGTGACGGCCTGTTCTGCGCGCGTATCTTCGGGCCGATCAAGGATTACGAATGCCTGTGTGGCAAGTACAAGCGCATGAAGTATCGCGGCGTCGTCTGCGAGAAATGCGGCGTTGAAGTTACCCTTCAGAAAGTCCGCCGCGAGCGGATGGGCCATATCGAACTGGCTTCGCCGGTCGCGCATATCTGGTTCCTGAAATCGCTGCCGAGCCGCATCGGCCTGATGCTGGACATGACCCTGCGTGATCTTGAGCGGGTTCTCTATTTCGAGAACTACGTGGTGATCGAGCCGGGCCTGACCGATCTTCAGTACGGCCAGATGCTGACAGAAGAAGAATACATGGACGCGCAGGACGCCTACGGCATGGACGCCTTCACGGCGAACATCGGTGCCGAAGCCATCCGCGAAATGCTGGCTGCCATCGACCTCGAAGCAGAGGCCGATCAGCTGCGCGCCGATCTTAAGGAAGCCACCGGCGAACTGAAGCCGAAGAAGATCATCAAGCGGCTGAAGGTCGTCGAGAGCTTCCTCGAATCCGGCAACCGGCCCGAGTGGATGGTTCTGACCGTGATCCCGGTGATTCCGCCTGAACTGCGCCCGCTGGTGCCGCTGGATGGTGGCCGTTTCGCGACGTCCGACCTCAACGATCTGTATCGCCGGGTTATCAACCGGAACAACCGCCTCAAGCGGCTGATCGAGCTGCGCGCGCCGGACATCATCGTTCGGAATGAAAAGCGGATGCTGCAGGAATCGGTTGATGCCCTCTTCGACAACGGCCGCCGTGGCCGGGTGATCACCGGCGCCAACAAGCGCCCGCTGAAATCGCTTTCGGACATGCTCAAGGGCAAGCAGGGTCGTTTCCGCCAGAACCTTCTGGGTAAGCGCGTCGACTTCTCGGGCCGTTCGGTCATCGTGACCGGGCCGGAACTGAAGCTGCACCAGTGCGGTCTGCCCAAAAAGATGGCGTTGGAGCTCTTCAAACCGTTCATCTACTCCCGGCTTGAGGCGAAGGGGCTCTCCTCCACCGTCAAGCAGGCGAAGAAGCTGGTCGAAAAAGAGCGGCCCGAGGTGTGGGATATCCTTGACGAGGTTATCCGCGAGCATCCTGTCATGCTGAACCGCGCGCCGACGCTGCACCGTCTGGGCATTCAGGCGTTCGAGCCTGTCCTGATCGAAGGCAAGGCGATCCAGCTTCACCCGCTGGTCTGTTCAGCCTTCAACGCGGACTTCGACGGCGACCAGATGGCCGTGCACGTCCCGCTGAGCCTTGAGGCCCAGCTGGAAGCGCGCGTTCTGATGATGTCGACGAACAACGTTCTGTCGCCTGCCAACGGTGCGCCGATTATCGTTCCCTCGCAGGACATGATCCTTGGCCTCTACTACGTCACGCTGGAGCGGGACGGCATGAAGGGCGAAGGCATGACCTTCGGTTCCGTGGACGAGGTTCAGCATGCGCTGGACGCGGGGCAGGTGCACCTGCACTCCAAGGTGAAGGCACGGATCAAGCAGATCGACGCCGAAGGCAACGAGATCATGGAACGGTTCGAGACCACGCCCGGTCGCGTGCTGCTTGGCAACCTGCTGCCGCTCAACGCCAAGGCGCCCTTCAGCCTCGTGAACCGGTTGCTGCGCAAGAAAGAAGTGCAGCAGGTCATCGATACCGTCTACCGCTATTGCGGCCAGAAGGAATCGGTCATCTTCTGCGACCAGATCATGACGATGGGCTTCCGCGAGGCCTTCAAGGCCGGGATTTCCTTCGGCAAGGACGACATGCTGATCCCCGAAACCAAATGGACGCTGGTCGACGAGACCCGCGAACAGGTCAAGGATTTCGAACAGCAGTACATGGACGGCCTGATCACTCAGGGCGAAAAGTACAACAAGGTCGTCGATGCCTGGTCGAAGTGTAACGACAAGGTCACCGAGGCGATGATGGGCTCCATCTCTGCCGAGCGTCATGACGAGAACGGTGCCGAAATGGAACCGAACTCGGTCTACATGATGGCCCACTCCGGTGCGCGTGGCTCGGTCACGCAGATGAAGCAGCTGGGCGGGATGCGCGGCCTGATGGCGAAGCCGAACGGCGACATCATCGAGACGCCGATCATCTCGAACTTCAAGGAAGGTCTGACCGTTCTTGAATACTTCAACTCGACCCACGGTGCCCGGAAGGGTCTGTCGGATACGGCGTTGAAAACGGCGAACTCGGGTTACCTGACACGGCGTCTGGTGGACGTTGCGCAGGACTGCATCGTGCGTCTGCACGACTGCGGCACCGAGGCCGCGATCACCGCAGAGGCGGCCGTGAACGATGGCGAGGTCGTGTCTTCGCTGGCCGAACGTCTGCTGGGCCGCGTCGCCGCGGACGACATCCTGAAGCCGGGCACGGACGAGGTGATCGTTCCCGCCGGCACGCTCATCAACGAGCGGATGGCGGATGCGATCGACGAAGCGGTCGTGTTGTCGGCACGTATCCGTTCGCCGCTGACCTGCGAGGCCGAGGAAGGCGTCTGTGCCATGTGCTACGGTCGTGACCTCGCGCGCGGTACGCTGGTGAACCAGGGCGAAGCCGTCGGCATTATCGCGGCGCAGTCCATCGGTGAGCCGGGCACACAGCTGACGATGCGGACATTCCACATCGGCGGTGTTGCTCAGGGTGGCCAGCAGTCCTTCCTCGAAGCGAGCCAGCCGGGCAAGGTCGTGTTCGAAAACGCCCAGACCCTTGAGAACGCCGCTGGCGAGATCATGGTGATGGGCCGGAACATGAAGTTGTCCATTCAGGATGAGAATGGCGCGGAACGGGCCAGCCACAAGGTAGGCTACGGTACCAAGCTCTTCGTCAAGGACGGCCAGTCGGTAAACCGCGGCGACAAGCTGTTCGAGTGGGACCCCTATACCCTGCCGATCATTGCCGAGAAGTCGGGTACGACAAAGTTCGTCGACCTCGTGTCCGGTATCGCCGTCAAGGACGAGACCGACGATGCCACCGGCATGACCCAGAAGATCGTGATCGACTGGCGTGCGGCCCCCAAGGGCAATGAGCTCAAGCCCGAGGTCATTCTCGTGGGTGACGATGGCGAGCCGGTCCGCAACGATGCGGGCAATCCGGTGACCTATCCGATGTCCGTGGATGCGGTTCTGTCCGTTGAGGACGGCACCGAGATCCAGGCCGGCGACGTCATCGCGCGTATCCCGCGCGAAGGTGCCAAGACGAAGGACATTACCGGTGGTCTGCCGCGTGTGGCCGAACTCTTCGAAGCGCGTCGTCCGAAGGATCACGCGATCATCGCGGAAATCGACGGCTACGTGCGCTTCGGCAAGGACTACAAGAACAAGCGTCGCATCGCGATCGAGTCCTCCGACGATCCGGATCACAAGGTCGAGTACATGGTGCCCAAGGGCAAGCACATCCCTGTTGCGGAAGGTGACTTCGTCCAGAAGGGTGACTACATCATGGACGGCAACCCGGCGCCGCATGACATCCTGTCCATCATGGGTGTCGAAGCGCTGGCGGATTACATGATCGACGAGGTGCAGGATGTGTATCGCCTGCAGGGTGTGCGGATCAACGACAAGCACATCGAAGTTATCGTGCGCCAGATGCTCCAGAAGTGGGAGATTCAGGAAAGTGGTGATACCACGCTCCTGAAGGGCGAACATGTGGATAAGCAGGAATTCGACGCTGCCTGTGAAAAGGCGATTTCCAAGGGCGGTCGTCCGGCACAGGGCGAACCGATCCTGCTGGGGATCACCAAGGCGTCCCTGCAGACACGGTCGTTCATCTCTGCCGCGTCCTTCCAGGAAACCACGCGCGTGCTGACCGAAGCTTCGGTTCAGGGCAAGCGGGACAAGCTGGTCGGCCTGAAAGAGAACGTGATCGTCGGGCGTCTGATCCCTGCCGGTACCGGTGGTGCCACGCAGCAGATGCGCAAGATCGCCCAGGATCGCGACAATGTCGTGATCGAGGCGCGCCGCGAAGAAGCGGAAGCGGCGGCAGCATTGGCCGCGCCTTCGCAGGATGACGATATCGTTGGCGGCGACGTCTTCGATACCGTGATCTCGGACGACGAAAGCCGGGATTGATCCCCGCCGCCCCCGGGCGCTGAACGATAGGAAAAGCCCCCGCGATCCTTTGGATCGCGGGGGCTTTTCGTTTCCGGGTGTTGGGGGTAGCCTGCCGCCAGCGCGCGACGGTCACGGCCTATCGTGCCCGTGAAAGGTAATTCCATGTCCTCCAATCTGATCGGCGCTCTTCTCATGATGGGCTCCATGGCCGCATTCACGATCAACGACACCTTCATGAAGGCCACGGGCGGTGCAGTGCCGCTGTTTCAACTGATCTTTTTGCGCGGCCTGTTGAGCCTTGTGCTGATCTTTGCCCTCGCCAATCGGTTGGGGCCGATGCACCTGCGGCTGAGCGGGAAGGACTGGAGCCTCGTGGGGTTGCGGTCACTCGCTGAAATCGCGGCGTCCTATTTCTTTCTCACCGCGCTTTTCAACATGCCGCTCGCCAATCTTACCGCCATCTTGCAGGCGCTGCCGCTGACCATCACGCTGGCATCGGCGCTCTTTTTGCGCGAAGCGGTCGGCTGGCGCAGGTTCGGGGCCATCGGCATCGGGTTTCTGGGGGTCTTGCTGATCGTCAAACCCGGCTCAGAAGGGTTCAACGCATGGTCGCTCTATGGGCTGATCGCGGTCGCCAGTGTGACGGTGCGGGACCTGAGTGTCAGGCGCATGTCGGCGGGTGTTCCGTCCATGACGGTCACGCTTTCGGCGACCTTGTCGGTGACAGTGGCGGCGGGGCTGGCTTCGCTGGGCCAGCCATGGGCGCCGGTGACACCTGAGTTGGCGGGGCTGATCGTGGGGGCGGCGTTCTTCGTACTGGCGGGATATTTCCTCAGCATACAGGTCATGCGGGTGGGGGAAGTCTCTTTCACCGCGCCGTTCCGGTACACGGGGCTGATCTGGGCGCTGATCCTCGGGTGGCTCGTTTTCGGGGACTGGCCCGCGTGGTCGACATTGGCCGGGGCGGGCATCGTGGTGGCAACGGGCATCTTCACGCTCTACCGGGAACGCAAATTGCTTTCAGCCTGAAAAGGCGCGTTTCACGGCCTCGACGTCGATGGCGAAGCGTTGCCGGAACATCGCTGCCATTTCGTCATCCACCGGCTCCAGCCTGACGGGTTTGACGCCTTTTTGGCGGGAATCGTTGTATCCGTTGTGGCCCCGCACGAACATCGGCTTATCCGGGAAGGAGAGGGCGGGCATGAACTGCGGCAGTTTTTCGTGCCCGAAATTCATGATGGTCCGGGGGCAGCCGCCGCGGACATGCATGGCGAGCGCGGCGGTATAAAAAGGCCTGAAAGTCTGCGCCGCCCGGATCCCATCGGCTCCGAACCGGGCGTTGTACCCCTTGTTCCAGTCGAAGGCGACGGACCTGTGGCGCGGTAGAAAGGCCGCGCAGTCCGCCACGGCGGTGCGCAGCGTTTCGATGAAATCCACGGCCACCGCATCGTCGTCGTCGAACCGGAATTGAAGGCAGGGATCCTTCCGGTTCTGCCGCGCCGTGTTGAGCAGTTCCTTCATCACCTCGCGCTGGGGGCGGGGGGGCTGCACGGTGACGCGCGCTTGCGGCAGGTCTTCCAACAGTGCTTCGAGCCGTGCGCGGGCAGGGGCGGGCAGGCTGTCACCGATCACCACTATGAGCTCGAAATCCGGGTCCGTCTGCGCCCTGAGGCACGGGAGGGCCACGGTTTCAAACAGACGAAAGCGTTCTTCCAGCCGCTCTTCGGCGTAGAGATAGGCGATCCGGTCCGCCATGCTTTCGTGCCCGACCTGAAAGCCGCCGATGGCCGGATAGGAAAAGCGGCAAAGCCCGATGGCCTGCATGGTCCGCCCCCTCGTGTTCTGCGGTATTCGGCAAATATGCGGGGTTGCAGGCGCTGGTTGCAAGGTTGATCTGATCGGTTTGCCGCCACCAAAGAGGCTGTTGCCGGGCTGCTGTTGACACCCGCACCTGTTGGCCCTATACGCCCGTTATCTCGGAGCCGCGGAACTGCGCCGCACGTCCGACATCATAACTGAAGTGGTCACGATCCGGTCTACTGCTGACCCGATCCTCTGTAAGCCCACCGCGTCGCTTGCCTCGGTACGGAAGCGTTGCGGTATTTTCGCTTTGCGTTCGCGTGGTGCGAACACATCTGAACCGCATGGGGGCGCCCTCGTGCACCAAATTTGAGCAACACGGGGATAAAGCCGGAATGCCAACGATCCAACAGCTGATCCGCAAGCCGCGGCAGCCGAAAGTCAAACGTTCGAAGTCCATGCACCTGCAGGAATGCCCGCAGAAGCGTGGCGTCTGCACACGCGTATACACCACCACACCGAAGAAGCCGAACTCGGCCATGCGTAAGGTTGCCAAGGTGCGCCTGACCAACGGTTTCGAGGTCATCAGCTACATCCCGGGTGAGAGCCATAACCTTCAGGAACACTCCGTCGTCCTGATTCGCGGCGGTCGTGTAAAAGACCTTCCCGGCGTGCGCTACCACATCCTGCGCGGTGTTCTGGATACCCAAGGTGTCAAAGACCGTAAGCAGCGCCGGTCCAAGTACGGGGCGAAGCGTCCCAAATGATCATTCGTTCCGCATCCATTCTTGTTCTCGCCGCAACAGTCGCGATGGCGCAGCCTGTTGCCGCCGATTCATTCGGTGCCATCGCGTACAGCCCTTCCCAGAAGACGATTTCCTATTCGGTCAACCGGGCGTCCAGAGAAGAGGCCGAAGCGGTCGCTCGCTCTGGTTGCAAGTCATCGGATTGCCGTACGCCTCTGTGGTTCAAGAATGCCTGCGGGGCGCTCGCTTCTGCAAGATCAGGTGCATGGGGCACCGGTTGGGGCACTAAGCCGGCTATAGCCAATCGCTATGCTATCGAGACTTGCGAAAAGCACGGCGGCAAGAATTGCAAGATCCGCCTGAACGTCTGCACGCCCTCATAAAATTAATCGAGGTAACAAAATATGTCACGCCGCCACGCCGCTGAAAAACGCGAAGTCCTGCCGGACGCCAAGTATGGTGATCTGGTCCTGACGAAATTCATGAACAACCTGATGATCGACGGCAAGAAATCTGTCGCCGAGCGTATCGTCTACAACGCGATGACCCGCGTCGAGGACAAGATCAAGCGCGCCCCGATCGAAGTCTTCCACGAAGCGCTCGACAACATCAAACCCTCTGTCGAAGTCCGCTCCCGCCGGGTCGGCGGTGCGACCTATCAGGTCCCCGTCGAGGTTCGCCCGGAGCGCCGCGAAGCGCTGGCGATCCGCTGGTTGATCAAGGCCAGCCGCGCCCGCAACGAAAACACCATGGAAGAGCGTCTGGCGGGTGAACTGCTGGATGCCGTCCAGTCCCGTGGTACCGCCGTCAAAAAGCGCGAAGACACGCACAAGATGGCCGATGCCAACAAGGCGTTCAGCCACTACCGCTGGTAATTTTTCCGACGGCGGGCGGCTCCGCTGCCCGTCGATCCGTTTACTGATATTCTGAGGAAGCAGCCCCATGGCACGCGACTATCCGCTCCAACGCTACCGTAACTTCGGTATCATGGCCCACATCGACGCAGGCAAGACGACCTGTTCCGAGCGTATTCTGTTCTACACCGGCAAATCCCACAACATCGGCGAAGTGCACGACGGTGCCGCGACCATGGACTGGATGGAGCAGGAGCAGGAGCGTGGGATCACCATCACCTCCGCCGCGACGACCACGTTCTGGCAGCGTCAGGAAGAGCCGACAAAAGACGGCACCTCCGACACGAAGTACCGCATGAACATCATCGACACCCCCGGCCACGTGGATTTCACCATTGAAGTCGAGCGTTCGCTTGCGGTTCTCGATGGCGCGGTCGCCGTGCTTGACGCCAACGCCGGTGTTGAGCCGCAGACCGAAACCGTTTGGCGTCAGGCCGACCGCTACAAGGTTCCGCGTATCGTCTTCGTCAACAAGATGGACAAGATCGGCGCGGACTTCTTCAACTGCGTTCGCATGATCAAGGATCGCACCGGTGCGACTCCCGCTCCGATCCAGATTCCGATCGGGGCCGAGAACGAGCTGGAAGGCATCGTCGACCTCGTGACCATGGAAGAATGGGTCTGGGCCGGTGAAGACCTTGGTGCCTCCTGGGAAAAGCGTCCGATCCGCGACAGCCTGAAGGATCTGGCCGACGAATGGCGCGCAACGCTCATCGAGACCGCGGTCGAGATGGACGACGAAGCCATGGAAAACTACCTGATGGACGGCGCCGAGCCCGACGTGGACACGCTGCGCAAGCTGATCCGCAAGGGTACGCTGGGCATCAAGTTCATTCCGGTTCTCTGCGGTTCCGCCTTCAAGAACAAGGGCGTGCAGCCCCTGCTCAACGCCGTGATCGACTATCTGCCCAGCCCGCTGGACGTCGTCGACTACATGGGCTTCAAGCCGGGCGACGAAGACGAAGTTCGTAACATCCCGCGCCGCGCGGACGATAACATGGCGTTCTCCGGTCTTGCGTTCAAGATCATGAACGACCCCTTTGTCGGCTCGCTGACCTTCACACGCATCTATTCCGGCGTGCTGAAGAAGGGTGACACGCTCCTGAACTCCACCAAGGGCAAGAAAGAGCGCGTTGGCCGCATGATGATGATGCACTCGATCAACCGCGAGGAGATCGAGGAAGCCTTCGCGGGCGATATCATCGCGCTGGCCGGTCTGAAGGACACCACGACAGGTGACACGCTTTGCGCCGTCAACGACCCCGTGGTTCTCGAAACGATGACCTTCCCCGATCCGGTGATCGAGATCGCGGTCGAGCCCAAGACAAAGGCCGACCAGGAAAAGATGTCCGCCGGTCTGGCGCGTCTGGCTGCGGAAGACCCGTCTTTCCGCGTCGAGACAGACATGGAATCCGGTCAGACGATCATGAAGGGCATGGGGGAACTTCACCTCGATATTCTCGTCGATCGCCTGAAGCGCGAATTCAAGGTGGAAGCCAACATCGGTGCACCGCAGGTGGCTTACCGTGAAACGATTTCGCGCGAAGCGGAGCATACCTACACCCACAAGAAGCAGTCAGGTGGTTCGGGCCAGTTCGCCGAGGTGAAGATGATCATCACCCCGACTGAGCCGGGCGAAGGGTTCTCCTTCGAAAGCCGCATCGTCGGCGGTGCCGTTCCGAAGGAATATATCCCCGGCGTCGAAAAGGGTATCCGCTCGGTCATGGACTCCGGTCCGCTTGCCGGCTTCCCGGTCATCGACTTCAAGGTCGCTCTGATCGACGGTAAGTTCCACGACGTGGACTCCAGCGTGCTCGCGTTCGAAATCGCATCGCGTCAGTGGATGCGCGAAGCCATGAAGAAGGCCGGCGCCAAGCTGCTGGAACCGATCATGAAGGTCGAGGTTGTGACGCCCGAGGAATATACCGGTGGCATCATTGGCGACCTCACGTCGCGTCGTGGTCAGGTGCAGGGTCAGGATACGCGCGGCAACGCCATCGCGATCGATGCCTTCGTGCCGCTGGCCAACATGTTCGGCTACATCAACACCTTGCGGTCGATGTCTTCGGGTCGTGCGAACTTCACCATGCAGTTCGATCACTACGAGCCGGTTCCGCAGAACATCTCGGAAGAGATCCAGTCCAAATTCGCTTAACGGGATGGCGGGGAAAACCCCGCCCTACCCCAAACCGTAGGGTGGATTTCTGTCCGCCGTCCAACACAGAACCAAAGGAGCCAAATCATGGCAAAGGCAAAGTTTGAACGTAACAAGCCGCACGTAAACATCGGCACGATCGGTCACGTTGACCACGGCAAGACGACGCTGACGGCGGCGATCACGAAGTACTTCGGCGACTTCCGCGCCTACGACCAGATCGACGGCGCGCCCGAAGAGAAGGCCCGCGGCATCACGATCTCCACCGCGCACGTGGAATACGAGACCGAAGCACGCCACTACGCGCATGTGGACTGCCCCGGCCACGCCGACTACGTGAAGAACATGATCACCGGTGCGGCGCAGATGGACGGCGCGATCCTGGTGGTGAACGCGGCCGACGGCCCGATGCCCCAGACGCGTGAGCACATCCTGCTGGGCCGCCAGGTCGGCATCCCGGCGATGGTCGTCTACATGAACAAGGTCGACCAGGTGGACGACGAGGAACTGCTCGAGCTGGTGGAGATGGAGATCCGCGAGCTGCTGTCCTCCTACGAATACCCCGGCGACGACATCCCCGTGGTTCCCGGTTCCGCGCTGGCGGCAATGGAAGGCCGTGACGAGGAGATCGGCGAGAAGTCGATCCGCAAGCTGATGGAAGAGGTCGACAACTACATCCCGACGCCCGAGCGCGCCGTGGACCAGCCTTTCCTGATGCCGGTCGAGGACGTGTTCTCGATCTCCGGTCGTGGTACGGTTGTGACGGGCCGCGTTGAGCGTGGCGTGATCAACGTGGGCGACGAGATCGAGATCGTCGGCATTCGCGACACCAAGAAGACGACCTGCACGGGCGTCGAGATGTTCCGCAAGCTGCTGGACCGTGGTGAAGCGGGCGACAACATCGGCGCGCTGCTGCGCGGTATCGACCGTGAAGGCGTTGAGCGTGGCCAGGTGCTGTGCAAGCCCGGCTCCGTGAAGCCGCACACCAAGTTCACTGCCGAGGCCTATATCCTGACCAAGGAAGAGGGTGGCCGTCACACGCCGTTCTTCGCCAACTACCGCCCGCAGTTCTACTTCCGGACCACGGACGTGACCGGCACGGTTCAGCTGCCCGAAGGCACCGAGATGGTGATGCCGGGTGACAACCTGCAGTTCGACGTGGAACTGATCGCCCCGATCGCGATGGAAGACGGTCTGCGCTTCGCCATCCGCGAAGGCGGTCGCACCGTGGGCGCCGGCGTGGTGAGCAAGATCACCGAGTAAGCCCTCGGGCCTACCGCCTGTCAGACAGAAAGAGGGCCATCCCCAGTGGGGGTGGCCCTTTTGCGTTGTTGGATGCCGGGCGAGGCCGGGGGCGCTGCCCCCGGACCCCCGGGATGATTTGCCATTTGGAAGGGGGGTCAGACGGCTGCCTTGTTGATGCCGCCGGTGGCGATCTGGGTCATGTGACGGTCGCCGTCATAGGTATGGTCAAGCTGCGCCTGAAGTTCGGCGCCGTCTTCGTCCTTGCCCAGACGGTTGGCGAAGGCCACGAGGCAGCCGTACCCGGCAAGCGCATAGTGAACCATGCGCTGGTATTGGGTGATGATCATTGCGTCGCGCGTGTCGTCATCGCCGAAGCTTTCGTCGAGCGCATGTGCTTTCGCCTCTTTGACGAGGCCTTCCATGCCCTTGCAATGCTCTCCTTCGGGGTCGATGTCGTGCCGGGCGCAGATGGTTTTCAGCACGTCCATGCCGCGCGAGATCCCCTCGCTCCCGGCGATCAGTGCCTTGGACAGTTCTTCATCCTTCGCGGCGCGGCCCAGTTCGTTCGTGATTTCGAGCGACTGTTTGCATGCGCTGTGCAGGTCCTGAAGTTGATCGTGATAGACGTCTTTGAGGCTGTTCATGGCCATGGTGTAATCCCTTTCGTTAAAATTTCGTTGTCCCGGTTCAACGTCTCACCCTGCCGCGCCGTTCCTCCTCGGCGCGGTTTTTGGGGCTGCGGGCGCGATCTGCCCTTGATCCATCCGGCGATTGGGACTAGGCAATCCACCGGCATAGGGGTTTAGCTCAGTTGGTAGAGCATCGGTCTCCAAAACCGAGGGTCGTGGGTTCGAGTCCCTCAGCCCCTGCCAGTTCTTCCTTCAATCGATAATCCGACTGCACCTCAGGTTGCATTTTCTTCATCCAGTCTCCGTTTTGCCGTTATTCGGTCGCATGGCGCGCTTATGCAGCTGCCGTTGCCTATGCCGGAGAGAGTGAAATGGTTGATCGGACAGAATATTCCCCGCAAACGGATGGAAGCTTGCGCCGGGCCTTCGTGCCTCTTTCGCAGGAGGGTGCAAAGGCGAACCGCCCCGGGAAATCGGCCCGTCTGAAACGCGAAAGGCCCCAACCGGACCTATTGGACGAGTCTCCGGTGCGCGGTGCCCGAAGAGGGGTGCGGGCATGGCATCTGGTTCTGCCCGTTGTCCTTTGGTTCACGGTAATGCAGCCGATCATGACGATTGGGGTGCTTGCGATACTGGGGATGATCCTTTGCGGCGCTCTGATGATTGTGGGGGAGGAGCGCGTCATGTACCATCTGACCCGTCTGTTCGGCGCGATGCACCGGCGCAATCCGAAACGGGCGGCGCGTCTTTATGCCGGTCTGGATGCCTTTGCCTGCCAGTGGGACGCATTTCTGGATCGCTTTCCCGAGGGGGCGGTCGATGCGTTCTATCTGCCGGATTTGAATGTTCTGGATCACGCCGCGCAAAACGATCTGCGTCCCGGGGGCCCCGATCCCGCCTGTGACGCGAAGAAGAGGGCGGCCTGATCCGCAGCGACGGCGCGGGACAGGGTTGAACAGGGCGCGCAATATCGCTACATCCGGCCAATCGGCAAAACAGGAAACGCGTCATGGCCACAACCAATCCTCTTCAGTTCATCCAGCAGGTACGGGCCGAAGTGGCGAAGGTCGTCTGGCCGACCCGCCGGGAAGTGATGCTGACCACTGTCATGGTCTTCATCCTTGCCGCGTTGACGGCCGTGTTCTTCGCAATCGTGGACATCATCATACGCGGTGGGCTGACCGCCGTGCTGGGGATGTTCGGCTGAGGCGGACCATCGGTTCGAAATGCGCGTCCACCACTTGAATCATGATGGCGTGCAGTCTATTGGCGGGCCAGACCTGAACGATGGGCGTGCGGCGATTCGAGTTGCGCGCCGATTTTCCGTTTCAGGCAGGGGCTTCGGCCCATCGACATGAATATTCGGGAATTTTGACGCAGGCCAAGGGGCCGCGTTTAAGACAAGGACAAGGATCAGATGGCAAAACGGTGGTATTCGGTCAGCGTCCTGTCGAACTTCGAAAAGAAGATCGCCGAACAGATCCGCACCTCCGTGGAGGAGCAGGGGCTGGAGGATCAGATCGACGAGGTTCTGGTGCCCACCGAAGAAGTCATCGAGGTGCGCCGGGGCAAGAAGGTCACTACCGAGCGGCGCTTCATGCCAGGCTACGTGCTGGTGCACATGGAGATGTCCGACCGGGGCTATCACCTAGTGAACTCGATCAACCGTGTGACCGGGTTCCTTGGCCCTCAGGGGCGGCCCATGCCGATGCGCGATGCCGAGGTTCAGGCGATCCTTGGCCGCGTTCAGGAAGGCGAGGACACGCCGCGCACCCTGATCCATTTCGAGATCGGCGAGAAGATCAAGGTGGCCGATGGCCCGTTCGAGAACTTCGACGGCACCGTCGAGGAAGTCGACGACGAGAACCAGCGCCTGAAGGTCATGGTCTCGATCTTCGGCCGGGAAACCCCGGTCGAACTGGAATTTACTCAGGTCAACAAGCAGATGTGAGTAACGGGCCGCGTCAGCGGCCCTGCGGTCCCCCGGGGCCGTTTCATGTGGGAGGCAGGGGCACCGCGGTGTCCGGGCCGGACCACGGCAACAGACAGCCCGAGGGACGCGTCCCGGAGGTGTTGGAAAAAGGAGAAGGCCAATGGCCAAGAAACTCGTCGGTACGATGAAGTTGCAAGTCAAGGCGGGGCAAGCCAACCCGTCCCCGCCCGTGGGCCCCGCATTGGGTCAGCGCGGCATCAACATCATGGAATTCTGCAAGGCGTTCAACGCCAAAACAGCGGATATGGAGCCCGGCGCACCGTGCCCGACCGTGATCAGCTACTATCAGGACAAGTCCTTCACGATGGATATCAAGACGCCGCCCGCGTCCTACTATCTGAAGAAGGCTGCAAAGGTAAACTCCGGCGCCAAGACGCCCAGCCGCGAAACCGTCGGTACGGTGACGGCGAAGCAGGTGCGCGAAATCGCCGAAGCGAAAATGAAGGACCTGAGCGCGGTGGACGTTGAAGCCGCAATGAAAATCATTCTGGGCTCCGCGAAGTCCATGGGCATCGAGGTTAAGTAAGATGGCGAAAGTAGGAAAGCGTACCCAAGCGGCCCGCGAAGCATTCGCCGGCAAGGAAGACCTCACCGTCGAGGAAGCGGTCAGCCTGATCAAGAAGAACTCCAGCGTGAAGTTCGACGAAACCATGGAAATCGCCATGAACCTCGGCGTTGATCCGCGCCACGCGGACCAGATGGTGCGCGGCGTTGTGGGTCTGCCCAACGGCACTGGCAAGGATGTGCGCGTTGCCGTCTTCGCCCGCGGCCCGAAGGCCGAGGAAGCGAAAGAAGCGGGTGCCGATATCGTCGGCGCCGAGGACCTGATGGAAACCGTTCAGTCGGGCAAGATCGATTTCGATCGTTGCATCGCCACGCCGGACATGATGCCGATTGTCGGTCGTCTTGGTAAGGTTCTGGGCCCCCGCAACCTGATGCCGAACCCCAAGGTCGGCACGGTGACGATGGACGTGGCCGACGCGGTCAAGGCAGCCAAGGGCGGCGAAGTGCAGTTCAAGGCCGAAAAGGGCGGTGTCGTCCATGCCGGCGTTGGCAAGCTGAGCTTTGACGAGCAGAAACTGGTCGAGAACATCCGCGCCTTCGTCGGTGCCGTTTCCAAGGCCAAGCCCAGCGGCTCCAAAGGCACATACATGAAGAAGATCAACCTCAGTTCCACCATGGGGCCGGGCGTTTCCGTTCAGGTGGATAACGCCGTCGCGGAATGACGCAAGGTTGAAGCAAAGAGACAGGGCGCCTTTTCGGCGCCCTTTGTCGTTTTGGCGGGTGGCAAGTCCCGCATGATGCTGGTCGCCCGGCCATTCGGCTTCTATCAATGAATGGATAACCAGAGCGAGAGAGCAGGGATGCCGGGACAGGACGCGAAAAAGGCAGAGGCCCAGCAACAGGTCGCGGAGTTGAGGGAAGAAATCCTCGCCCATGTCAAAAGCGGGCAGGGGGCCTACGATGTGGTGGCGGCACGCGCCAGGCTCACACAGCTTGATCTGCCCGACTTTCCCGGCGACGACCCGGCGGCGATGGAGCTTGGGATCCTGTTGGCCCTTTGCGACGGCAAACCTGCGAAACGCATCCGGAAGCCGTTGTGGCGCCTGTCCCGCGTGCGGTTGGGGGCGGGGCAAAGCGCGGCATTCCGCGAGTTTCAGGAACTGGTGCTGACGTTCGAAGAGCGGGGAAATTCCTTCGAAGGGTTCATGCCGGTGGTCTATTTCGATCTTGTGGACCATGCGCCGATCTGGGCTGATGTCGCCGCTGCTGTCGATGCGGTCACGCGGGTGGCGGGGCCGTGTTTCATCAATTCCGGTACACTTCTCGGCGCTGTCCGCGAAGGCGCACTGATCGCCCACGACGACGATCTGGACCTTTGCCTGATGCTGGAAGCGGGTACGATGGAGGAAGCCGCGGAGGCCTGGATTGCGGCATATCATGCCCTGCGAGCCGCAAAGCTGGTTCCAAAGCCGCCCAAGCGCAACCAGGGTGTTTTCAAGTTGCGCGGCAGCAGCGGGATAAACATCGACCTTTTCCCCGGCTGGATCGCCGATGGCCGGGCCTATATCTATCCGCATACCTTCGGGACGGTGCCCGCTGGGGCGGTGGTCCCTCTAACATCCTGCGCGAAAACCGGCCTGCCGATCCCTGCGGATGCCGAAGCGGTCCTCGCATCGAACTACGGCGAAAGCTGGCGGGTGCCGGATGCTGGCTATGTCTTCAATTGGGGCAAGGCCAATCGCCGGTTCGAGCGTTTCCGCGAGGCACTGGTGGCCGATATGTCCCGCTGGGACTGAACCTGCCACAGATTTCGTGTTGGCAAACCGCGCCAACCGCACTATCCCCTCAATCGTCAGAAAGCGCGCGATTCGTCGGGCGCTTTTTGCGCTTCGTCCGAGACGGCGGGTGGATGCGGTCGCATTCATAATTCCTGCCTGAGACGGGGAATGAACACGACTTTTCGAGGATTTCCTCGGGCTGTCTTGGGAAGGACCCGTAGGACCCAACGTCAGACATATGTCTGGCAAAACGAGCCGGGGGGTCACACCTCCGTAAATTGGAGTGTAACTGTGGATAGAGCACAAAAAGAACAACTGGTCGAAGAGCTCGGCCAGATCTTTGAAAGCTCTGGCGTCGTCGTGGTCAGCCACTACGTCGGTTTGACAGTTGCTGAGATGCAGGACCTCCGGGCGCGCGCACGCGCTGCCGGCGGATCCGTGCGTGTTGCCAAGAACAGGCTCGCCAAGATCGCCCTTGAAGGAAAGCCCTGCGCAAGCATCGCAGACCTTCTGTCGGGTATGACCGTTCTCACCTACTCTGAGGATCCCGTGGCCGCGGCCAAGGTTGCTCAGGAATTCGCCAAAGAGAATCAGAAGTTCGTGATTCTCGGCGGCGCGATGGGTGAAAACGCGTTGGACGTCGCCGGTGTTGAATCGGTGTCCAAGATGCCTTCGCGGGAGGAGCTTATCTCCACCATCGCGGGCATGCTGGGCGCACCCGCTTCGAACATCGCCGGGGCCATTGGCGCACCTGCAAGCAACATCGCATCCATCCTGTCCACGATCGAGGACAAGGCGGCTGCCTGAAGCAATACGTCAAGCCGGTGAGTGGCCGAGTGCCGTCGCTGGAATACACATATCTTAACGGAAAGAGCTGAACATGGCTGATCTGAAGAAACTGGCAGAAGAGATCGTTGGTCTGACACTGCTTGAAGCACAAGAACTGAAGACAATCCTCAAGGACGAGTACGGCATCGAGCCCGCCGCAGGCGGCGCAGTGATGATGGCGGGCCCGGCCGATGGCGGCGGTGCTGCCGAGGAAGAGAAGACCGAATTCGACGTCGTTCTGAAGAACGCGGGCGCATCCAAGATCAACGTGATCAAGGAAGTGCGCGGCATCACCGGTCTTGGCCTGAAAGAAGCCAAGGACCTGGTCGAAGCCGGCGGCAAGATCAAAGAAGGCATCGACAAGGCCGAAGCCGAAGAGATCAAGAGCAAGCTGGAAGCAGCTGGCGCCGAGGTCGAACTGGCCTAAGTTACGAGGAAGCAGCCGGGGACATCCCCGGCTGCTTCTTTTCATGTGAGGCGGCGGTTGGATGTCCGAGCTTAAGGCCCTGATGATCGCCCCCGCCCCTGCCGTCGTCGATGGCCCCGATATTTACCTGGACACTAAGTTCGCCACCGGAATGACGGTGCAGGCGAATTTCTTTCCCGGGCAATTCGATTGCCTGCTGCGGCGTTTCACGGGCACGATCCCTTTCGGAACCACCCGCTACGATCCCGAAACCGCGAACTTTGGCCTGAAGGTGATAGAGGCAGATGCCCCGATCACGGTCGCCGATCTTGCGGGCTATGACATCATCCAGTGCAGTGCTGACGATGACCGCAACCTTGCGCTTGAGCCACTTCTGCGCGGCACCGAGGCGCGGCTCGCGGGGACGTTGGAATATACGTTGGCAACCCGGCTGGACATCAATGCCGCCGAGCAGGGGCGGAACTGGCCCCGCAGGCTTGTCAGAAATTTGCGGCTGCGCCTGCGCCACCGCAAAAGGCTCAGGTTTCTGGCCGAGATGGATTCGCTGCAGGCCAACGGCTACCCGGCTCTTGGGTTGTGCAGCCATTACGATCCCGGCTGCCTTCTCTACCTCGATAATCGCATGACCCCCCGGCTTTTCGCGACGAAGGACGATATGGCCGCCCGTCGGGATCATCTGCTGAGCGACGCTCCCCTGCGCCTGATGTTTTCCGGGCGGCTTGAGGCGATGAAGGGGGCGCAGGATTTGATCCCGGTGGCCCGGA
>NZ_LWEX01000542.1 GCF_001634885.1 Sulfitobacter sp. HI0040 | reverse complement strand
CCCCCTGCCCCGGCCCCATGAAACGGCGACCGGGGGTGGTCTGATCAATCCAGGTGCAATCGGGGCCATCGTTTCATAATATCCTACAATAGAGGTATTCTGGCCCCATTCCTGCCTCAAACTCCTGCGAAAACCTGCCTCATAGGACAGATGTGTGCCGCGACCGTCGCGGCCACGGGATCAGCGGGCGGCCGACGCGACAGAAGATCGGTGCATGACCTCCCCCGGATCCCTCGGTTACGAAGGATGAGAAGGCTATGAGCAGCGATACGCCACGACCTGAAACAACACCGATCATCGCATGTACCGTCAGCCGGGACGTGCAGAACTTCGACCTGCTGATCGAGGACATGGAAGCCGCCCTTGGTGAAAGCTGGGGCGATCTGGGCTTTGCCGAGGCGCTGGCCTTTTTCGGCCAGGACGAAGCCGCTTCGCTGGAATTCATCGCGCTGGCGATGGACGAATCCGACGAGCAGAACCTCGTGCTGATGACCGAGATCGTCACCCAGGCCAAGGCGCGGGGCATCAAGGTGATCTTGATCGCCGAGGATGTGACCACCGCGTCGCTGCATTCGCTGCTGCGGCAGGGGGCGGATGAATTCGTGCCCTATCCGCTGCCCGAAGGCGAACTGGGCCAGGCGATCGAAAAGCTGCGCACCGCCGAAGAGGCCCCGCGCGACGAAGGCCAGACGCCGCACCTGAAGGCGGGCGCCCAGAAGGACGGCGCCGTGATCGTCGTGCACGGGCTGGCGGGCGGCACCGGCGCCACCACCATGGCGGTGAATCTTGCGTGGGAACTGGCGACCGCCGACAAGAAGAACCCGCCCTCGGTCTGCCTGCTGGACCTCGATCTGCAATATGGCGCTGTCGCGACCTTCCTCGACCTGCCCCGGCGCGAGGCGGTCTTTGAAATGCTGTCGGACACCGAGAACATGGACGAGGAGACCTTTGGCCAGTCGCTGCAGACCTACAACGAGAAGCTGCATGTGCTGACCGCCCCGACCGAGATGCTGCCGCTGGACCTGATCGGCGCGGAAGACGTGGAGCGGGTTCTGACCATGGCGCGCGAGCAGTTCGATTATGTCGTCGTCGATATGCCGTCGACGCTCGTCCAGTGGAGCGAGACGGTGCTGAACACGGCGCATATCTATTTCGCCACGCTCGAACTGGACATGCGCTGCGCCCAGAACGTCCTGCGGTTCAAGCGGGCGCTCCAGTCGGAGGATCTGCCGGTGGAAAAGCTGCGCTATGTTCTCAACCGGGCGCCCAAGTTCACCGATCTGAGCGCCAAGGGCCGGGTGAAGCGGATGGCGGAGTCCCTCTCCATCTCCATCGACGTACAACTGCCCGACGGCGGCAAGCAGATCACGCAGGCCAATGACCACGGTCTGCCGCTGGCCAATTCGGCGGCGAAGAACCCGCTGCGGCGCGAAATCGCGAAACTTGCAGCCTCTATCCATGACCTCAAGGGCGATGAGGCGAAGGCTGCCTGATCCCCCCTGCAGAAAGTGAGCGTTTGATGTTTTCCAAGTACAAGAAACCCGGCGGCGCGGCCCCTGCCCCGAAGCAGGAAAAGCCGGCAACGGTTACGCCCATTGCGACGGCGGCACCGAAGGCGGCGCCCCAGCCCGTCGCAAGCATGCGCCGTGTCGCCGCCCCCGCCATGGCAGCGCCGCTGGACCGGGACCTCAAGCGCAAGCAGCGGATGAGCGACATCAAGCTGGAACTGCACCGGGCGCTGCTGGACAACCTGAACCTCAGCGCGCTCGAACATGCGAGCGAGCAGGACCTGCGGCAGGAAATCAACGCCATCGCGGTGGAGATCCTCGCCGAGAAGGGCATCGTGCTGAACCGCGAAGACCGCATGACGCTGAATTCCGAACTCTACGATGAGGTCACAGGCCTTGGCCCGTTGGAGACCCTGCTGAAGGACGAGACCGTCAACGACATCCTTGTGAACGGCCCCCAGCAGATCTTCGTGGAGCGGGGCGGAAAGCTCGAACTGACGGACGTGACCTTCAAGGATGAAAGGCACCTGCTGCGGATCATCGACAAGATTGTCAGCGCGGTGGGCCGCCGGGTGGACGAAAGCAACCCCTACGTGGACGCCCGTCTGAAGGACGGCTCGCGCTTCAACGCCATGGTGCCGCCCGTCGCGGTGGACGGCAGCCTCGTGTCGATCCGGAAGTTCAAGAAGGACAAGCTGGGCATCGACGATCTGGTGGCTTTCGGTGCCTTTTCGGAAGAAATGGCCGCCTATCTTCAGGCAGCGGTGGCCACGCGGCTCAATATCATCGTGTCGGGCGGCACCGGGTCGGGCAAGACCACGACGCTGAACGCGCTGTCGTCCTTCATCGACAACTCCGAACGCATCCTGACGATCGAGGACACCGCCGAACTGCAGCTTCAGCAGACGCATGTGGGCCGCATGGAAAGCCGCCCGCCCAACGTCGAAGGCAAGGGCGAGGTATCGCCGCGCGACTGCCTCAAGAACGCGCTGCGGATGCGCCCTGACCGCATCATCGTGGGCGAGACGCGCGGCGAGGAAGTAATCGACATGCTGCAGGCCATGAACACCGGCCATGATGGCTCGATGACGACGATCCACGCCAACTCCGCCCGGGACGGGGTGTCGCGCCTTGAGAACATGATCGCCATGGCGGGCATCGAAATGCCGTTGAAGGCGGTGCGCAGCCAGATCTCCAGCGCCGTGAACCTCATCGTGCAGGCCAGCCGCCTGCAGGACGGTTCGCGCCGCATGACCTCCATCACCGAGATTACCGGCATGGAAGGCGACGTGATCTCCATGCAGGAAATCTTTCGCTACCAGCGCGTGGGGCTGACGCCCGAAAACAAGATCATCGGGCATTTCACGGCCACCGGCGTGCGCAGCCATTTCGCCGAACGCTTCCGGATGTGGGGCTATGACCTGCCCTCGTCCATCTACGAACCCGTCGCGGCCCAGTAAGGAACAGGACATGAGCGCCGAACCCATCATCTATGGCCTGATCTTCGTGGGCGTTCTCGTCCTCGTCGAGGGGCTCTATCTTGTCGCCTTCGGCAAGTCGATCAGCCTCAACAGCCGGGTAAACCGCCGCCTTGAGATGCTGGAAAAAGGCACCCGCCGTGAAGAGGTGCTGGACAAGCTGCGCAAGGAAATGCAGCAGCACATGAAGGCGAAATCCATCCCGCTCTATTCGCTGCTGGCCGAAAAGGCGCAGAAAGCGGCCATCGCCTTCACGCCAAAGCAGCTCATCATGATCATGGGTGGCGTTTCCGCCGCCGCTTTCATGGGGCTGACCATCGGCACCAGCACCGAACCGGGGGTGCGCGCCATGCTCAGCGTCGTCATCGGCGTGGGCGGGGTCTATTTCTGGATCTCTTCGAAGGCCAACAAGCGCATGGCCATGATCGAAGAGCAATTGCCCGACGCCGTCGAACTGATGGTGCGCAGCCTGCGGGTGGGCCATCCTTTCAGCAATGCGATCTCCATCGTCTCGAAAGAGGTGCAGGACCCACTGGCGTCCGAATTCGGGGTCATCGCGGACGAATCCGCCTATGGCCGGGACGTGGGCGAAGCGCTGAAAGACATGGCCGAACGGCTCGACATGCAGGATCTGCGCTTTCTCGCCGTCGCCGTGACGATCCAGCAGCAATCGGGCGGCAACCTTGCGGAAATCCTTGCGGGGCTGGCCAAGGTGATCCGGGCGCGCTTTCGCCTGTTCCGCCGGGTAAAGGCAATCACGGCAGAGGCGAAATGGTCCGGCAAGTTCCTTTCCGCCTTCCCGATCCTCGCGCTGATCGTGATCAACGTGGGCGATCCCAACTACTACGACGAAGTGCGCGATCACGCGCTCTTCATCCCCGCCTGCTTCCTCGTGGGGATCTTCCTTGCGGTGAACCTGCTGGTCATGCGCGTGCTGACCGACATCAAGGTCTGAGAGGTTTCGAAGAATGGACATCCTGCTCGAACTCAACGCCCGCGCGACCGAGGTTCTCGGCCCTCTGGGGCTGATCATCATCGCGGGCGCGCTGGGGATCGTTCTCATCGCGATCACCCTGCTGATGATGCTGCGCCAGCCCGAGGATCCTCTGGCCAAGCTCAAACGCGCCTCCTCCGTGCCGAACACGGCGGAGGGCAAGAAGCAGCTGCGTCAGTCTGACCGGAACGAACAGCTTCAGAAATTCGCCAAGTTCCTCGAACCCGAGGACGTGAACGAGCTGAGCGCCAAGCAACTTCTGCTGCGGCAGGCGGGCTATCAGTCACGCGACGCGGTCCGCATCTTCTACTTTGCGCAGATGGCGCTGGGTATCCTGGGGCTGGTGCTGGGGATCGTCTACGTCAACTTTCTGGGCGGCGGCGAAGGCCTGAGCACCCAGAAGACCATGATGTACACCGTGGGCCCCGGCGGCATCGGGTATTTCCTGCCGAAATACTGGGTCAACCGCCGCGCCGAGACGCGCAAGCAGGAGATCGAGCGCGGCTTTCCCGATGCGCTGGACATGATGCTCGTCTGTGTCGAAGCGGGCCAGTCGCTGGATCAGTGCATCGTGCGGGTGGCGCGTGAATTGCGCGCCTCCTACAAGGCGCTGGCGGACGAGTTTGAAATCGTCGCCTACGAGATGAAGGCCGGCAAGGACAAGATCAGCGTTCTCAACGACATGGGCGAACGCTGCGGCGTGCAGGACGTGTCTTCCTTCGTGACCGTGCTGATCCAGTCGGCGGCTTTCGGCACCTCGATCGCGGATGCCCTCCGGGTCTATGCCGGCGAAATGCGCGACAAGCGCGTGATGCGCGCCGAGGAAGCGGCAAACAAGTTGCCAACCAAGATGACCCTCGCCACAATGATGCTGACGGTGCCGCCGCTGCTGATCATTCTGGTCGGCCCTTCCGTGCACGGCATCACGCAACTGGGAAAAATGGGCGGAGCAGGCCAATAATCAACATGCAGTTCAGGCAGGCGGCACGCAGCGCCGCCTGCCTCTTCATCCTCATCGGATTGGCCGCCTGTTCTTCGGGCGGCTTTCCCGCATCTGGCGAAGGGCCCTTCGCCCCCGGTGTCGCGACCGGGGCGGCGATGGAGGACGGCGTGGAAGTGGGCCACCGCCTGATCGAAGCGGGGGAGTTCGAACTGGCGATCAAAGCCTTCAACCGCAGCGCGCTGGCCGGGGGTGGCATCACCGGAGAGATCCTTTCGGGCCTCGGCTCCGCCAACCTCGGCCTCGGGCGGCTGGGACAGGCCGAAACCCTGCTGCGCCGCGCCACGGAGGCCGACGCGGAGCGCCCCGAAATCTGGAACAACCTCGGCGTGGTGCTGATGGAACGCGGCAAGTTCGCCGAGGCGCAACAGGTCTTCCGCAAGGCCTATGCGCTCGACAATGGCGAAAGTGACGCAATCCGGGACAATCTGCGGTTGGCACTCGCAAAATTGGAAAATTCTGATATGAACGAGGCCGAGGACAGCGATTACAGACTGGTGCGGCGCGGGGCCGGGGATTACCGGATCCGACCACTGCCGTAACCGGCGAGAGCAGTGAAAAAGGACGCAAAATGCGCCACCCGATACTTCTGGCCGTCTGCATTGCAGGCGTGTCCGCCGTTGCAGGCTGCGGCGAAAGAAACGCGAACGCGACCGTCGAACGCGCCTTCAAGGACGTCAATGTCGTCGATGAGACCAACCTTTCGGACGTGATGCTCACCGTGGCGGACCCGAACGAGGCGGTCACCTATTTCACCCGATCCGTCAAGGCCGACCCAGAGCGCATCGACCACCAGCGCGGATTGGCCAGCTCTCTCATCCGGGCCAAGCGCCATACCGAGGGCGCCGTCGAATGGGCCAAGGTAACGCGCATGCCCGGCGCCACAGCAGACGACCGGGTGAACCACGCCGACGCGCTGATCCGCGCGGGGGACTGGGCAAAGGCCGAAGCCACGCTGAATACCATCCCCCCCACCCATGAGACCTTCGAACGCTATCGGCTCGAAGCCATCGTGGCCGACAGCAAGGAGGAATGGGCCAAGGCCGACAGTTTCTATGAAACCGCCGTGGGGCTGACGACAACGCCCGCCGGGGTGCTGAACAACTGGGGCTATTCCAAGCTGACGCGCGGCGATTACACTGCCGCCGAACGGCTCTTCGGCGATGCGATCCGGCAGGACGGCGGGCTCTTCACCGCCAAGAACAACCTCGTGCTGGCGCGCGGGGCGCAGCGCGACTACACGCTCCCCGTCATTCCGATGGATCAGACCGAACGCGCGCAGCTTCTGCACACCATGGCGCTGTCGGCGATCAAACAGGGCGATGTGGAAACCGGCAAGGGCCTGCTGCGCGATGCGATCGAAACGCACCCCCAGCATTTCGAAGCGGCGGTCGGCTCCCTGCGGGCCCTTGAAAACGCCGGATAGATCATGGCGATCCCGGCCACGACCGCGCTGTGGTTCCTGCCCTTCGTCCTGCCGCTCTGCCTTTATGTCGCCTATACCGACATGGCACAGATGCGCATCACCAATCAGGCGGTCATCGCATTGGCGCTGGTCTTCATCCTGATGGGCCCCTTCCTGTTCCCGTTCGAGACCTATCTCTGGCGGTTGCTGGCCGGCGTCATCGTGCTGGTATTGGGGATCATGCTGAACGCGGTCGGCACCATGGGCGCGGGCGACGCGAAGTTCCTCGCCGCCGGGGCGCCCTATGTGGCACTGGGGGACCTGCGGCTGCTGATGGCGCTTTTCATGGCGGTGCTGCTGGCCGCCGCGATCACCCACCGCGGCATCGCCAGAACGCCGCTGCGGCGGCTGGCGCCCGATTGGGAAAGCTGGAACCGCGGCAAGAAATTTCCCATGGGTCTCGCCCTCGGCGCTACGCTGGCCGCCTATCTGGCGCTCGGGGCCGTCTATGGCGCCTGAATACCGCCACATTCCCCTGCTAATCCGCGCTGTGTTCCCCGCCTTTGAAGGAGTTACCAGATGAACGTCCAGTCCACCTCCGTCATGGCGCCGCCCCCGCCCCGCTCCATCGAGGAAATGCGGATTCCGCTGGTCATGATGCGGGACATCCTGCTGAAGACGATCTTTCGCAAGAACGTGAACCTTGTCAGCGAACTGGCAAAGGCGGTCTGTCTGCCGATACAGGTGACGCAGGAACTGGTGGACATGGCGCGCGGCCAGCAACTGCTGGAGGCGACCGGCACGCTCAATGCAAACAACGGCAACGAGATGGGCTACCAGCTGACCGATGCGGGCAAGGCGCGCGCGCTGGATGCGCTGGCGCAATCGGAATACTTCGGCGCGATGCCGGTGCCGCTGTCGGTCTACCGCGAACAGGTCGAACGCCAGTCGGTGCGCAACCTGCAGATCAGCCGCCAGCAACTGACCGACGCCATGGGCCACCTCGTGCTGCCCGACAGCCTGCTCGACCACCTCGGCCCGGCGGTGTCCGCGGGCCGGTCGATCCTCATGTACGGGCCGCCCGGCAACGGCAAATCCTCCATTTCCAACGGTATCCGCGACGCGCTCGGCGACAAGGTCTATGTGCCGCGCGCCATTGAATACGCGGGCCAGGTGATCACCGTCTACGATCCCATCGTCCATTCCGCCGCCGAAGAAGAGGTGCAGGACCCGACATCGCTGCGCCGCGTCACCCGCTACGACATGCGTTATGTGCGCTGCGAACGCCCCACGGTAATCACGGGCGGCGAATTGTCGCTCGACATGCTGGACCTCGTCTACAACCCCACCGCACGGACCTATCAGGCACCGCTGCAGCTTAAATCGACGGGCGGCATCTTCATCGTCGACGACCTTGGCCGCCAGAAGGAACCGCCGCAGAGCATCGTGAACCGCTGGATCGTCCCGCTGGAGGAAAGCAAGGATATCCTCGCCCTACAGTCGGGCGAAAAGTTCGAAGTGCCCTTCGACACGCTGGTGATCTTCTCTACCAACTTCCACCCGAACGAGATCTTCGATCAGGCGGCCCTGCGGCGTATCTTCTTCAAGATCAAGATCGACGGCCCCAATCAGGAGAACTTCCTCAAGATCTTCGCCATGGTCGCCAAGAAGCGCAACATGGCGCTGGACGAGGAAGCGCTCGTTCATCTGCTCAAGGTCAAATATCCGACGATCGACAACGTCTATGCCAACTACCAGCCGATCTTCCTGATCGACCAGATGATCGCCATCTGCGACTTCGAAGGCATCCCCTACCGAATGTCCAAGCCGCTCATCGACAGGGCCTGGGCCAATATGTTCGTGAAAGACGAAGTCATCGTGAAGTGATCTCGGCCCCCTTCCAAATGGCCTGAAATCCCGGGGGTGCGGGGGCTGGCCCCCGCGCGGGGGCGCGCTACACTCGGGCCATGAACGATCTGCCACCCCTCTTTGCCGACTGGTTCTCGTCCCGGGGGTGGTCCATCCATCCGCATCAGCAGCTCATGCTGGACAAGGCCGAGGCGCCTGCCCTGCTGCTCATCGCGCCCACGGGCGGGGGCAAGACGCTGTCGGGATTCCTGCCCACGCTGCTCGACCTCGCGGACGGCAGCCATGAAGGCATGCATACGCTCTACATCTCTCCGCTGAAGGCGCTGGCCGCGGACATCAAGCGCAACCTGACCACCCCGGTCGAGGAAATGCGTCTGCCCATCACCATCGACGAACGCACCGGCGACACGACGGCGACCCGGCGCAAGCGCCAGCGCGCCGAGCCGCCCAATATTTTCCTGACCACCCCCGAAAGCCTTGCCCTGTTGGTCAGCTACGAAGACGCGCCGCGCATGTTCGCGGGTCTCAAACGCGTGGTGATCGATGAAATCCACGCGCTGGCGGAAAGCAAGCGCGGCGACCAGATGATGCTGGCGCTGGCACGGTTGCAGACGATCTGCCCCGGTCTCAAACGCGTGGGCCTGTCAGCCACCGTGGAAGACCCGGCGGCCATCGCGCATCTGATGGCGCGCCACCCCGATCCCTGCGAGGTCGTGCTCGCCGATCCGGGGCCCGCCCCCGACATCCGGATGCTGCGCACCGAAGAGGTGCCGCCATGGTCCGGCGGCGGTGCCGCCTATGCCATCCCCGCGGTGCTGGAAGAGGTCAAGCGCCATAACACAACGCTGATATTCCACAACACCCGCGCGCAGGCGGAAATCTTCTTTCACAACCTCTGGCTCGCCAATGATGAGGGCCTGCCCATCGGCATCCATCACGGCAGTCTCGACCGGACCCAGCGGACCCGGGTGGAGGCGGCCATGGTCCGGGGCGAGCTGCGCGCCATCGTCTGTACCGGCAGCCTCGATCTCGGCATCGACTGGGGCGATGTGGACCTCGTGATCCAGATCGGCGCGCCCAAGAACGTCAAGCGGCTGGTCCAGCGCATCGGTCGTGCCAACCACCGCTACAACGCACCCTCGAAGGCTCTGCTGGTGCCCGCCAACCGCTTCGAGGTGGTGGAATGCGTGGCCGCGCTGGAGGCGGTGCTGGCGGGCGAGCTGGACGGGGAACCGCGCGGTCCCGGCCCGCGCGATGTGCTCTGCCAGCATATCCTGATCACCGCCTGCGCCGGACCCTTCGACGCCGACGATCTTTTCGCCGAAGTCACCAGCGCCGGCGCCTATGCCGCGCTGTCGCGCCCCGCCTTCGACGATTGCCTCGCCTTCTGCGCCACGGGCGGCTACGCCCTGCGCGCCTATGACCGCTGGCAGCGGCTCATGCAGGACGCCGATGGGCGCTGGCGTCTGCGTGACCCGCGCAGCGCGCAGCGCATCCGCATGAACATCGGCACGATACAGGATACCGACACGCTCAAGGTGCGGATGCGCCGCAATCGCGGCGGCAAGCCCCTGGGCGAGATCGAGGAAGGCTTTGCCGCCACGCTGACCAAGGGCGACACCTTCCTGATCGGCGGGCAGATCGTGCGATACGAAGGTCTGCGGGAAATGACCGTCGAAGTATCCCGCGACGCGGCCAAGAAACCGCGTATCGCCACCTTCATGGGCACGAAATTCGCCACCTCCACCCAGCTTTCGGCGCGGGTGCAGCGCATGTTCACGCAGGAAAGCTGGCCCGAACTGCCGGAACACACCGCCGCGTGGCTGCACCTTCAGCGCGAGGTCAGCGAATTGCCCCGGCCCGGGCGGCTGTTGGTCGAAAGCTTTCCGCATGACGGGCGGCAGCAGACGGTCATCTACGGTTTCGCCGGGCGCAACGGGATGCAGACGCTGGGCCTGCTGCTCACCAAGCGGATGGAGGAGATGGGCCTGCACCCGCTGGGCTTCGTCTCCACCGATTATGCGACGCTGATCTGGGGGCTGGACGCCGTGGAAGACCCCGCGCCGCTCTTCGATCTCGCCGCGTTGCAGGAGGGGCTGGAAGGCTGGCTCGCCGGGAACGCGGTGATGAAACGGACGTTCCGCGCCTGTGCCACCATCGCCGGGCTGATCGAGCGCAACACCCCTTCGGCGCGCAAGTCGGGGCGACAGGCGACCTTCAGTTCCGATATCCTCTATGACACGCTGCTGCGCTATGATCCCGATCACCTGATGCTGCAGATCACCCGCGAAGAGGCGCTGCGCGGACTGGTCGATTTCGGGCGCATCGAAGAGATGATCGGCCGCGTGGGCGACCGCATCGACCACCGGGTGCTCAGCCGTGTGACCCCCCTCGCCGCCCCGCTGCTGCTGGAAATGGGCCGCGTCCCGGTAAGCGGCGCGGCGGAGGAACGCCTGCTCGCCGAAGAAGCCGCGCGGCTGATGGAACAGTCAGGGCTTGCCGCGCTGACCCCGCCGCCCTCGGACAGGCCCCGCTGGCGCGCAGGCTTTTGACCCTTGCGGGGCGTGCCGAAACCGGCGATGAACGAACCATGAACGGCTATGATTTCACTTTCTGCGGGGCGCATCTGACTGCGCTGGGATCGGGCGCGCTCTGGTGGGCCGATGCCGCACTTCTCTGCGTGAGCGACCTGCATATGGGCAAATCGGAGCGCATCCTGCGCCGGGGCGGCACGGCCCTGCCCCCCTATGAAACGCTGGATACGCTGAACCGCCTCGCCGCCGATCTGGCGCGGCTGCCCGTGCGCCATGTCATCTGCTTGGGCGACAGCTTCGACGACAGTGCCGCCGCCCAAGCACTGCCCGATGACATGCGGGGCCGGATCGCTGCCCTGCAGGCGGGCCGGGACTGGACATGGATCGAGGGCAACCACGACCCCGCGCCGGTGGCCATGGGCGGCACCCATCTGGCCGAGCTTCGCGTCGGCCCGCTCACCTTCCGGCATATCGCGCAAGCGGGGGCCACGGGCGAGGTCTCCGGGCATTATCACCCCAAGGCCCGCGTGCGCAGCCGGGGCCGCAGCATTTCGCGGCCCGCCTTTCTGGTGGATGACGCGCGGCTGATCCTGCCCGCCTTCGGCACCTATACCGGCGGGCTGCGCTGCGGGTCAGAGGCGCTGACCCGGCTGATGCGCGCCGATGCCCATGCGATCCTGACGGGCAACCGCCCGGTCGCCGTACCGATGTACGGGGCCTGAGCGTGGACGAAGAGACCGCCCGGCGCATCCGCCGCAGCTTTGCCAGCCAGACGATGATGGCGACCCTCGGGGCCGAAGTCACGGAAATCGCCCCCGGAAGGGTCTGCGTTCGCGCGCCCATATCACCCGGGGCCCTGCAGCAGCAGGGGTTCGGCCATGCCGGTCTGACCTTTGCCATCGGCGACAGCGCGGCGGGCTATGCCGCACTGACGATGCTGCCGCCGGAGATGGACGTCGTCACATCGGAGCTGAAGATCAACCTGCTGGCCCCGGCGCGCGGCGATTACCTTTTGGCGACCGGCAGCGTGGTCAAGGCAGGGCGGCGGCTCTGCGTGGTGACGGCAGAGGTGCACGCCGTCACCGGAGAGACCCGAAAGCAGGTGGCGCTTTTGCAGGGAACGGTGGTTCCGGTACCGAAGGGCGACGGTTAAGCCGTCAGCCCCTCCGGCTCCGGCAACCCGTTGGCGCGGCAGCAGGCGGTGACCGTGTTGGCCAGCAGGCAGGCGATGGTCATGGGGCCCACGCCGCCCGGCACCGGTGTGATGGCCCCGGCCACTTGCGCGCAGCTGTCGAAATCCACATCGCCCACCAGCCGTGTCTTGCCTTCGCCCTTTTCCGGCGCGTCGATGCGGTTGATGCCCACGTCGATCACCGTGGCACCCGGTTTGATCCAGTCCCCCGGCACCATCCGGGGCCGCCCCACGGCAGCGACCACGATGTCGGCCCGGCGAACGACCGCGCCCAGATCCTTGGTGCGCGAATGGGCAATCGTGACCGTGCAGCTGTCACCCAGCAGCAGTTGCGCCATGGGCTTGCCCACGATGTTGGAGCGCCCGATCACCACCGCATCCAGCCCCGACAGGCTGCCGTGGTGATCCCGCAGCAGCATCAGGCAGCCCAGCGGCGTGCAGGGCACCATGCTCTTCTGCCCGGTGGCCAGCAAACCGACGTTGGAGATATGGAACCCGTCCACATCCTTTGCCGGGTCGATGGCATTGATCACGAGGTCTTCGTCCAGATGGTCGGGCAAGGGCAGCTGCACCAGTATCCCGTGGATCTCGGGGTCGTTGTTCAACCGGTCGATCAGCGCCAGCAGGTCCGCTTCGGAGGTGTCCGCATCCAGCCGTTGCTCGACCGATTTCATCCCGACCTCGACCGTCATCTTGCCCTTGGACTTCACATAGACCTGACTGGCCGGGTCCTCGCCCACCAGCACGACGGCGAGGCCCGGCGTGATGCCGTGGTGGTCTTTCAGCGCGCGGACGTGATCCGCTACCCGGCCGCGCACATCTGCCGCAAAGGCCTTGCCGTCCAGTATCGTCGCCGCCATCCTGTTTCCCTTCTTCTCATGATCCGAAATACTTCCGCCGGAGGCTTCGTGCCGCGGGGGTCGATCCCCCGCGGCATCGTATCTCAAAACAATCCTTCGACGTCACCATCCGCGTTGAGGCAAATGTTCTCCGCCGAGGGAACGCGCGGCAGGCCCGGCATGGTCATGATCTCGCCGCAGATCACGACGACAAAGCCCGCGCCCGCGCTCAGACGCACCTCCCGCACCGGCACGCCGAAGCCCGTGGGCGCGCCGCGCCGGTCCGGATCGGTGGTGAAGCTGTACTGCGTCTTGGCCATACAGACCGGCAGATGGCCGTAGCCCTGTGCTTCCCAGTCCTTCAGCTGGTTGCGGATCTTCTGATCGGCCAGCACTTCGTCGGCGCGGTAGATGCGCTTGGCCACGGTCTCGATCTTCTGGAACAGCGGCATGTCGTCATCGTAAAGGGGCGCGAAATTGGCGCTGTCGCCATCGGCGATTTCCGCCACGCGAGTGGCCAGATCGGCCGAGCCTTCGGAGCCCAGTTCCCAGTGCCGCGACAGGATCGCCTCTGCGCCGTGGGCGGAGACGTAATCCTTGATGGTCTGCACCTCGGCATCCGTGTCGGTGACGAAATGGTTGATCGCCACCACCACGGGCACGCCGAAGGATTTCACGTTCTCCACATGCCGGCCAAGGTTGGCGCAGCCCTGCTTCACCGCCTCCACGTTCTCGGCCCCGAGGTCGGCCTTCGCCACGCCGCCGTTCATCTTCATGGCGCGCACGGTGGCCACCACCACCACGACCGACGGCGCGAGGCCCGCCTTGCGGCACTTGATGTTCATGAACTTCTCGGCGCCCAGATCGGCACCGAAGCCCGCTTCGGTCACCACGTAGTCCGCCAGTTTCAGCGCCGTGGTCGTCGCGATGACGGAGTTGCAGCCGTGGGCGATGTTGGCAAAGGGGCCGCCGTGCACGAAGGCGGGGTTGTTTTCCAGCGTCTGCACGAGGTTGGGCTGCATCGCGTCCTTGAGCAGGACGGTCATCGCCCCGTCCGCCTTTATGTCGCGGGCGTAGACGGGGGTGCGGTCGCGGCGGTAGGCGACGATCATGTCACCCAGCCGCTGCTGCAGGTCCTTGAGGTCCTTGGCAAGGCAGAGGATCGCCATGACCTCGGAAGCGACGGTGATGTCGAAACCGGCTTCCCGCGGGAAACCGTTGGACACGCCGCCAAGGCTCGCGGTGATCTGGCGCAGCGCACGGTCGTTCATGTCCACCACCCGGCGCCAGGTGATGCGGCGAATGTCGATATCGAGTTCGTTGCCCCAGTAGATATGGTTGTCGATCATCGCCGACAGCAGATTGTGCGCGCTGGTGATCGCGTGGAAATCGCCGGTGAAATGCAGGTTCATCTCTTCCATGGGCACGATCTGGGCATAGCCGCCCCCCGCCGCACCGCCCTTCATGCCGAAGTTCGGTCCGAGCGAGGCTTCGCGGATGCAGACCGCCGCCTTCTTGCCGATCCGGTTCAGCCCGTCGCCCAGACCGACGGTCGTCGTCGTCTTGCCTTCGCCCGCCGGGGTGGGGTTGATCGCGGTCACGAGGATGAGCTTGCCGTCGGGCCGGTCCTGCACCCCGTCGATGAAACGCTGGCTGACCTTGGCTTTGTCATGGCCATAGGGAAGCAGATCATCGCTGGAAATGCCGAGTTTTTCGCCGATTTCCTGAATGGGGCGCTTCTTGGCCTCCCGTGCGATCTGAATGTCGGTCTTGAATGCCATCTGAGAATCCCCTGTTGTCCCCGGGCTGCGTTGCTGGCTTCGTCATACAGCGCGAACCCCCGGCGGTAAGGCGGCAATTCCGACATTTCCGGCCCCCGATGCGGCGTGATGTCGCTGCGGGTTTCGTTTCGGAAACGGGGGTGGTGGCGGCCAAGGCAAGGCTACACGCCGGAACCCCACGCCGAAGCAGGTGTTTTACCCTCGTGGTTAATCAGTATGGAGGAAAGCAAGATGAAAACGACCCATAGTCTCATGACGGCACTTGCCGCCACCGTGGCCTTCGGCACGGCAGCGCAGGCGGGCGACAACAAGGACACCGCAGGGTTCTGCGACGGCGGCTACAGCCTGACGGACGTGAACGGGGATGGCTATATCAGCCCGATCGAGATCGAAGCCTATTCCAAACGTTCCAACGTGGCGATGGACGCCGACAAGAGCGGCAGCATCAGCCGCGACGAATACGTCAACTGCGCCAAGGTGGGCATGGATGTGCACCCCATGCGCGAAAAGGGCAACCTCGTGGACAGCGGCATGCTGGACGCGGATGAGGACGGCATGATCAGCAGCGACGAATACCTCGGCTATGCCTTCGACCGGGCCCGGCTGGCCGCGGAAGGTGACTCCGAAGCCGCGGAAGATGCGCAGCGCCTCGTCTACCGCCTGCCCGACGAGGAAAAGCTGGAGTTCGACACGGTTCCGCTCGAAGAGGTCGTGAGCCGGTCCAAGCGGATGTTCATGGTGCTGGACAGCGACCGTGACGGCGCCCTGTCGAGCGAGGAATACGAAGTGGAGGTCATGAAGCCTATCGACATCGACGATGTGCTGAACCGCGAGTTCGACAGCATCGATGCCGACAAATCCGATGACGTGACCCCCGAGGAGATGACCGAAGCCAACACCGCCCGCGCCCAACGCGCGATGGAGCGGTCTGAAGCCGCCACGGGCGAAAAGTCCGATCCCGAAGTGGGCGCGCCGGTGGTCTACTACACCTATCCGCACGCAATGTAAGGCGCTTTAGCTGGGGCTGAAGCAAGGGCCGGGGGTGACCCCGGCCTTTTGCGTTTCAGGTATCCCCCGCCCAAACCGGCTGGTCCGGGATATGCAGGCGCAGCCTGTCGCCAAGCGTCAGCGGTCCCTCACGCTCCACCCACGCGGTGACGCCCCGCAGTCCCTTCGCCGCCTGTTTGAACCGCGCGCCAAGGCCCGGCGCTTCCCGGTCGATCACCCGGCCCGGCAGGACACAGGGGCGGTTTTCCATGTCTACCACCAGCGTTGCCCCGCTCCGGCCCTGCAGGCGCGCGCTCGGCGGGATGTGGGAGAAATCGGGGATGCCCGAGACCACGATGGAGGCCCCCACATGCGCAGGGTCGAGCGTGCCTAGGCCCATGGCTCCCGCGATCCGGGCGAGCTCTTCCTGTGACACGATGGACAATTGGCGGGTGTTGCGGATCTCCGTCCCCCGGGGGTGCTGGGCGGTCACGCGCGAACAGGAAGGGCGCGTCAGCCCGGCGTGGCAATCGCCCTCGAAGCCACCATAGCTGGCGAAGGCTTGGTCGAGCGGACGGGCGGAAAGATCGCTCCCACTGTCCTCTACCAGCCCCAGCCAAGTGATCGTGGCGAGGTGATCGGTGGGTTTCAGGGCGGGCATGGGGCATCTCCTTTTCGTTGCGGCAGGGTGCCCGGGGGCTGAGCAAAAGGGAAGGCCCCGCACGGGTGAGCCTTGCAACCCTCGAGTGAGCGATACCGAGGCTGGGAATAGAGGGTTCGCTTCTGGACTTAGATGACGGTGCCGCGGGGCGGCGCCCGGCCGCGGGTGGAAACGCCGGGGCGCACCGAAATCTCTCCTATCGCTATTTCGCTTGCCACTTGTAATCCTCCGAGCCACTTGACCTCAACTTAAGCTGAGGAGGTATCAGGGGTTAAATCAAGTTAGAGCAGGGACGGGTTTATGGCGGATGTGTCAGTAGAGAATAATGCGCGGAATAATCAGTCAGGCGCCTTTGCGCGGTTTGGTACAGCCGTCGGTTTGGCAAACCTTGGTGATGGGATCGCTGTCGTCGCATGGGCCTGGATTGCTTCGCTTTTGACACGGGATCCCCTGTGGATCGCGATCTTGCCTGCGGCGCTGCGCGTTCCATGGGTTCTGTTCGCGCTACCCTCCGGCATTCTTGCTGATCGCATGGACCGTAAGCGGTTGATTGTGTTCTGTGATCTGATCCGCACTCTTGCCTATGGTATGGCGGGTGGCGCGATGATGCTGAGCTTGCCACTTGCCGAGCCAGTCATTGACGGGATTGGGAGATCCACCCTGTACTGGAGCTTACTGTCACTCGGTTTCCTCATAGGGTGCGCGGAGGTCGCTCGCGACAATGCAGCACAGTCAATGCTTCCCAAGATTGTCCCATCGGAGAAGCTTGAGCGTGCCAACGGACTGCTTGGAAGTATCGAAACCGTTGGAAACAGTATGGCGGGACCCGCGCTCGGGGCTTTTATAGTCGCCATCTTCGTCCCTCTGCCATTTCTTGCAATCGCCATTGCGCTTTTGTTTGCGGCACTTCTGACGGCTTCCCTAAAAGGGGACTTCAAACCAAGCGAAAAAAAGACACAAGATTGGCGAGACGAGCTGATGGAAGGTTTTCGGTTTGTCGTGAGTCACCCAATGTTGCGGGTTCTTGTCTTGATCACCGGCTTCTGGAATTTCTTCGCCGAAATGTCCGTTATTGCACTTGTGCTGCACGTCCAAGAGAACATGAATGCAGGCGCAACGACTTACGGTCTCATTCTCGCTGTCGGAGCTTTCGGGGGAGTTGTCGGCGGCGTCTCGGTTGCCCCTCTGATGAAACTTTTTCCAACAGGTGTGCTGGCCAAGTGGATGAACCTCGCCTCAGCGCCGATGTTCTTGCTGATCGCCTTCGCTCCGGGGCCAATCACGGTCTCCGTTGCGATGTTCTTTTTCTATCTCAGCGGCATTGTTTGGAACACGCTTTCCATATCCTATCGTCAGCGTGTCGTGTCCGATGAAATCAGAGGGCGGGTTAACAGCGTCTATCGGCTTTTTGCATGGGGAATGATGCCTCTTGGGCTGGTTGTTTCCGGTGCCATCGTAAGCATAGCCGAAGGTCCGTTAGCTCGCGAGACTGCGCTTAAAATGCCGTTCCTGACCGCAGCAACAGGGATCTTTATCTTGGCGGCTGCTTCATGGCGACCGCTTGGACAGGGGTTCAAATAGTCAGATTGAAGCCGGAATAGCGGGCATTCGTGCGAGGCGCAGCATCGGTTATAATGGGCTGATTTTATTGAAAAACTCAGAAAATCTGACAGCATCGCCGACCGACATGGATGCCACTTTATGGTGCACCCATGTCTCGGACGTTCGAAAGGACAACGGGCGGTGACAAAGCGCCCGCCCCGGGGGGCGGTCGGGCGCTACCCGGCGGCGCGATGCGCCTTAACTCCGGGCGGGTGCGGTAGGGGCCTTGTCGCGAAAAGAAAAAGGCCCCGCGTGGGGGCCTTTCGCAACTCTTTATGGTTTCCGTCAGACCGACGGTTCAGGTTCCATGCCGCCGGAGGGGGGCGTTTTCTTGCCCTTGGCCTTGGGGATCGCCGTGACGCTGGGCGCGCTGCCCTGATCGGGGGTGTCGTCGCCCGGGTCTTCGGTGGGCGGCAGCCCGTCCATCACGCGCTTGATCTCGTCGCCGGTCAGCGTTTCGTACTCCAGCAGGCCCTGTGCCAGCCGCTCGAACTCCACCTCTTTCTCGGTGATGATCTTCATGGCGTGGTCATAGCCGTCCTGAATGAACTTCTGGACTTCCTTTTCCACCAGCTCCTTGGTGTTCGCGGAAACGGAGAACCCGGCGGTATTGCCCTGATAGCCTTCGGCGGCTTCCGAATAGTCGATGTTGCCGACCTGATCGGACATGCCCCAGCGCAGCACCATGGCCCGTGCCAGCGCGCTCGCCTGCTGGATATCGCCCGCCGGACCGTTAGAGACGGAGTCGGGGCCGTATTTGAAGATCTCGGCCGCCTTGCCCGCCATGGTCATGGCCAGACGTTGGTGGCATTCATCCTTGAACATGTTGAGACGGTCCATTTCCGGCAGGCTCATCACCATGCCGAGCGCACCGCCACGGGGAATGATCGTCGCCTTGTAGACCGGATCGCACTTGGGCAGGGTCATCCCCACCAGCGCATGACCGGCCTCGTGATAGGCGGTCATTTCCTTCTGCTCGGCGGTCATCACCATGCTGCGGCGCTCAGGCCCCATCATGACCTTGTCCTTGGCCTGTTCGAAATCGATCATCGTGACAAAACGGCGACCCACCCGGGCGGCCATCAGCGCCGCCTCGTTCACGAGGTTGGCAAGGTCCGCGCCCGAGAAGCCGGGCGTGCCGCGTGCGATGATGCGCAGATCGACGTCAGGGCCGAGCGGCGTCTTGCGGGCATGCACGCCGAGGATTTTCTCGCGGCCCTTGATGTCGGGGTTGGGCACGGTGACCTGCCGGTCGAAACGACCGGGCCGCAGCAGCGCAGGGTCCAGCACGTCGCGGCGGTTGGTGGCCGCGAGGATGATGACACCTTCGTTGGCTTCAAACCCGTCCATTTCCACCAGAAGTTGGTTCAGCGTCTGTTCGCGTTCGTCGTTGCCCCCGCCATAGCCGGCACCCCGGTGGCGGCCCACGGCGTCGATCTCGTCGATGAAGACGATACAGGGCGCGTTCTTCTTGGCCTGTTCAAACATGTCACGCACGCGGGACGCACCCACACCCACGAACATCTCGACGAAGTCGGAGCCCGAGATAGTGAAGAAGGGCACGCCCGCCTCACCCGCGATGGCACGGGCCAGCAGCGTCTTACCGGTACCCGGAGGGCCCACCAGCAGCGCGCCCTTGGGGATCTTGCCCCCGAGGCGGGAGAATTTCTGCGGGTTGCGCAGGAACTCGACGATCTCTTCAAGCTCTTCCTTGGCCTCGTCGATGCCCGCGACATCGTCAAAGGTAACGCGACCATGCTTTTCCGTCAGCATCTTGGCCTTGGACTTGCCAAAGCCCATGGCCCCGCCTTTTCCGCCACCCTGCATGCGGTTCATGAAATAGATCCACACACCGATCAGCAGCAGCACCGGCAGCAGCGACATCAGGAAGGTCTGGAAACCGGACTGGGCCTGCTGTTCGGCCCGGAAGGGCACGTCATTCGCGGTGAGCAGGTTGGTGGTTTCGGCGTCCTCTGGCTTGATGGTGATGTAATCGCTGCCGTCGGACCGGCGGAAGCGCACTTGCTCCCCGTCGAGCGTGACGTTCTGTACGTCACCGCCTTCGACCGCGGCCACAAATTCCGAATAGCTGATTTCGCGGCTTTGCATCGTGCTGCCACCGCCGCTGAACAGGTTGAACAACGCGAGGATCAACAGCAGCAGGACGACCCAGAATGCCAGATTCCGAACATTTCCCAAGGAAACTCTCCTATTTGATGGGGTCTTGCCGAAGCGTCATGACCACGCGCCTAAGATAGGGATCATGCGGGCAGGTTCAATGCGATAATAGTGCGGCAAAAAAGGCATCTTCGCCGCCGTCGATTTCCGCGTGCCACTGTCCGGGGCGGTTTGCGAAGGGCGCGGCCACCACTTCCTCGGCCCGCCACACGGCCGGGGAGGACAGCAAAACCTCCCTCGGGCGGCCGGATTTGCGCCATTCGGGGCATTGATGCAACCCCTCCGGGCCCAGTGCCGCCACGCGGAGCGGGCCCATGCCGCCGCCCCCGCTGGCGTGCAGCCGCCACCGCGAATCCCATAGCCCGTCCGGCGTGCCGCGCTGGCGTTCGACGGCGGCAAATTCACGAAACACCCAGATCTGCCCACCGATCACGCGGATCTGGCAGCCGTCCACCGTGCAGGGGCGGCCCTGCGACACGGCCTCCAGCACGCGGGCCACGCTGGCGCGGCGCGGCGGATAGTCCGCACCGCCGACCCAGCCAAGCGCGGCCACCATGAGGCGGCGTTGAATTTCATCGGGCTGGGTGCGCAGGCGGCGTTCGCAGATCACGACGGAACCCGCGTCCAGATGCACCAGTTCGCGCGCGGCCAGATAGGTCTGCCAGCCAAGCGCCTGCCGGGCCTTGCGCATATGGCCCGCGACCTCGCCCAGAACGTCGCGGCCGATACCCAGTTCCGCCAGCGTATCCAGCGCCTTGCGGATGCGGATGCGGTCAAAGGCCGGATCCTCGTTGCCCGGATCATCGACCCAGTCGATGCCCCTTTCGCGCAGGTAGCCGCGCAACTCCGCGCGGTGGATGCCCAGCAGCGGGCGCAGCCATTCGATACCCGCGCGCACGGAATGGGGCGCCATGGCTGACAGCCCGTCCACGCCGGAGCGCCGGGCAAGCCGCATCACGAAAGTCTCTGCCTGATCGTCCGCCGTATGACCCAGGGCAATCGCCCCGATGTCGTGGCGCGCGGCCCAATCCGCCATGAGCCGGTAGCGCGCATCCCGGGCCGCGGCCTGCAGGTTGCCGGAGCCGTCCCAATCGGCCCATTGCAGGGTGTCATGCGGAACCCCCAGCGCCGCGCAGCAGGCGGCGACCCCGGTGGCTTCCTCGGCGGAGCCTGCGCGCAGGCCATGATCCACGGTGACCGCGCGCAGCGACAGGCCGCGCGTGTCGGCCATGTCATGCAACAGGTGCAGCAGTGCCATGGAATCGCCGCCGCCCGATACCGCGATGCCCAGAGCCGCGGGCGGCAGCGGGCCGAGACTGGCGGCAATCCGATCCGTCAGGGCCGCGCCGGCCACGGGATCAGGGACAGTTCAGCGCCTGACGCGCCGCTTCAGCATCGCTGACCGCGACATTGCCGGGAAACCGCAGTGAAACCTCGGCCAGTGTCACGCAGGCTTCGGAGGTCTGACCCAGATCCCCCAGCGCCGCGCCGAGCCGGTAGAGCGCTTCGGGCGCGATCGGCCCTTCGGGTGCTGCGCTGAAACTGTCGAGATAGGCCCGCGCCGCTTCGCGCGTGTCACCGAGCGCATCCAGCGCCTCGCCCCGGCGCAGGTCCGCCTCTGGCGCTAGCGGTCCGCCCGGATAGGTCTCATTGAAGGTCGCAAACTGGTCCGCGGCGGCGCGAAAGTCACCGGAGGCGAGCACCCCCTGGGCCCGCTCGAAATCGGCCCTTTCGGAAACGGCCAGTTCCGATTCGACCGTGGGCGTGGTCGGCCCGGTCGCGGGTGCGGGCGCAGGCGCGGGCACCGCGACGGCGGGCAATTCGCCCCCGCCCAGCGTGCTGGTCTGACCCAGCGCACCCACGTCGCCGCCTTCGAGTTCCACGAGGCGGAATTCCAGATCGCCGATCCGGTTGGTGCCATCGGCCACGACCTGATTGATCCGGTTTTCAAGTTCTTCGGTCTTCGCGGTGAGCCGCTGCAACTCGCTTTCCATCGCGTTGACCCGTTCCAGCACCGAACCGCCCGTCACCGCCACCGACGCGCCGCCGGTGGTGGAAAGTTCGCGGCGCAGCTTCTGTACCTCGGTGTTCAGCACAACGAGTTCCTGGCGCACGTCCGCCAGCGTCTGCGCGTCCTGCGCATGAAGTGGCGCGGTCAGTGTCAGGGCCATGACGGCGGCAGCGATGAAACGACAGCTTTTCATAAGGGGCATCCTAGCTGGTCAGACCGCCGGCGAGAACCGTGACGGCGCGGCGGTTCTTGGCATAGCAGGCTTCCGCCGAGCAGACCTCGATCGGGCGTTCCTTGCCGTAGCTCACGACCTCGAGCCGGTGGGCGGCGACACCCTTGGAGATGAGGTATTCGCGCACGGCGTTGGCGCGCCGCGCCCCCAGCGCCACGTTGTATTCGCGTGTGCCCTGCTCATCGGCGTGGCCTTCGATCACGGCCTGATAATCCATGTTCTGCATCAGCCAGCCCACCTGACCGTCCAGCGTGGCGCGGCCCACGGGGGTGAGGTTGGATTGATCGACCTCGAACAGCACCCGGTCGCCGATGGCCTGCTGGAAATAGGCGGGGGATGCCGGGTCGTTGGCGCTGCCGGGAACGATGCCGGAGGTCATCGCGCCTGCCGCGCCATTGGCCAGCGCCGCGTCGGCGCCGCCGAAGCGCGCGGGATCGGTACAGGCGGAAAGGGCGATGGCTGCGAACAGAAGGGTGCTGGTCAGGATGGGTTTCATTGGGTCTGCCTTTGGCGAATGAATGAGCGGTTCTGAGCTTGGCGCGATGCTAGCACAGCACCGCACCGGTTGGAATTGCCGCGCGCCGGGGCCCGAAACCCCGGCGCGGGGATCATTTCTGCAGCGGGGACCACGACGGGTCGGAGGCGCCGTCTGGCGTGCGCACCGGGCGCAGATTGCGGCCCGAGATGTCCACCGAATAGAGCGATGACGACCCGCCCGCGCCCTGGGTTTCGCGCGCGAACATGATGACCCGCCCGTTGGGCGCCCATGTCGGCCCCTCATCGAGGAAGGAAGCCGTGAGCAGCCGCTCCTCTGAGCCATCGGTGCGCATCACCCCGATATGGAACCGGCCCTTGTTCTGCTTGGTAAAGGCGATGAGATCGCCGCGCGGCGACCAGACCGGGGTGCCGTAGCGCCCTTCCCCGAAGGAAATGCGCGTGGCCTCGCCCCCGGTGGCCGGCATGACGTAAAGCTGCTGGGAGCCGGAGCGGTCGCTTTCAAAGACAATCTGGCTTCCGTCCGGCGAAAAGCTGGGCGCGGTTTCGATCGCGGGCGTATTCGTCAGCCGGACGGACTGACCGCTGGCGATGTCCATGGTGTAGATGTCGGTATTGCCGCCCTGGGTCAGCGAATAGACCACCGTCTGGCCGGTGGGCGAAAAGCGCGGGGCAAAGCTCATGGTGCCTTCGGCGCTTTCCAGCACCCGGCGCGACACGCTGTTGATATCCAGCACATAGATCCGCGGAAAGCCGCTTTCATAGCTGGTATAGAGCACCCGGTCCCCGGTGGGCGAAAAGCGCGGGGCCAGCACGATGGACCCCGAATCCGTCAGATACTGGATATTGGCCCCGTCGTAGTCCATGACCGCGAGCCGCTTCTTGCGGTCGTCCTTCGGCCCAGTCTCGGACACGAAGACGACGCGGCTGTCGAAATAGCCGCCCTCGCCGGTGATGCGGCTGTAGACGGCATCGGCCACCTTGTGCGCCATGCGGCGCCAGCCGTCGACCGTGCCGGTGAATTGCAGGCCATTGCCCAGTTCCGCGCCGGAAAAGACGTCGTAGAGGCGGAATTTCACGTCCAGCGTATTGCCCTGCACGTTGACGGCCCCGGTGATCAGCGCCTGTGCGTTGATGGCTTTCCAGTCGGCATATTGCACCGGCGCGTTGAAATCGCTGACGGTGGAGATAAAGGCGCTGGCGGGGATCTGGCGGAAGAGGCCAGTCCCGGTCAGGTCTTCGGCCACCACGCGGGCCAGATCGCTTGCCAATTGTCCGGCCTCGCCGCTTTCGGGCTGAAAGCTGGGCACCGCGAAGGGCAAGGGTTCGATCACGCCTTCGGTGATCTCGATCCGCAACGGGCCCTGCTGGGCCATCGCCGGAACGGCCATTCCCGCAAGCATGGCCAGCCCGAGGGCGAGCGCCCTGATACCAATCCAAGAACTCATTTGATGCGCATCCTTTCGGGGTTGAACGTCATTTCGATGTCGCGCCACTGGCCGTATTTCTCGGCCGGCAACGCGTAGCCGGAGGCACCGCAGCGGATGATCGCTCGGCGTGCGGCCTCGAAAGCCTGCCGCGCGGCACCGTCGGAGCCGCCGGAACTGCTTTCAAGGGTAATGGAACCGGTGATCGGCGTCCCGTCCTGATTCATCGCGACAGAGACGACGACGGTGGTGCGCAGCGCCTCGGTGGAGAGCGAGCCCACGTTCCAGCAGCTCGATACCGCGACGCGCAGCGATTCCTTTTCACCGGCCGAAAGCGGCGGGCCGCTGGGCTCGGCCGCGGCGGGCGCGGGGGCGTCTTCCACGGCGGATTGCGCGGCAGCCACGGCGGCGGCGATGGCAGCGGCATCCACGGTGTCCTCCGCCGGGGCGGGCGGCGTTTCGGGCACAGGCTCAGGCTCCGGCGCGGCGGGGGGATCGGGTTGCGGTGCTTCGGCCACGCGGGTCGGCGCGCTATCGGGTCGCCGGGCAGGCGGGCGCGGCGATTGCTCGGGCGCGGCACGGGGCGCTTCGGCGGCTTCTGTCACGATCTCGGTCGTGGCCTCCTCGGGGGCGGTGGCTTCCTGCGCAGGTTCCTCCGCTGCGGGGCCTTCGGCATCGGGAGCCACGGCGGTCTGC
>NZ_LWEX01000541.1 GCF_001634885.1 Sulfitobacter sp. HI0040 | reverse complement strand
ATAGAGAGTCCGAAACAACTTTCGCGTGCAGGGTTGGCACTAAGACGAGAACTAGTTTGAATGGAAGTCGAATTTTCGCTTCCGGAGGTGATTGCGCCTTGCAACTCATCCTTACAAAGAATGTGTAAATTCCCAATACTTCTACCGGCAGGTCCCAGAAGCGCTTTGAGACTGTCTTGACAGATCATGCCCCATAGCGTGGTGTAACTCGCGGCTGGCCGGGCGCTTTCGACGGCCGAGCTGATCAGTCCGTCTGCGTTGCAGGCAGG
>NZ_LWEX01000540.1 GCF_001634885.1 Sulfitobacter sp. HI0040 | reverse complement strand
CCCTTACCGGATTCCCCGGTCTGGGCATGTGAATTCAAACCGAGGGAAAACTCATGAAAAAAGTTCTCTTCGCTTCAACAGCTCTGGTTGCGACCGCGGGCGTTGCAGCAGCAGAAGTCGACTTCAGCGGTTACGGCCGCTTCGGTGTTCTGTACAACGAAAACGCGACCGGCCAGGATGAAACAAACATCACCAGCCGTTTCCGCCTGCAGATCGACGCGACAGCCGAGTCTGATATGGGCGTCACCTT
>NZ_LWEX01000539.1 GCF_001634885.1 Sulfitobacter sp. HI0040 | reverse complement strand
CATGAAGTGTAGGGGAAAAGCACGGGCCGCAACATGACCACGAATAACGGGCACGTATCGTCACCGCTTGCGGTGCGTGGTGCAACTTTGAAATTTGGCGGTGTGACGGCGCTCGACGATGTGAGCATCTCCGTGGCCGACGATGAATTGCTTGCAATTATCGGTCCGAATGGTGCCGGAAAAACATCACTTCTGAACGTGACTGCGGGCTTCTACCGTCCGCAGAAGGGCCGTGTCGAATTGTCCGGGCAGGACGTGACCG
>NZ_LWEX01000538.1 GCF_001634885.1 Sulfitobacter sp. HI0040 | reverse complement strand
CCGCGCCCTTCGACGGACCACCAGTCGGGGCCGTCTTCGACGGTAACGCCATTGGCGCGCAACCCCGCCGCCATCGCCGCGATCCGGTCGCTTTCCTTGACCCGCAGTTCCTTGACCCCGCGCATCATCGTCGTCCCCTTGGCGAAGGAGGCGACGACGGACAGCACCGGATATTCATCGATCATGCTCGCGGCGCGCTCCGGCGGCACATCAATACCACGCATCTCGGGCGAGTACTTCGCGCGCAGGTCGGCCACGGGTTCGCCACCCTCTTCGCGCATGTT
>NZ_LWEX01000537.1 GCF_001634885.1 Sulfitobacter sp. HI0040 | reverse complement strand
CATATCGGTGGGGGTCAAGGTATTTTGTGCTTATCCCTGCAATTTGCACCATATCTAGCGGTGCTAATTTCAAGGGTCAAGGAGAAATCGCGTCTGAGCGATTATCTCTGGGGGGCGAGGCTTTATTTTTCCGACATCTTTGTAGCGCCTCCATTCAATTAGAGTGTGTTGGAAAAAAGTGAAAACCGTACCGCGACAGACAGAAATGGGCTGGGGGCCGAATATCAT
>NZ_LWEX01000536.1 GCF_001634885.1 Sulfitobacter sp. HI0040 | reverse complement strand
AGGTCAAGGAAGTGCTGGGCGAGGATGCGCCCGTTGGTTCCCTGTCCCTGATCTTCGATCCGGCCAACATGGAAAAGCTGTCGGAATGCGGTGTGCATTTCCTCGACGCTCCGGTCGAGATGATCCCCGCCGCTCTGGCCTATCTGGGTGAGGACCCCGACAGCCAGGATGTCGACACGATCGAAAAGGCGGAGCCCGTCCTGGCCGCCGTGGCG
>NZ_LWEX01000535.1 GCF_001634885.1 Sulfitobacter sp. HI0040 | reverse complement strand
ACTCGGACAATGCGTCGTCATGCACGGTCACACCATGCTTGGAGAAGGAGCCGTACCCCGGCGTGACCTGGCATTTGGAGCAGATGCCCCGCCCGCCACAGACGGAATCGAGATCCACGCCCAGTTGCCGGGCCGCCGCCAGCACCGGGGTGCCGCGCGGAAAGCGCCCGCGCTTGCCCGAAGGCGTGAAGATCACAAGGGGGTCGTCGCTCATGCCGTTCTTCCCGATAATTTCGCCGCACTATAGGCAGGTGCGCGGCGGGCGAAAGGTAGGCTGCGTCACAAAATGCGCCAGCCGCGGCAGATGGCGCGCTTTCGTGCTTCTCATGATCCCAAATACTTCGGGGTCCGGGGCAGCGCCCCGGTCTGTCGGCGCGTTCCGCCCCCACAAAACACGCGGGACCGTTGCCCCTTTCCATCCGCCCGGTTCCGTGAAATAGCAAACCGCCAAATGAACCCCACATGACCCCCTGCAAACCGAGGTGCAAAATGGAGATTCGCGAGGCCCTGACTTTCGACGACGTGCTGCTGGTGCCAGGCGCCTCGTCGGTGCTGCCGGCCACGGCTGACACCCGCACCCGCGTGACCCGCGCCATCGCGCTCAATATCCCGCTGCTCAGTTCCGCCATGGACACCGTGACCGAAAGCCGCATGGCGATCGCCATGGCGCAAGCGGGCGGCATGGGGGTGATCCACCGCAACCTCGACATCGCCGCCCAGGCGGAAGAGGTTCGCCGCGTGAAGCGGTTCGAAAGCGGCATCGTCTACAACCCGATCACCCTGCGCCCGGACCAGACCCTCGCCGATGCGAAGGAATTGCAGGCCCGCTATAACGTGACGGGCTTTCCGGTGGTGGATGACGCGGGCCGGGTGCTGGGCATCGTCACCAACCGCGACATGCGCTTTGCCTCCGACGACAGGACGCCGGTTTCCGTCATGATGACGGGCGACAACCTCGCGATCCTGCATGAACCGGCGGACCGGGAAGAGGCGATCAGCCTGATGAAGGCACGGCGGATCGAGAAACTGCTCGTCACCGACGCGGGCGGCAGGCTCACCGGGTTGCTGACGCTGAAGGATACCGAACAGGCCGTGCTCAACCCCACCGCCTGCAAGGACGATCTGGGCCGTCTGCGCGTGGCGGCGGCGACCACCGTCGGCGACGCGGGCTTCGAACGCTCCGAAGCGCTGGTGGATGCAGGCGTCGACATGATCGTGATCGACACCGCCCATGGCCATTCCGAAGGGGTCGCACGCGCCGTCGAACGGGCCAAGACGCTCAGCAACGAGGTTCAGGTCGTGGCCGGCAACGTCGCCACGGGGGAGGCCACGCGCGCCCTGATCGACGCAGGCGCCGATGCGGTGAAGGTCGGTATCGGCCCCGGCTCCATCTGTACCACGCGGATGGTCGCGGGCGTGGGTGTGCCGCAGCTGACCGCCATCATGGACTGCGCCGCTGCGGCCGGCGACATTCCCGTCATCGCCGACGGTGGCATCAAGTTCTCGGGCGACTTCGCCAAGGCCATCGCGGCGGGAGCCTCCTGCGCCATGGTCGGCTCCATGATCGCGGGCACCGACGAATCCCCGGGCGAGCTGATCCTTTATCAAGGGCGCAGCTACAAATCCTATCGCGGCATGGGCAGCCTCGGCGCCATGGCGCGCGGCTCGGCGGACCGCTATTTCCAGAAGGACGCGGCCAGCGACAAGCTGGTGCCCGAGGGGATCGAGGGTCAGGTCGCCTACAAGGGTGCGGCGGGGGCAGTCGTGCATCAGCTGATCGGCGGGCTGCGCGCGGCCATGGGGTATACCGGCTGCGCCACCGTGGAAGAGATGCGCAAGAACTGCACCTTCGTAAAGATCACCGGGGCAGGGCTGAAGGAAAGCCACGTGCACGACGTGCAGATCACCCGTGAATCGCCAAACTACCGGATCGGTTGATCCCGTGGGCGGGCAGGGTATCGCGTTGACGGGTGCGCGCCGGTGACCCCCGGCGCCCGCGTCGCCGCAGCCATAGAGGTGCTGGACAGTATCGCTGCAGGCACTCCTGCGGAACAGGCGCTGACCCGCTGGGCGCGGCGCAGCCGTTTCGCCGGATCGAAGGACCGCGCGGCCATTCGTGACCATGTCTTCGACGTGCTCCGCTGCCGCCGCAGCGCCGCCCACGCGGGGGGCGGCGAAGACGGTCGCGCGCTGATGCTGGGCCTGCTGCGTCTTCAGGGGCAGGATCCCGGCCATTTATTCGATGGGGCAGGCCATGCGCCCGCCCCGCTCACGCCCGCAGAAGCGGCTGAGCCGGGGCCTGTGCCGGAGGGGGCCGAATGGGATCTGCCCGACTGGCTTATCCCCCGCTTTCACGAAAGCCTTGGCACCGAAGCCTTGCCCACGGCCCGCGCCCTGCGGGAGCGTGCACCCGTCACCCTGCGCGTGAACGCAGGCAGGCTGACCCGTGCGGAGGCGGCGCAGCGGCTGGCGGAGGCCGGGGTCCTGACCCGTGAAAACCCGCGCTGCGATACGGCGCTCACGGTGGAGGAGGGGCCGCGAAAACTGCGCAATGCGCCGCCCTATCTCAATGGTGACGTCGAATTGCAGGACGCTTCGAGCCAGGCGGCCACGGCGGGGCTCCCCCCGGCGGGCCGCATTCTCGATTATTGCGCGGGCGGGGGCGGCAAGGCGCTGGCAATGGCCGCGCGCGGGGAAACGCAGGTCTTCGCCCATGACATCGACCCCGCGCGTATGCGCGACCTGCCCGAAAGGGCCGCCCGCGCCGGCGTCGCGATCCCCGTGCTGAAGACACCCGATTTGCTCCGAGAGGCACCCTTCGACATCGTATTTTGCGATGCGCCCTGTTCGGGATCGGGCGCATGGCGCCGTGCGCCCGAAGGCCAATGGCTGCTGACACCTGACCGGCTGACGGAACTGACCGCGATACAGGACGGTATCCTCGACGCGGCGGCGCCGCTCGTCGCCCCCGGGGGCATCTTGGTCTATGCGACCTGTTCGGTTCTCGGCGAAGAGAACGGCGACAGGATCGCCGCCTTCACGGCCCGGTCGGGCTGGAAATGCGATTTCAAGCGCAGTTTCACGGTGAGCGACGAGGGCGACGGATTCTTCGTCGCACACTTGACGCGTGCTGACATCTGATCATACTCAACCTTAAGATGTTATAGCCGCTATTAAGCGACGATTAACCGCTTGAGGCCCATATGGTCGTAGGATTCGCAGCGCCCGAGGTCAGCTTGTCACAGACGACGGAAGTAAGCAGTTCGGCCCCGGCGTTTTCCGCACGCCCCGGTCTGTCGCGCCATCGCTTCTACAGCCTGCTGGTGCTTTGCCTCATGGCGGGCAGCGCGTCGCTGTTCATGCCGGACCGGCAGCTGGCGCTGGCGCTCATGGCATTTTCCGCCGCTCTCCTTGTCATCTGCCTATGGGCGCGCCCGGGGGTGGCGTCAGGCTCCGCGCTCTCTGCCAGCAGGGAGCCGGAGGTCGCGCGCATGATCATGCATGATCCGGTGCCCTCCTTCGTCGCGGGATCGGACGGGGCGGTGAGCTATGTCAACCTCGCCGGCCAGACCGCCTACAAGGGGCGGGAAACGCGCAGTATCCCGGCCATCCTCAAGCCGCAGCTCGCCAATCCGAGCGGCATCCTCTTTCGGCTGCTGACCCGGGCAGAGGCGAGCGGTGCCGCGCGCGAAGATTTCGTGACCGCGCAGGGCCATCTGCGCATTTCGGTGCATGCCATCCCCGCGCCGAAGGAAGAGGCACGCTTTGTCTGGCGGATCGAACCGCTCGCCCCGCGCGCACGCGCCGGGGCAGAGCGCGAGGCGCAGGGGCTGCCCATGCTGATGGTGGGCCGTTCGAACGCGGTGCTCTACATGAACGATGCCGCCCGGCGGCTGGTGGGCAGCCGTATCAAATCGCTCGACCGGCTGTTCCGCGACCTGCCCATTGAAAACGGCGAACGCTACGAACTCGACACCGCCGAAGGCCCGCAGCCCGTACGCGTCGCCGAGATGCCCGCGGCAGCCAGTCGCCGCGCCCTCTACCTGCTGCCCGCGGGGGAGCCTTCGCCCGAAGAGGCGGACGCGCGCATGTTCCAGAAGCTGCCCGTGCCGCTGGTGAAACTCGCCCGGGACGGCAGCGTGCGCAGTTTCAATGAAATGGCGAGCAGGCTGCTCGGGCCGCGGCTGGCCGTGGGTGTGCATCTGTCGGCGATGATGGAAGGCCTTGGCCGTTCGGTGAGCGACTGGTTCGACGACACGCTTTCCGAGCGGCTCTCGCGGAAGGCGGAATTCCTGCGGCTGACCCGGGACGATGCCGAAATTTTCGTGCAGGTCACGCTCAACCGGGTGGCCGAGCCTGAGGGTCCCTGCCTGATCGCGGTGCTGCAGGACGCGACCGAACTGAAATCGCTCGAAGCGCAGTTCGTCCAGAGCCAGAAGATGCAGGCGATCGGGCAGCTCGCCGGGGGCGTGGCCCATGATTTCAACAACCTGCTCACGGCCATCTCAGGCCATTGCGATCTCTTGCTGCTGCGGCACGATCAGGGCGACAAGGATTATGCCGACCTGATGCAGATCAACCAGAACGCCAACCGCGCCGCAGCGCTGGTGGGGCAGCTGCTGGCATTCTCGCGCAAGCAGACCCTGCGGCCAGAAACGCTCGACATGCGCGATACGCTGGCGGACCTCACCCACCTGCTGAACCGGCTGGTAGGGGAAAAAGTATCCCTGTCGCTCAGCCATGACCCGGTTCTGCACCCCATTCGCGCAGACAAGCGGCAGTTGGAACAAGTCCTGATGAACCTCGTGGTCAACGCGCGGGACGCGATGCCCGCGGGGGGTGAGATTACCATCCTGACCCAGAACGAAACGCTTTCCGAACCGCTGATCCGGGACCGTGTGACCGTGCCGCCCGGCTCCTACGTGACGGTATCGGTCTCCGACAACGGCACGGGGATTCCGGGCGACCGGCTGCAAAAGGTGTTCGAACCGTTCTATACCACGAAGCGCACGGGCGAGGGCACCGGGCTTGGTCTGTCCACTGCCTACGGCATCATCAAGCAGACCGGCGGCTATATCTTCGTGGACAGCGTGCCGGGGCAGGGCACCTGTTTTACCCTCTACTTTCCGGCCCAGCAACTGCCCCAGCCGCAGGTGGCCCCGGCGCGCGTACCGGCGCCCCAACCCAATCCGCGTCACGGCGACGGTGTCATCCTGCTGGTGGAGGATGAGGCCCCCGTGCGCGCCTTTGCCAGCCGGGCCCTGCGCCTGCGCGGTTACACGGTGCTGGAGGCGGAATCCGCCGAAGCGGCCCTGCGCACGCTGGAGGACGAAACCCTCGAGATCGACATATTCGTGACCGATGTGGTGATGCCCGGCATGGACGGGCCTTCATGGGTGCGGCTCGCCTTGAAAGACAGGCCGGACGTGCGGGTCGTCTTCGTTTCGGGCTACGCGGAGGACAGTTTTGCCGAGGAACAGATCAAGATTCCCAATTCCGTCTTCCTGCCCAAACCCTTCTCGCTCACCGATCTGACGGAAACGGTGCACGCGCAACTGCATTGAGCGTAGCCCGTCAGCCGATACTTTCGTAAAGGTCGTATTCCTCCGCGAATTTCCGGCGATACCGCCGGGCCACGTCGTCCGACAGCGAAAGCTCCATGGGTGGGGAAACGTTTTCGCGCGCGAGTTCCAGTGTCACCCCCAGCCTGTCATTCAGAAACGACTGCAGGCGCGGCTGGTCTTCGTAGCGGAACAGATGGGTCACCGCCGTGCCGTTTGGCTGCGCCTCCAGAAACTTGAACTGGCTACCCACGTCGGCAAAGGGGGGGCGCTTGCCTTTCATATAGGCCAGCACGAAATCATCGAAGCTGATTCCGAAGGTCGCATTCGGTTTCCCATTCATGAAAGGGCGCTGGCGGTAGCGATACCAGCTTCCCAGCCAATCGATGGGCTCCCGCATCACCGCCATCAGTTCAAGCTCCGCATCGCAGACCTTCAGGTACATCGGCCGGATGAAACGATTGTAGCGATAGACCGGCGCGTGTTTCAGCATCGGCGGATCCGAAAGCACCATGTCGGCCCGTGACGCGAGGGCCGATTCATAGGCCGTCGTCCCCGTCTTGGGCACGGACAGGAAGGCAAGCCGCTCCTTGAAGAACACCAGCATGATCTGCCCCCCGTATTTGTCCGCCTTTCCGGCGGCTTCGACTTAAACGACATTTTAACCCTTACGCGAAAACCATGGAGCTTACGACAATTTAGTTGAAACGTTCTCTATTTGGTCTCATATAGAACATTAGCAGAACATAAAGCCTATCGGCGGAAACCGGGCGATTGCCCCTGTCAGGCCGATATGACACACAGGAGACAGGCGAAATGGCAACGGCAGATCTATTGACCATGGACAACAAGAAGAGCGCGGAAAAGCAAAAGGCGCTCGACAGCGCGCTGGCCCAGATCGAACGTCAGTTCGGCAAGGGCTCCATCATGAAACTGGGCTCGCAGGGCGCGGTGCAGGACATCAGGGCCAGCTCCACCGGGTCGCTCGGCCTTGATATCGCACTTGGAATCGGCGGGTTGCCCATGGGCCGGATCATCGAGATCTATGGTCCCGAATCCTCGGGCAAGACCACCCTGACTCTGCATTGCGTGGCAGAGCAGCAGAAAGCGGGCGGCGTCTGCGCCTTTGTCGACGCGGAACATGCGCTCGATCCGCAATATGCCCGCAAACTGGGTGTCGACATCGATGAATTGCTGATCTCCCAGCCCGATACCGGTGAACAGGCGTTGGAGATTACCGATACGTTGGTGCGGTCGGGCGCCGTCAACATGGTGATCGTCGATTCCGTCGCGGCCCTGACGCCCAAATCGGAACTCGAAGGGGACATGGGCGACAGCAGCGTCGGCGTTCAGGCCCGCCTGATGAGCCAGGCGATGCGCAAGCTCACCGGCTCGATCAGCCGCTCGAACTGCATGGTGATCTTCATCAACCAGATCCGCATGAAGATCGGCGTGATGTTCGGCTCCCCCGAAACCACCACGGGCGGCAACGCGCTCAAGTTCTATTCCTCCGTTCGGCTCGATATTCGCCGGATCGGCGCGCTGAAGGACCGTGACGAGGTCGTCGGCAACGCGACCCGCGTCAAGGTCGTGAAGAACAAGGTGGCGGCACCCTTCAAGCAGGTCGAATTCGACATCATGTATGGCGAAGGTATCTCCAAGATGGGCGAATTGCTCGACCTCGGCGTGAAAGCCGGCGTGGTTGAAAAGTCCGGCTCTTGGTTCAGCTATGGCGACGAACGCGTCGGGCAGGGGCGTGAGAACGCCAAGCAGTTCCTGAAGGACAACCCCGCCATGGCGATGGAGATCGAAGACAAGATTCGCGCGGCCCATGGCCTCGACTTCGGTGCCTCCGACATGGAAGACGAAGCGTTGCTGGACGATTGAACGTGACAGCCGTCACCCGCGATCAGCTTGACCGGGCACTGCCCGACATCATGGCCGCCCCCTCCGATGGGGCGGCAGTCGAGATGCTGTGCCTGCGGCCGGGCTACGGTGCACGAAATTTCGTCGATCAAATAGAAGTGACCCGTGCGCAGGGCATCCCCGGTGAACGCTGGCAGACCGCCCCATGGATGAAGCTGCCCGATGACTCGCCGCACCCGGGGATTCAGGTCTGCATCCTGCAGAAGCGCGTGCTCGACCTCGTCTGGACGGACCGGGAAAACACAGTGCACCCCGGCGATACCTTCATCGTGGACATGGACCTTTCGCGGGCCAACCTGCCCGAAGGGCAATTGCTGGACGTCGGCAGTGCTGTTCTGCGGGTGTCGGAGGTGTTCAACGACGCCTGCGTGAAGTGGAAAGTCCGCTACGGCGTCGATGCCAAGGACTGGATCACCGTGCCGGAACATCTTGATCTGCGGCTGCGGGGTATCCTCTGCAGCGTGGAGACGGACGGCGTGATCCGCAACGGGGACCGGATGTTCAAGCTCCCGAAGGACTGAGCGGGCAGTTGGGTCACTTTGGCCTGTGGACAGCTTCGGCTCGCACAGGTATCTGATCGTGACCATTTTCGCGGCCAAAGGTACCCCATGAAAACCCTGAACGACATCCGCACCACCTTTCTGTCCTATTTCGACAAACAGGGCCATGCCGTGGTGCCGTCCGGTCCGCTGGTACCGCGCAACGATCCCACGCTGATGTTCGCCAATTCCGGCATGGTGCAGTTCAAGAACCTGTTCACCGGGGTCGAAACCCGGGACTATTCCCGCGCGACCACGGCGCAGAAATGCGTGCGCGCCGGCGGCAAGCACAACGATCTGGACAATGTCGGCTATACGGCGCGGCATCATACCTTCTTTGAAATGCTGGGAAATTTCAGCTTCGGCGACTATTTCAAGGCCGAAGCCATCGAATTCGCGTGGACCTTGCTGACCCGTGATTTCGGCATCCCGAAAGAGCGGCTCTATGTTACCGTCTACCACACCGATGACGAGGCCGCGCAGCTTTGGAAGAAGATCGCGAACCTTCCGGATGAGCGGATCATCCGCATTGCGACGGATGACAACTTCTGGATGATGGGTCCCACCGGCCCCTGCGGCCCCTCGTCGGAGATTTTCTACGATCACGGCGACCATATCTGGGGCGGCCCTCCGGGCTCCCCCGAAGAGGACGGCGATCGCTTCGTGGAGATCTGGAACCTCGTCTTCATGCAGTATGAACAGTTCGAGGACGGCACCCGGCGGGAGCTCGCCGCGCAATCCATCGATACCGGCATGGGGATCGAACGGGTCGCCGCGCTGCTGCAGGGCACGAACGACAATTACGCCACCGACCTCA
>NZ_LWEX01000534.1 GCF_001634885.1 Sulfitobacter sp. HI0040 | reverse complement strand
TGCTTCGGGAGCAGGGGGTCGGAGGTTCGAATCCTCTCAGCCCGACCAATTTCACCATGTCCCTCTTCACCGGCGTCGTCTTTAGGCGAAGCGTCGCGCCGTGAGTATTTGTGAAAGGGTGAAGGAGCGAGGCGCGGCCCTGTCCCACCGAGTGCGGAGCGGCATGGTGACCCTGGCAGGATTCGAACCTGCAACCTGCCCCTTAGGAGGGGGCTGCTCTATCCAGTTGAGC
>NZ_LWEX01000533.1 GCF_001634885.1 Sulfitobacter sp. HI0040 | reverse complement strand
GCTTCTTCCCAGCGTTTTGGGCAACGCCGAAAGCACGGTCGAGGAAAGCCACTCCGCAGGCATCGGGACCGGCACGTGTTCCAGCGGCGCGTTGCCGGGCAACGCAGGAACGGGGAAGTATTCTTCAGGTATTAACGAAGGGCGCGCCGGGGGCGCGCAGCAAGCAAAGACCGCGCAACGCTTGGGTCAGGCCGTAACGCCCGGATTACCGAGGATCTGAACGGCACCGATGCGCCAGCCTTCTTCGGTTTCTTCCATCTTGTAGTCGAGCAGATGCATGAAACCCTTCGCATCGGTTATCTGAACCTTCTGCCAGAGGTTCCCGGCCACTTCGCGCAGTTCAAGATACCGCACCTCTGCCGGGCGATGGACCATGGGATACCCCTGGGTGACCATGCGCTCGAAATTCTGCGGGCTCTGGAAAAGAAACCTGAGTTGCGGTGTGGCATAGCCAAAGGCGGTGTCGAAATCGTCCGCCTTGAAGGCTTCGAACTGGCTATCGATGGT
>NZ_LWEX01000532.1 GCF_001634885.1 Sulfitobacter sp. HI0040 | reverse complement strand
GCGTTGGACAACAGGAAACAGACGGGCTGCGCGACTTCTTCAGGGGTGCTCATCCGTCCCATCGGAATCTGCGCCATATACCTGTCGGCGAATTTTTCGGAACGGATGGTCTCGGTCATCGGTGTCTCGACCATTCCGAAACAGACCGAATTGACGTTGATGCGATAACGGCCCCATTCACGCGCGGCGCTCATTGTCAGACCCAG
>NZ_LWEX01000531.1 GCF_001634885.1 Sulfitobacter sp. HI0040 | reverse complement strand
TTGCCACGCCAGCGTAGAGGCGAAAGAGCCTCCCCGGCGAGGTCTTCGACCTCCGCGTGAGAGGCTGTGTTGCACAGAGATACCGAGGGGAATTCCGTATCCGTGAATCCGCGCCGGTCCAGACGGAACACCCGGTGCGGCAGGGCGCGGTTCTGGGGCACGAGGGGGGCCACCCATTCCAGCAGGCGCGCGGCATCCCGCTCCGGATGGAGGGTGATTTCC
>NZ_LWEX01000530.1 GCF_001634885.1 Sulfitobacter sp. HI0040 | reverse complement strand
CCGATCCGAGCCATCGTGACCCCGACTGCCCCGTTCCATGGTTCAGAAAGCGCCCGGCATGTTCCGCTATTTCGAAAATCTGATCGATCCCTATACCGCCTATGCCGAGCGGGACACGCCAGCCACGCGGCTCTGGCCGTTCCTGAAGGAATACGCCCAGCCTTTCCGGTCGGTCTTTCTGGTTACGGCCTTCATGTCGATCGTGGTTGCGGCCGTCGAAGTCGGGC
>NZ_LWEX01000529.1 GCF_001634885.1 Sulfitobacter sp. HI0040 | reverse complement strand
GCCGTTCAGCGTATGCACGAAACGCGGCTTGCCCCCGTCGGCGGGTTTGTAGCGCGCGTTCATACGGCGGGCCTGAAAGTCCCCGGTGGTGGAGACCGAGGAAATCTCGCGGTAGCTGTTCTGGCCGGGCACCCATGCTTCGATGTCATAGGTCCGGCGTGCGCCGAACCCCATATCGCCGGTGCAGAGGATCACGGTGCGGTAGGGAATGCCCAGTCGCTCGAGAATATCTTCGGCGCAGCGCAGCATCCGCTTTTGTTCGGCATCCGACTCCTCGGGCAGGGTGATGCTGACCATCTCCACCTTTTCGAACTGGTGCTGGCGCAACATCCCGGCGGTGTCGCGCCCGGCGCTGCCCGCTTCTGAGCGGAAGCACAGGGTATGCGCCGTCAGGCGGCGGGGCAGGGCGGTTTCTTCCAGCACCTCGTCAGCCACCGAATAGGTCAGCGGCACTTCGGAGGTGGGCACCAGCCAGTAGCCATCGGTCGTCTGGTAGCTGTCGTCGCCGAACTTGGGCAGCTTGTCGGTGCCGTACATCGCCTCGGCCCGTACCAGCACAGGCGAATTCACCTCTGTCAGGCCGTTGGCGTCCACATGCGTGTCCAGCATGAATTGCGCCAGCGCCCGATGGATCCGCGCGACCGCGCCCTTGAGCATGACGAACCGCGCGCCCGAGGTCTTGCCAGCGGTGGCGAAATCCATGGACGGGGCGACGCCTGCGATCTCGAAATGTTCCTTGGGCGTGAAGTCAAAGGCGGGCTGTTCGCCCCAGCGGTTCACTTCGACGTTGTCGTTTTCATCCGCCCCGTCGGGCACGTCGTCGGCCGGCGCATTGGGAATGCGGGCCAGCATGTCCGTCAACTGTGCGTCCAGCTCCTTTGCCTCGGCGGACATGGCCGCGATCTCGGCCTTCTTGTCGCCCACGAGCTTGCGCAGCCGCTCGAACTCCGCCTCGTCCCCGCTCGCCTTGGCCGCACCCACCTGCTTGGAGGCCGCGTTCTGTTCGGCCTGCGCGGCCTCGGCGGCGGCGATCTTGCCACGCCGCGCCTCGTCGAGGCTCAGGATCTCGGCGGACATCGGTGCCTCGTCCCGGCGCGCCAGCGCGTCGTCGAAGGCCTTTGGGTTCTCACGGATGGCGCGGATATCGTGCATGGGAGCGTCCTTGGAAACGAGTCGGTCGCGGGCCTTATGCCTCAAAGCGCGCCGCTATGACAGATGCGCCTTGCCCCGCCCTCCGGCCCCAGGACGGCGCGGCAGGGAGGCTGGGCCGCGCCCTCCTTCTCGCCTTGCAAACCCCCCGGGCGGGGCATAGGTTCTGGCGAAATTCGCGATTGGGCCTTGGTCCCGCGTTCCAATGCCAGAAGGACCCCCCATGGAAGGTATTCAACAGTTCATCCCGCTGATCCTGATCTTTGCGATCATGTACTTCCTTCTCATCCGTCCCCAGCAAAAGAAGCTGAAGGACCATCAGGCCATGGTCGCGGCGCTGCGGCGGGGCGATCAGGTCGTCACGCAGGGCGGAATCATCGGCAAGGTCGTGAAGGTGAAGGATGACGGCGAGCTGGAGGTCGAGGTGGCCGAAGGCGTCAAGGTTCGCGTGGTGCAATCCACCATCGCCACCGTCCTGTCAAAGACCGAACCGGCCAAGTAAAGGCCCGCCCCGGCCGCAACGAAAGAAGGCGGAACCATGCTACAGATCGACCTGTGGAAGCGCGTGCTGATCGTGCTGACCTGCGCATTGGGCCTTTGGCTCGCGCTGCCCAACGCCTTTTACGGCCCGGTGGAGCAGCACAACGACGCGGTGAAGGCGATCGAGGTATCGGGCAATTCGCCCGATCTGGCGGCCCAGCGTGCGCTTTGGCCCGAATGGATGCCCTCGGGGCTGGTCAACCTCGGGCTCGACCTGCGGGGCGGTGCGCATCTGCTGGCGGAGGTCCGGGTCGAAGACGTCTATGAAAACCGGATCGAGGCGACATGGCCGGAGGTGCGCGACTCGCTGCGCAGCCTGACGCCGGTGCGGCGGCTGGAGTCGCCGGGCGAAGTGCTGCGCGTGCGACTCAACGACGCGGATAAGATGGCCGAAGCCCTGCAGATCGTGCGCGAACTCGCCCGCCCGGTGCAGACGCTGACGGGCGCGGGCGCCAACGACATCGAGGTTTCGGGCAGTGACGGGGTGATCACCGTCGTGCTGTCCGAAGCCGAAAAGCGCGCCACGGACGAGCGCACGATGCAGCAGTCGCTGGAGATCATCCGCCGCCGTATCGATGCCGTGGGCACGCGGGAGCCGACGATCCAGCGGCAGGGTGCGGACCGTATCCTGATCCAGGTACCGGGCATCGGGTCGGCATCGGATCTCAAGACGATCATCGGGACCACGGCGCAGCTGACCTTCAATCCGGTCGTTTCCCGCGGCAGCGACGAGACCGCCAATCCCGGCATCGGCAACGAACTTTTGCCCGCGGCGGACGAACCCGGTGTCTTCTACACCATTGAATCCGCGCCGGTGGTCACGGGCGAAGAGCTTGTGGATGCCCAGCCCGCCTTCGACCAGAACGGCGCGCCTGCGGTCAACTTCCGTTTCAACACCTCCGGTGCGCGGAAATTCGGGGATTACACGGCCGAGAACATCGGCTCCCCCTTTGCCATCGTGCTGGACGACGAGGTCATCAGCGCCCCGACGATCCAGAGCCATATTCCCGGCGGTTCCGGCATCATCACCGGTCGCTTCACGGTGGAGGAATCGACCAACCTCGCCGTGCTGCTGCGGGCGGGTGCGCTGCCCGCGGGCCTCGATTTCCTCGAAGAGCGGACGATTGGCCCCGAACTGGGGCAGGACAGCATCGACGCGGGCAAGATCGCGACGCTCGTCGCCTTCACCGCCGTACTGTTCTTCATGTGGGCAAGCTATGGCCTCTTCGGGATTTTCGCCAATATCGCGCTGATCATAAACGTGGGCCTCCTGTTCGGCGTGCTTAGCCTGATCGGGGCGACGCTGACGCTGCCGGGTATCGCGGGGATCGTGCTGACCGTCGGCATGGCGGTGGACGCCAACGTGCTGATCTTTGAACGTATCCGCGAAGAGATGAAGAGTTCCAAAGGCCCGGCCCGCGCCATATCGCTCGGTTATGAACGCGCGCTTTCGGCCATCCTTGATGCCAATATCACCACGCTCATCATCGCCGTGATCCTCTTTGCGGTGGGGTCCGGGCCGGTGCGCGGCTTTGCCATCACGCTCGGCTTCGGGATCATCACATCCGTCTTCACCGCCTTCTTCGTCACCCGTCTGATGGTCGTCATGTGGTTCGAGCGCCGCCGACCCAAGACCATCGCCCTCTGAGGAGACCGCAGAATGCCGTTGAAACTGGTTCCCGACGAAACGAACATCGACTTCTTCCGCCATGCGAAGTTGACCTTCGGCGCGTCCTGCGTGGCCATGGTGCTCTCCATTCTGGTCTGGGCCCTCGTCGGTCTGAACTTCGGCATCGATTTCCGGGGTGGCACCACGATCCGTACCGAAAGCCCGCAGGCCGTGGACATCGGCCTTTATCGCAGCGCGGTGGAGCCGCTGGGCCTCGGCGATGTGACCATTACGGAAGTTTTCGACCCCTCGTTCGGCGACGATCAGAACGTGGCCATGTTGCGCATCCAGTCGCAGGACGACGAAGAGGCGGCAACAGCCGAAACCATCGCCGCAATCGAGGCCGCGCTGACCGAAGTGCGCCCCGACATCAAGTTCACCAGCGTCGAATCGGTAGGGCCCAAGGTTTCGGGCGAACTCATCCTCGATGCGGTGCTGGCCGTCACGGGCGCGCTGGCGGCGATCCTCATCTACATCTGGTTGCGATTCGAATGGCAGTTCTCGGTTGGGGCGGTCGCTGCCCTGTTCCATGACGTGATCCTGACCATCGGCGTCTTTTCCGCGCTGCAGATCCGTTTCGATCTGGCGGTGATCGCGGCGATCCTGACCATCATCGGCTATTCGATCAACGACACGGTGGTGATCTTCGACCGGTTGCGGGAAAACCTGCGCAAGTACAAGAAACGCCCCCTGCGCGATGTCATGAACCTCAGTGTTAACGAGACCCTCAGCCGCACGATCATGACCTCGGGCACGACGCTGCTCGCGCTCATCGCGCTATTGGTGCTGGGGGGCGACGTGATCCGCGGCTTCGTCTTCGCCATCACTTGGGGCGTGATCGTCGGTACATATTCCTCGGTTTTCGTGGCCAAGAACATCGTGCTGTTCCTCGGTGTGAAGCGGGACTGGTCCAAGACGACCCCGGATCAGGGCAATCAATACGCCAACATAGATGCCTGACGCCCTGATGGCGGCGCTGCAGACCGATGGTCTGGCGCTGCTGGCACTGGCCGTGGTCATCGCCGGGCTGGTGCGCGGGTTTGCCGGTTTCGGCAGCGCCATGATCATCATGCCGGTGGCCAGCAGCGTTCTGCCCCCGATCGAAGCGGTGATCTTTTTGGTCGCGGCGGAACTCGTGGGCCCCTTGCCCAACGCGCCCGCCGCCCTGCGTGCGGGCCGCCCGCGCGAGGTGGGGCGGCTTGTTCTGGGGGCGGCGCTGGCCCTGCCGGTCGGCTTGTGGGTTCTGTCGCTCATCGAGCCTGAGGCCTTCGGCTGGATAATCTCGGGCATCGTGCTGACCCTGCTGGCGCTGTTGCTGACCGGCTGGCGCTACCGGGGCGCGATGACCCGGCGGCTGGTGACGGCGACGGGCGCGCTCGGTGGCTTCCTTACCGGGTTTTCGGGGATACCGGGGCCGCCCGTGATCATGCTCTACATGGCCAGTACGCTGCCTGCTTCGGTCGTGCGCGCGAACCTGACGCTCTATCTGCTGGCGGTCGACCTGCTGCTTTTTCCCGTGCTCTGGCTGATGGATCTCATGTCGTGGAACATCATTCTGCTGGGCCTTCTGGCCGGGGTGCCGAACCTTCTGGGCAACGTTCTGGGCGCGCGCCTTTTCGATCCGGCGGCGGAGCGTCTCTTTCGCGGGGTGGCCTATATCGTGATCGCCGCTTCCGCTATCATCGGTCTGCCAGTGTGGAAAGGATGACATCATGCGCCTGAACGAGGTAGTCTTTACCGATGCCAAACCGGTCGAAGGCTACGGCCCCGGCTTTTTCCGCATTGGCGGAGAGGTGGTGCACGGCCCGGTTCTCGCAGGGCCGCAGGGCACCCGGACATGGGCCGGTTTCGACGATACGGCACCGCTGCTGGCGCTGGCGGGGCAGGTCGATGTCCTTTTCCTCGGGACCGGGGCAGAGATCGCCCATCTGCCCGACAACCTGCGCGAAACTCTGGAGGAGGCCGGGGTGGGGGTGGAGCCGATGTCGTCCCCCGCGGCCTGCAGGACCTACAATGTCTTGCTGAGCGAGGGGCGGCGCATCGCGCTGGCGGTCCTGCCGGTATGATTGCACCTGAATTCGTGACAGGGATGCACCCGTGACATTGCGGGTGGAGGATCTGGCGGTGGCCCGAGGCGGCGTGCCGATTTTGTCGGGGCTGTCTTTTTCCCTGCGTCCCGGCACGGCGCTGGCGCTGCGCGGGCCCAACGGGGCGGGCAAGACGACCCTGTTGCGTACATTGGCAGGCTTGCAGCCGCCGCTCGCGGGGCAGATCCACGGCGCGGGCGAGGCGATCGCCTATGCCGGACATGCGGATGGGCTGAAGGCGATGCTGAGCGTGACCGAAAATCTGACCTTCTGGGCCGATGTTTTCGGCACGTCTGACATCGCGCCCGCGATGGACGCCTATGACCTGCACGGGCTGGCAGATCGCCCGGCGGGGACGCTTTCGGCGGGGCAGAAGCGGCGGCTGGGCCTTGCGCGGCTGCTGGTGACCGGGCGCGCGATCTGGGCGCTGGATGAACCTACAGTATCGCTCGACACACAGGCGCGGAGCCTCTTCGCCGATAGTCTCTCTGCGCATCTGCAGCGGGGCGGCAGTGCGGTCGTGGCCACCCACATCGACGTGGGCCTGACGCTGGAGGAGCTTGACATCGCCCGGTATCGCGCGGCACCCGACCTGCGCGCCGGGGCCAGCGACGAGGCGTTCCTGTGAAGGCGCTGTTGCTGCGGGATCTCAGGCTCGCCGTGCGCGCCGGGGGGGGATTTGGCCTCGGCCTCGCTTTCTTTTTGATCGTGACCGTGCTCGTCCCCTTCGCGGTCGGGCCTGACCCGGCGCTGCTGTCGCGGATCGCGCCCGGCGTGCTGTGGCTCGGGGCGCTGCTGGCCTGCCTGCTGTCGCTCGACCGGTTACTGGCGCTCGATCACGAGGACGGGACGCTCGATCTTCTGGCAACCGCTCCGCTGCCGCTCGAAGGGGCGCTGGGTATCAAGGCCTTTGCCCATTGGATCACCACGGGGCTGCCGCTGGTGGCCGCGGCGCCGGTGCTGGGGCTGATGCTGAACCTGTCGGTCAGCGGTTATGCCGTCCTCGTCGGGGCGCTGCTGCTCGGTACCCCCGCGCTGTCGACCATCGGCCTTTTCGGCGCGGCCCTCACCGTGGGGGTCAGGCGCGGGGGGTTGCTTCTGTCGCTGCTCGTCCTGCCGCTCTATGTGCCGACGCTGATCTTCGGGGCCGAAGCCGCGCGCCGCGCCGCCACGGGGCAGGAGGCGGCGACGCCGCTGCTGATGCTGGCGGGGCTGACCCTTGCGACACTGGCGCTCATGCCCTTCGCCTCTGCCGCCGTGCTGCGCATGGGGCTGCGGTGATGCGGCGGATTGACCATTGAGCGCATGGGGCCGGCGGGGTAGATAGCGACCATGTCTTTGTGGGAATACGCCAATCCGGTCCGTTTCCTCCGGCTCAGCGCGAAGGCGCAGCCGGTGCTTTGGGTCGCTGCGGGGCTATCGCTGTCGCTGGGTCTTCTCTGGGGGTTCTTCGGCACGCCGGACGACATGCGGCAGGGCTCCACCGTCAAGATCATCTATCTGCATGTGCCCGCCGCCCTCATGGCCATCAACGCGTGGTTCATGATGCTGGTCGCCTCACTCATCTGGCTGATCCGTCGCCACCACGTCAGTGCGCTGGCGGCAAAGGCTGCCGCCCCGGTCGGGCTGATGATGACGCTGATCGCGCTGGTCACGGGGGCCATCTGGGGCCAGCCCATGTGGGGCACATGGTGGGCATGGGATCCGCGGCTGACATCCTTCCTGATCCTATTCCTGTTCTATCTGGGCTATATCGCGCTCTGGTCGGCGATCGACGATCCGGACACGGCGGCGGATTTCACCTCCGTGCTCTGCCTTGTCGGCTCGGTTTTCGCGGTGCTGTCGCGGTATGCGGTGAAATTCTGGAATCAGGGGCTGCACCAGGGCACGTCGGTGCCGGTGGCCACCGGGGGGCGGACCATTTCGGATGTGTTCTTCTATCCGCTGGTGCTGTCGATGGTGGGCTTCGGGCTGCTCTTTATCGCGCTGGTCTTCCTGCGCACCGGGACGGAAATCCGCCAGCGGCGCACCCGCGCCCTGCTGGCACGCGCACGGCGGGGGGGCTGATGCCGGAACTGGGAAAATACGCGGCGGAGGTGCTTTCCGCCTATGCGGTATCGCTGCTGCTTCTCGCGGTGCTGATCTGGATGAGCTTGCGACGCGACCGGCGGGCGAAAGCGGCGTTGCGCGCGGCGGAGGAGGGGCGGGATGCCTAGAGTCTCTCCGCTCATGCTGGCACCGCCGCTGGTCTTCGCCGCCTTTGTCGGGCTTGCCGCCATCGGCATGTTCCGCGAGGACCCTGATGGGCTGCCCTCCACCCTGATCGACCAGCCCGCGCCCGCGTTGCCGCGCGAACCGCTTCCGCCTTATCCGGAGGTGACAGATGCGACTCTGGGTTCCGGGGATGTGACGCTGGTGAACTTCTGGGCGAGCTGGTGCCCGCCCTGCCGCGCGGAACACCCCCAGCTGCTTGACCTGCAGGCGGACGGAGTCCCGATCGTCGGCGTGAACTTCAAGGACAAGGCCGTCAACGCCGCGGGCTATCTGGAGGAGAGCGAGAATCCCTTCTTCGCGGTGGGATTCGACCCGCAGGGCCGGGCGGCGATCGAATGGGGCGTCACGGCCCCGCCGGAGACGTTCATCGTGGATGGCGAGGGCAAGGTGCTCTTCCGGTTCGCGGGGCCGCTGGTCGGCAGCGATTATGAACAGCGTTTCCTGCCCGCCTTCCGTGCGGCACTGGACGCCGAGGCGAAGTAGGCAACGCTTCTTCCAAATGGTCTAAAATCCTCACCGAAGGTGATCAACGCTTGCGGCCCGCCTGTCGGGGCCGGGGGCCTCCGGCGGGGATTTTCTGCCATCTGGAATGAAAAAGGCCCGCGCTTGGCGGGCCTTTTCGTATTTCGGGAAGGTTATTCCGCCGCGACCGGCTGATCCTTCGCGAGGTTGCGCAACACGTAGTGCAGCACGCCGCCGTGTTCGACGTATTCGATCTCGATCGCCGTATCGATGCGGCACTTCAGGGTGATGTCCTTGGTGCTGCCATCGGCCATGGTGATGGTGCAGGGCACTTCCTGCAGCGGCTTGATCGTGTCGAGACCCTTGATGGAGACGGTTTCATCCCCGGTCAGGCCCAGCGACTTGCGCGTGTCCCCCCCGGTGAATTCAAACGGAATGACCCCCATGCCAACGAGGTTGGAGCGGTGGATACGCTCGAAGCTTTCCGCGATGACGGCCTTCACGCCGAGCAGAGCGGTGCCTTTGGCCGCCCAGTCACGGCTGGAGCCTGCGCCGTATTGTTCGCCGCCGAAGATCACCAGCGGGGTATCGGCATCCTGATAGGCCATAGCCGCATCGAAGATCGACGTCTGCTTGCCGTCCGGCCCCTTGGTATAGCCGCCTTCGACACCATCCAGCATCTCGTTCTTGATGCGGATGTTGGCGAATGTGCCGCGCATCATGACCTCGTGGTTGCCCCGGCGCGACCCGTAGCTGTTGAATTCGCGCACGGGCACCTGCCGTTCGGTGAGGTACTGACCGGCGGGTGTGCTTTCCTTGAACGACCCGGCGGGCGAGATGTGGTCGGTGGTGATCATGTCCCCCAGAAGGGCCAGTACCTTGGCACCTTCGATGTTGGTGATCGTCCCCGGCTCCTTGCCCATGCCCTGAAAATAGGGCGGGTTCTGCACGTAGGTGGACTGGGGGGGCCAGTCGTATGTCTGACTGTCGGTGGTCTCCACCGCCTGCCATTTCTCGTCGCCCTTGAAGACATCGGCGTATTTGTCCTGGAACGCCTCGCGGGTGACGGTCTTTTCGACCAGTTCCGCGATCTCCTGCGTCGAGGGCCAGATGTCCTTCAGGTAGATGTCGTTGCCGTCGTGGTCCTGACCCAGCGGGCTGTTCGCCAGATCGTGGTTCATGTCGCCCACGAGGGCATAGGCCACGACCAGCGGCGGCGAGGCGAGGTAGTTGGCCCGTACATCGGGCGAAATGCGGCCTTCGAAGTTCCGGTTGCCCGACAGCACGGAGGTGCCGATCAGGTCGTAGTCGTTGATTGCCTTGCTGATCTCGGGCTCCAGCGGGCCGGAGTTGCCGATGCAGGTGGTGCAGCCATAGCCCACGAGGTTGAAGCCGATGGCATCGAGGTCATCCTGCAGTCCGGCGGCTTCGAGGTAGTGGGACACCACCTGGCTGCCCGGAGCGAGGGAGGTCTTGACCCAGGGTTTGCGGGTGAGGCCCTTTTCACGCGCCTTGCGGGCCACGAGCCCGGCGCCGATCATCACGTAGGGGTTCGAGGTATTGGTGCAGGAGGTGATCGAGGCGATCACGATGGAGCCGTCGTGCAACTGGTAATGCCCGCCCTCGGTGGGCACGTATCCGCGGTTGTGGTGGCCTTCGTCACCGGGAATGTCCTCCGGTTCGGGCTGGCCGCCTTCGCCTTCCCAGCGGATCTCGGCGTTGGGGGTCGTGTCCTTGCCTTCGCGGATGCCCTTGACGTACTGGCCGAAGGCCTTGTGCGCTTCGGTGAGCGCGATGAAGTCCTGCGGGCGCTTGGGGCCGGAGATCGCCGGAACGATTGTCCCCATGTCGAGGCTGAGCGTATCGGTATAGACCGGGGCATAATCGGCATCGCGCCACATGCCATTGGCCTGAGCATAGGCTTTGACGAGCGCGACGCGGTCCTTGTCGCGGCCCGTGTTGGTCAGATAGCGCAGCGTTTCATCGTCGATCGGGAAGAAGCCGCAGGTCGCGCCGTATTCGGGCGCCATGTTGGCGATGGTGGCCCGGTCAGCCAGCGGCAGGTGGTCGAGGCCCGCGCCGTAGAATTCGACGAACTTGCCCACCACGCCCTTTTCGCGCAGCATTTCCACGACTTTCAGCACCAGGTCGGTGCCGGTGGTGCCTTCCATCATCTTGCCCGTCAGCTCGAAGCCGACAACTTCGGGGATCAGCATGGAGATGGGCTGGCCCAGCATCGCGGCCTCGGCCTCGATCCCGCCAACGCCCCAGCCAAGGACGGCAGCACCGTTGACCATGGTGGTGTGGCTGTCGGTGCCCACGAGGGTGTCGGGATAGGCCACTTCCTCGCCGTTCTGGTCCTTGTCGGTCCAGACCGTCTGGCTGAGATATTCGAGGTTCACCTGATGGCAGATGCCGGTGCCGGGGGGCACGACGCGGAAGTTGTTGAAGGCCTTCTGGCCCCACTTCAGGAAGGTATAGCGTTCGATGTTGCGTTCGTATTCACGGTCCACGTTCATCTGGAAGGCGCGCGGATTGCCGAATTCGTCGATCATCACCGAATGGTCGATCACCAGATCGACGGGGTTGAGCGGGTTGATCTTCTGTGCGTCGCCGCCCAGGGCCACAATGCCGTCACGCATGGCCGCAAGGTCGACGACCGCCGGAACGCCGGTGAAGTCCTGCATCAGAACGCGCGCCGGGCGGTAGGCGATTTCCCGCGGGTTCTTGCCGCCCTTTTGCGCCCATTCGGCGAAGGCCTTGATGTCGTCCACGGTGACGGTCTTGCCATCCTCGAAGCGCAGCATGTTTTCCAGCACGACCTTGAGGGCGGCGGGCAACTTGGAAAAATCGCCCAAGCCCGCCTCTTCCGCTGCGGGGATGGAGTAATAGGCGACGGAGCTGCCGCCGGACTGAAGCGTCTTGCGGGTTCCCGAACTGTCCTGACCGACTGTGATCG
>NZ_LWEX01000528.1 GCF_001634885.1 Sulfitobacter sp. HI0040 | reverse complement strand
CGCAATGCTCCCCTTCCCCGACATTTCGCCCGAAGCCTTTGCCATCGATGTCTTCGGATTCCATCTGGCCCTGCGCTGGTATGCGCTTGCTTATATCGTCGGCATCCTGATCGGCTGGCGGCTCTGTGTGCAGACGCTGAAGGCGCCGCGCCTGTGGAAAAACGATACGCCGGTGATGACGCCGGCCAAGGCCGAGGACATGCTGTTCTGGCTGATCCTCGGGGTGATCATCGGGGGGCGGCTTGGATATGTCCTGTTCTACCAGCCGCTGCATTTCCTCAACAATCCCGCCCAGAT
>NZ_LWEX01000527.1 GCF_001634885.1 Sulfitobacter sp. HI0040 | reverse complement strand
CAGATCGTTGGGGGCGTGTTCCCCGTCCACCACGAGCCAGTCGAATCCGGCGGTGCCCATCAGTTCGGCCGAATAGGGATCGGCAAGCCCGAGCCAGCAGCCATAGAGTGTCCTGCCTTCGGCAAGGGCGGATTTGAACTCGTTATGAGGGGCGGGCATGAAACCTCCGGGACACGCTTCGCGGCACCTTAGGCACGGTTGCCGGTGGTTGACC
>NZ_LWEX01000526.1 GCF_001634885.1 Sulfitobacter sp. HI0040 | reverse complement strand
CAATGGGAAGATCATTGTTTCGCTTACACAGCAGCAGGGACGTCTGCGCGTCAGCGTCAAGGATCACGGGCAGGGGATTCCGGCCCGCGACAAGCACAAGATCTTTGAACGGTTCGCGGATATGACCAATTCGGATCGGGCCAGCAAGGGCGGTACCGGGCTTGGCCTGAGCATCTGCAAGGCGATCGTGGAGAACATGGGCGGAGACATCGGATTCGAAAGTCAGGAAGGCGTTGGAACGACCTTCTATTTCTGCCTCCCCACGG
>NZ_LWEX01000525.1 GCF_001634885.1 Sulfitobacter sp. HI0040 | reverse complement strand
TTCGCTGAGCGACGCCTGTGACCGCTCCACGATCAGCGCGCTCGCATCCGCAAGATGCTGGCGCTCTATGTGGTGATCCCCGGCGGCCACGCGTATCTTGTGCGCTTCCAGCATCACTTCAGCATGGCTGGACCCGCGGGGCGGGATGAAAGCGTAGCAGGCCAGTTCGATCAGTAGACCCAGCGGATCCTTGAAATAGATCGAGTGCATGAAACCGCGATCCTTCACGCCCGAGTTTCCGATCCCGCGCTCTTCGAGGCGGTCGAGCACCTGGTCGAACATGGCGCGGTCCACTTCGAAGGCGATGTGATGCACGCA
>NZ_LWEX01000524.1 GCF_001634885.1 Sulfitobacter sp. HI0040 | reverse complement strand
TGCCCGTGATAAGCGGGAGGAAGGTGTGGATGACGTCAAGTCCTCATGGCCCTTACGGGTTGGGCTACACACGTGCTACAATGGCAGTGACAATGGGTTAATCCCAAAAAGCTGTCTCAGTTCGGATTGGGGTCTGCAACTCGACCCCATGAAGTCGGAATCGCTAGTAATCGCGTAACAGCATGACGCGGTGAATACGTTCCCGGGCCTTGTACACACCGC
>NZ_LWEX01000523.1 GCF_001634885.1 Sulfitobacter sp. HI0040 | reverse complement strand
GGTCGCGGCGCAATATTTCAACAACCGCAAGCTGTCGATCTTCGGCGGCTCCAACGAGATCCAGCGCGGGATCATCGCGAAAACCATGCTGGGAGGTGGCAAATGAACTTTGACCTGACAGAAGAGCGGCAAATGCTGCAGGACAGCCTTCGGCGGTTCCTGCGCGACAAGTATGACACGGCGACCCGCAACAAGATCCTCGAAAGCGACGCGGGCATGTCGACCGAAATCTGGACCGGCCTTGCCGAGCTGGGCGTCATCGGCGCACTCTTCACCGAAGAACAGGGCGGTTTTGGCGGCAAGGGCT
>NZ_LWEX01000522.1 GCF_001634885.1 Sulfitobacter sp. HI0040 | reverse complement strand
AAGATACGGAGACGGCACGAAAAGAAAAGGGCAAAATTGCCCCCGCGCCGTCCGGACTTGAAGGCCCTTCGTCCTCCGCTATCTCCCGGATATGGATGACCTGCACAAACCGAAGCTCGTGGGGCTCAATCATATCGTTCTCGAAGTGGGCGATCTGACCGCAGCGCTCGATTTCTATCATGCGATCTTCGCTTTCCGCCTGAGGGGCCGCGAAGAAGACATGGC
>NZ_LWEX01000521.1 GCF_001634885.1 Sulfitobacter sp. HI0040 | reverse complement strand
CACCTGATCCGCGCGCCCGTTTTCCACATGGCGGTCGATCGTGTTGTAACAGCCGTTCAGCTTGGCATCGGCGTGCCATTCGTAGGTATCATTGCCGCGATCGAACAGGGCCTGCTTTGGCGGTTCGACCCAGTCGATGTCTTCCGCCAGTTCCAGCCAGAAGCTTTCCGGGTCGTCCTGCCAGCGTTCATAGGTTTCGCGATAGCCCATCACAGCCTCCTCCTCAATTCGGGTGACAAAGGGGTAGGCGAGCCTTGGGCGCGGGGCAAGTCCGCGCTGTCCT
>NZ_LWEX01000520.1 GCF_001634885.1 Sulfitobacter sp. HI0040 | reverse complement strand
CCTGCGCACCCCGCTCGATCAGGCAGAGATCGACCGCCGCATGCGGCCCCATCTGACCAAGCGACAAGCCGCGAATCTGCGCCACTACGGCTACCCCCACGTGATGGAGGATTTCCGTTTCCACATGACCCTGACCGACCGCTTGGACGAGCCCCGGATCGCGACCCGCGCCGCGGAAAGCTGGTTCGGAGGGGTTCTTGCCACCCCCCTTCAGCTTTCGCATCTATCGTTAGTGGGGGAGGATACCGAGGGTCTCTTCCGCGTGCTGCAACA
>NZ_LWEX01000519.1 GCF_001634885.1 Sulfitobacter sp. HI0040 | reverse complement strand
GGCACCTGCTGGCCGTATTCCTCGATCGAGCGGGCAAGCTCCCCGATGCCGGCGGGGTCATTGTCCAGCCGGTCATGCAGGCCCGCGTCGTCGATCATGTCCGAAGGGACTTCGGTCAGCGCCCGGGTGCGCAGGTCGGCCAGCGACTGGCTCACCGCGCCGATGGCGCCCGCGGCCCTGCGCGGGCTGGCCGGGGCAGGGGGCGTGGCCCCGCCTTCGCGTTTCATCAATCCTTCGAGTACGTTCTTGCGTGCCATCAGCGTCCCCATGCTTTCTGAATCAGATCTTCGATCTCTCCATTCACAGCATTCAAACTCTCCATAGCGCGTTCATAGGTCGCACGGGTGAATAACGATTTCTCAACCTCATACAGGGTCTGTTTCGTCAGCCCCGCGTCAGAGATGGCCGTGGACTTCAGCGCGGTGTGGTTCAGCACGTGTTCGCCGAACATCTGCCGCATGAAGCTGACCATCTGGTTCTGCGGCCCGTCGCCCGGCTCATACCGGGTCACGAGATAGCGCAACCAGTCAAAACTCATGTCGCCGCCCGCGTCCGCCACGACCCCCAGAAGGTTGGAGGTCATCAGCAGGAACTGGCACATGGACATCACGTCGAGCATTTGGGGATGCACCGTCACCAGCACCGCCGTCGCCGCCGAAAGCGCCGACATGGACAGAAAGCCAAGCTGCGGCGGGCAGTCGATCACCACGATGTCATAGTCCGATTGCACCGAGGCCAGCGTTTCGGCCACGCGGGTAAAGAAGAACTCCCCCGTGCCCTGCGACAGGACCCGGGGCGTGTCATGTTCGAATTCCATCAGGTCGAGATTGCCGGGCACCACGTCCAGATTGGGGAAATAGGTGCGCTGGATCACCTCGCTCAGGGGGACGGGATCGTCGTATCGGATCGCATCGTAGAGCGTGCCACCGTCGAGCAGGTCGAATTCGGGCTGAAACCCCAAGAGGGCCGAAAAGCTCGCCTGAGGGTCGAGATCGACCCCCAGCACCCGGTAGCCGTCGAGCGCGAGTTTCTGCGCCAGATGGGCCGACGTGGTGGTCTTGCCCGAGCCGCCCTTGAAGTTGATGACCGTCACGACCTGAAGGTGATCGCCCTCGCGCCGGCCGGGCAGATAGGTGCCCGGCAGCTTCGCGCCCTGTTCGAGCATCTCGCGCAGGGTCTGGATGTCACTCGGGGAATAATAGCGCCGCCCGCCGGAGCGGATTTCAGGCTCTGGCCCGCGCCCTTCGAGATGAAGCTTGCGCAGGTAGGCGTCCTTGACGCCCAGAAGTTGCGCGACCTCGCCGCTGGTGAAGCGGCGCATGACGCGCTTGGTGTCCGGCGGATAAAGCTGCTGGCGATGCGCCTGCAATTGTTCCGACAGGTTTGCCGCATGCTGCCCGACCAGCTGGTCGATGCGGAAAGATCCGTTCATACTGCCCTCGATGTCCGATCTTATGGACTGCCTTACCGCTTGTTACGAAGTTTGGCGTCTTGATCGCTTGTTTCCGTAACTTATGGCGCAAGGAATCGTGTTCGCGCAAGACTTTTCGGCCTTCACCCCCCGAAGGAGGCCGCTTTTGCCCCGTCACAGACCCGAAAACCCCAGATTAGCGCCGAAAACGGCCCCAAGGCACGCGCAGGGGACG
>NZ_LWEX01000518.1 GCF_001634885.1 Sulfitobacter sp. HI0040 | reverse complement strand
CGTTGCAGGTATTCAGACGCCCGCTTGACGCCCGAGTTAACCGCGAAGTCGTACACCGCATAATCAACGCCGGAAGGCAGGCGGTCGCCTAACACCTTGTCCCAAAACTGCGTCTTATAGATTGTGTCGCGCTCGGTCGGGGTGATGTACCTGACACTGCGCCGGGCCAAGCCGATCAACTTGCGGTAGGCGTCATAGGTTCGCTGGATGATGCCCATGTTGGTGGCCCCGCCCGGGTCTTTGCGGTTGTTCACATACCCGCCTTCGTGA
>NZ_LWEX01000517.1 GCF_001634885.1 Sulfitobacter sp. HI0040 | reverse complement strand
GAGAAATATTGTTGCTAGTTAGGGTCAGGACTCATAGCCAGTAAATGACGAGGGCGGCCAGGGCGATAGCTGACAGGAAGACCTTCGGGCATCTGTCGTATCGGGTTGCCACCCGCCGCCAGTCCTTCAACCTTCCAAACATGACCTCGATCCGATTGCGACGTTTGTAGCGGCGCCTGTCGTACTTGACGGTTTTCTTGCGCTGGGTTCGGCCGGGGATGCATGCGCGTATCCCTCTGTCTTTCAACGTTTC
>NZ_LWEX01000516.1 GCF_001634885.1 Sulfitobacter sp. HI0040 | reverse complement strand
CCTGCTCATCTGGCTCACCCGGCTGGTCAGGGGCAGGACCTGACCCTTTCCAAGACCGGCTGAAAACGCTAGGGCTGCCATCTGTTGCGGATGGTGGCCCTTTTCATGACCGATACGAAAAAGCAGAAGAAACCCTCGCGGCAGCAGGTCTATACCCTGCTGGTCGAAATCGGCCGCAAGGATGGCGACGGTCTGCCCGACAGGGCGACGGGGGCGGCGCTCATGTGTTTTGCCTCCGGTGTGGACGAAGCCGAAGCTGTGCGCGAAACCGT
>NZ_LWEX01000515.1 GCF_001634885.1 Sulfitobacter sp. HI0040 | reverse complement strand
GTCCATGCCGCGAACGAGGTGGAGAACGTCACCCTGCATCACGCGATCCTCGGGCCACGCAAGGGCAAGGCGGATTTCTACGTGCGCGAAAGGTTCATCGTCTCGTCGCTGGCCCCCATCGAGGGGACGAACGTGATCTCGATAGAGCAGGTGGAAATGCGGAATGCCAAGACCGTCTTCAAGGAGGTGAAGCCCACCGTGCTCGTCTGCG
>NZ_LWEX01000514.1 GCF_001634885.1 Sulfitobacter sp. HI0040 | reverse complement strand
GCTCCGGTCGTACCTTGGCGATCATGCGGCACAGTTCGGGGCCGTAATTTTCGGGCAGCAGGGCGTCGATCTCTTCGCGTCCGCCCGCGCGGGCGAGGTAACGGGTGAGGATCTCCTCCACCATGTCGGATTTGAGCGTAAGACCGGGGCGCACCACGATGGCCTGAATGTTGTGGTTGAACAGAACCGCGATCAGCGCGTCTTCGACGCTGGGCACCACCACCGCTTCATAGATAAAGGGGTCTTCCGACCGGCGCATCCGCTGCACGTTGCTGCGCAGCCAGCGTTCCTGCTGCTCGCTGACGTCATCGACGATCAGAACCTCGAAATAGGGCTTGGCCAGCGCCCGCGCTTCGGGCGGCTGCATCGACTCGTCGTCGCGCTCTTCCTGATCAAGGGAGTCGCGTTCCAGCGGGATGGTCCTGCGCCGGTAGGCCCCTGTCGTAAGGGCCCTTGTCACGCGGCCAACGGCAAAGG
>NZ_LWEX01000513.1 GCF_001634885.1 Sulfitobacter sp. HI0040 | reverse complement strand
ATTCATCGCCGAAGGGCATAAGCACAAAGGCAAACGGTTTTGGTTTTGCCATAGATTGACAGCCTTTCTAATTATTGCGGGATTCTTTAGACGCAATGCGTTGTTACGACGCTATCAGAGTTGCATTGTAGACTGCACGCCTCGCAAACCGCAGCAACCTTTCGCGCATAAGCCCTTGTATGTGACCTTCGACATATCGC
>NZ_LWEX01000512.1 GCF_001634885.1 Sulfitobacter sp. HI0040 | reverse complement strand
CGCCGCAAATTCATCCGGGATCTCACAGGGCAGACCGGGTTCCGCCAGCTTGCCGCGCAGGTGCTGATGTCATTCCGGCTGGCGGGCGACGATGAAGCACGGGATGCGGCCACGCAGGATGCGGCGCAGGCCTTCAAGGCCCGGGATCTCTGGAAATCCTTCCCGGTTTTCATCGGTGTTGCACTGCTGATGAGCCTGTTGGGAGAGTGGTGGTACGGGCTGGCCTTCTGGCTGCTGCCCTATCTGACCTGGTTCCAGCTTGTCCTGCGCATTCGCAATATCGCGGAGCCCCATGCTCCGCGATATTGCGAATGCGCAGGACAAGCTGGAACCAGGTCAGATAGGGCAGCAGCCAGAAGGCCAGCCCGTACCACCACTCTCCCAACAGGCTCATCAGCAGTGCAACACCGATGAAAACCGGGAAGGATTTCCAGAGATCCCGGGCCTTGAAGGCCTGCGCCGCATCCTGCGTGGCCGCATCCCGTGCTTCATCGTCGCCCGCCAGCCGG
>NZ_LWEX01000511.1 GCF_001634885.1 Sulfitobacter sp. HI0040 | reverse complement strand
CCAGACGCTGCCCTTCACCCTGACGCCGCGTTCCACGGATGAGCCGCAGGCGGACGGCAGTTTCGCCAACAACCTGCGCATCGGTATCGTGAGCGACATGGCGTTCCGCCCCGCCACGGAAACTCCCGGCATGGGGGAGGCCTTGGTGGGGGGCGCGCGCAACATGTGGCGCATCATCGAAGGGTCCTTCGCCGGACTGAAGCAGATGATCATCGGCAATATCAGCACCTGCAATCTGTCGGGGCCGGTGGGCATCGCCCAGACCTCCGGCGCGATGGCGAGCCAGGGTGCGACTTCCTTCATCAATTTCATCGCTGTGCTGAGCACCGCGGTGGGGATGCTCAACCTCTTCCCCATTCCCGCGCTCGACGGGGGGCATCTGGTTTTCTACGCCTATGAGGCCGTCGCCCGGAAACCCCCCAGCGATGCCGCGCTGCGGGTGTTGATGAGCATCGGCATCGCGCTGGTCCTGACGCTGATGGTATTTGCGCTTTACAACGACGTCTTCTGCCCCTGAGCGTTTTGCCCCGGATTTGCCACAATTCGTCAAACTCGCGCCTCAATCGACTGTCATTCTGACGGTTAGACATGAGGAGTGCACCATGCAGACGATTCAAACATCCTATCGTGGCCTGAGCCTGCTGATGGATCTGAACTGGGACCGCGCGCTCTATACGGGTGCGATCGCCGCGGCACTTCTGGCCGGGTCCTGGCTCGGTTCGCTCTGAGCGGCATCCCGCCATCTTATCCACAGCATAATGGGGGGCTATCGCCGCCCGCCGCAGGATCTGGTGATCTTTTTCGTCCCGCTTGCTTTTGACAAGCCAAGCCAATCTCGGTACTCAGTACGCCAAATGACCTCTTGAGATTGGGCGGTACGATGGGACTGAGGAACGAGGGGGAAAAACCCTCCGGCCGGACGAACTTCGACGGTTTCACGACGACTGCGAAGGGGATTTCCCTTTCGGTCATGATTTCGGTGGCTTGGCTCCTTCCCGGGGCGCAGGCGACAGCGCAGGAATACCGGTTCGATACCGTCGTGATCGACGGTAACCAGCGCATCGGCGACAGTGCGATCATCGCGCGCGCTGGCCTGCGGCGGGGGCAGGCGATTTCAGCCGGCCAGTTGAACGACGCCTACCAGCGTCTCCAGAACACCGGCCTCTTCGAATCCGTGGCCATTGAACCGCGCGGCAATACGCTGGCGATCACGGTCGTCGAGTTGCCGACGCTCAATCAGGTCAGCTTCGAGGGCAACGCCCGGATCGACGACGAAACGCTGGCCGAACTCGTCTCCTCCGACGAGCAGCGCGTTTTCAATCCGACGCTTGCCGAACAGGACGCCGCCGCCATCGCCGAAGCCTATAGCAACGATGGCCGCATCGCCGCGCGCGTGCAGCCCCGGATCATTCGCCGGGATCAGAACCGCGTCGATCTTGTGTTCGAGATCTTCGAAGGCGACAACGTGGAGATCGAGCGGATCAGCTTCGTCGGCAACCGCGTCTATTCGGACAGCCGGTTGCGGCGGGTGCTGGGCACCAAGCAGGCCGGGCTCTTCCGCCGTCTGGTCCGCCGGGACACGTTCATCCCCGACCGGGTGGAGCTGGACAAGCAATTGCTGCGCGATTTCTATCTGGCGCGCGGATATGTCGACATGCGCGTACAGGCGGTCAACGCCCAGCTCACCGAAGAGCGTGACGGTTATTTCGTCAATTACAACATTACCGAAGGTCAGCAATTCCGCTTCGGCAAGGTCTCCCTCAGCTCCACCATGCCGGGGCTGAACGCAGCGCGCTACCGCGACATCATCGATATCGAACCGGGTGAGATCTACACCCCCACACGCGTTGAATCCGACATCGCGCGGCTGGAACGTCAGGCAATCCGGGACGGTGTGGACTTTCTGCGGGTCGAGCCGCGTGTCACCCGCAACGACCGGAACCTGACGCTGGATATCGAATATGTGCTGTCGCGCGGCGAACGCATCTTTGTCGAGCGGATCGATATCGAAGGCAACACCACCACGCTGGACCGCGTCATTCGCCGGCAGTTCGACAGTGCCGAGGGCGATCCGTTCAACCCGCGCGAAATTCGCGAATCCGCCGAACGTATCCGCGCGCTGGGTTATTTCGAGGAGGCAGAGGTCAATGCACGCGAAGGCTCCAGCCCCGATCAGGTCGTGGTGGACGTGGATGTTCAGGAAAAGCCGACCGGGTCACTGAACTTCGGCGGGTCCTTTTCTAACAACGACGGTGTCGGCGTGGCCATCAGCTTCGCCGAGGAGAACTTCCTTGGCCGTGGGCAGAAACTGTCGCTCGCCATCTCCACCGCGTCGGAGGCCACACGCTACGGGCTTACCTTCGTGGAGCCGAGCCTGTTGGGCCGGGATGTCGCTTTCGGGCTGACGCTGGATTATGCCGAAACGGATTCCTCCTTTGCCACCTACAATACCGAGAGGCTGGTATTTCAGCCGAGCCTCACCTTCCCGGTGAGCGAGAATGGGCGGGTGCAGCTGCGCTATACCGCCGAGGATATCGAGGTTACGGCGCGTGATACGCCTGTCCATGGCCTCGTGATCGCGGATGACATCGCGGCGGGTTCGCAGCTGTCGTCTTCATTGGGCTACACCTACACCTATGACACCCGGCTTACTGGTCTTGATCCGACGATGGGGATGCTCTTCCAGATCGGTCAGGATTTCGCCGGGATCGGCGGCGACAGCAGCTACATCAAGACCACCGCGAAGGTCATCGGCGAAAAGAAGATCTTCAACGAAGACGTGACGCTGCGGGCGACGCTGGAAGGCGGCGCGCTGGCGTGGAACAGCGGCAACAACCGCGTGGTGGACCGTTTCATCCTGACCCCGTCCATTCTGCGCGGTTTCGAACCGGGCGGCATCGGCCCGCGGGAAATCTCCGCCACACGGGACGATCCGTTGGGCGGCAACCTCTATGTCGCGGCGCGTTTCGAAGCCGAATTCCCGCTCGGTCTTCCGGAAGAGTATGGCATCAACGGCGGCGTCTTCTATGACGTGGGGAACCTTTGGGATCTCAGCGATGTGAACCTGAACAGTGCCAGTGTCGTGGGTGAATCCGGCTCTTTCCGCCATGTGATCGGCGTTTCGGTCTTCTGGGATACGCCCGTGGGTCCCCTCCAGTTCAACGTGTCCGAAGCGTTGAAGAAGGAAACCTACGACAAGGAACAGAAGTTCGAGATCACGCTGCGGACGGATTTCTAGGCGGATCATGCAGGGCCTTGTGATACGGCTGGTGCTGGCGGCGGGGCTTTGTGCCGCGCCGGCGGTGCAGGCACAGCAGCAGCCGGAGACGGTTTCGCCACCGTCGCTGCCGCGAACGGTGCAGAGCCCGATCCTCACCATCGATTCTGACCGGGTGTTTCTGGAAAGCGAATTCGGCCAGCGCGTCGCCGAGGAGATCGAGGAACGCGGCAACGCGCTCTCGGCGGAGAACCGGAGGATCGAATCCGACCTCGAGGCCGAGGAACAGGAACTGACGCTGAAACGCGCGCAGATGTCCCCGGAGGCCTTTCGCAGCCTTGCGGATGATTTCGACGAAAAGGTTCAGTCCATTCGACGCGCGCAGGCCGCGAAGTCCCGTGCGCTCAACGCGCAGCTCGATGAGGAACGCGAAGCCTTCCTCGCTGCGGCAGGGCCGGTGTTGGAGCAATTGATGCGCAATGCGGGGGCCGGGGTAATCCTCGAACGCCGCTCCGTTTTTGTCAGCGCCTCGGCCATCGAGATCACGGATGCCGCCATCTCCCTGCTGAACGAGACCATCGGAAGCGGCGAAGGCGCGGGCGACTGACAGGCCGCAACCGGCCCGCGCTTGCCCAGCGCAGCCGGAGTTGCTAGCCATGGCGCACGCCGGTGCAACAAAGGAAACCGAATGACCGAAGAGCTTCAGAGCGCCGACATCATGATGATTCAGCGCATCCTGCCCCATCGCTACCCCTTTCTGCTGATCGACAAGGTGGTGGATATCGACGGCACGAATTCCGCGCGCGGCATCAAGAACGTCACTATGAACGAGCCGCATTTCCAGGGGCATTTCCCCGGAACGCCGATCATGCCGGGCGTGACGATCGTGGAAGCCATGGCGCAGACCTCCGGCGTCATGCTGGGCATCGCGCTCGATATCATCGATCAGGAACTGCTGATCTATTTCATGTCCATCGACAACTGCAAGTTCCGGCGCAAGGTCGTCCCCGGGGACGTGCTGGAAATGCAGGTGAAGACGCTGCGCGGCAAGAAGGGCGGCAAGATCTGGAAGTTTTCCGGCGTTGCCACGGTCGAGGGCGAGATGGCCGCCGAAGCGGAGTTCATGGCCTATGTGGACATGTCCGCAGGCAAGGACGCATGAGCGGGATCCATCCCAGCGCGATCGTCGAGGAAGGCGCGCGTATCGATCCCAGCGCGACGGTCGGGCCATTCTGTACCGTAGGGTCGCAGGTGGTGCTGGGACCGGATGTCGTGTTGAAGAGCCACGTCGTGGTGACCGGCCAGACCGAGATCGGCGCGGGCACGGTGATCTTTTCCTTCGCGGTGATCGGTGAAATTCCGCAGGATCTGAAGTTCAAGGGCGAAGCGAGCAGGCTGGAGATCGGCGCGCGCAATCGCATCCGTGAACATGTGACGATGAACTGCGGCACCGAGGGGGGCGGCGGCGTCACGAAGATCGGCGATGACGGGTTGTTCATGGCCGGATGCCATATCGCCCATGACGCCATTCTGGGCGACCGGGTGATCGTGGTGAACTCGGCTGCCGTAGCGGGGCATTGCATCATCGAGGATGATGTCATCATCGGTGGTCTCGCGGGTATACACCAGTTCGTGCGCATCGGGCGCGGCGCCATCGTCGGTGCCGTGACGATGGTGACCAACGATGTGATACCATACGGTCTCGTACAGGCGCCGCGCGGTGAGCTTGATGGGCTGAACCTCGTAGGGTTAAAGCGTCGCGGCGTGGCGCGCACCGATATCACCGCCCTGCGCGCGGCTTTCCAGATGCTGGCGCAGGGGGAGGGCACGTTCCATGACCGGGCAGCGCGTCTGGGGGAGGAAACCCAAAGCGCCCCGGTGCGTGAGATCGTGGATTTCATCATGGCCGATACCGGCCGTCATTTCCTGACGCCGCGCTGATGCTTGCGCTGATCGCAGGCGGCGGCGACCTGCCGCGGCAGGTTGTGGCCTCGCAAAAGGCACGGCCGCTGGTCTGCGTTCTCGACGGCGCGCAACCCGATGGGGTGGAGGCTGACCGGACATTCCGGCTTGAAACGCTGGGTTCTCTTCTGGCTGAATTGCAGGATGCGGGGGTCGACAGGGTCTGCTTTGTCGGCGACGTGGCGCGGCCCCGGTTCGATCCCTCGGCACTCGATGCCGCGACGATGCCACTGGTGCCGCGTTTTCAGGCCGCGCTGGCGCAGGGCGACAACGGCGCGCTCGAAGTTGTGCGGGACATTTTTCGCGAGGCGGGGTTTGCCGTCATCGGCGTTCACGAATTACTGCCTGATCTTCTGGCCGGCCCCGGCGTGCTGAGCCGGGCGGCGCCGGATGAGCAAATGCGTCGCGACGCCGCCCGCGGGGCGCAGGTGCTGGCGGCCCTGTCGGCGCTGGACATCGGGCAGGCCTGCGTCGTGGGCCGGGCGCAGGTGGTGGGCGTCGAAGCCATCGGCGGTACGGACCACATGCTCGCCACCTTGCCCGACGTTGCCCGCAGCGCGCAGGCGATCCTGTGCAAGGGGCCCAAGCGCGGCCAGATACGGGAGATCGATCTGCCTACCATCGGGCCGCGCACCGTGCAGAATGCCTGCGATGCCGGTCTTGCCGGGATCGTGCTCGACGCGGCGGGCGTTCTGCTGCTGGAACGTGACACCTGCGTGGCACTGGCCAACCGTCACGGGCTGGTGCTTTGGGTAAGGGAGGAACCTGCGCCGTGAAAGTCTTCATCCTCGCCGGTGAACCATCGGGAGACAACCTGGGCGGCGCGCTCATGGCGGGGCTGAAATCACTGGTGCGGGATATCTCCTTCGTGGGCGTCGGCGGTACCCAGATGCAGGCGGAAGGTCTTGAAAGCCTTTTCGATATGAGCGAATTGAGCGTCATGGGCCTGGCCGAGATCCTGCCGCGCTACCGCTCGCTGATGGCGCGTATCGATCAGACCGCAGAGGCGGTGATCGAGGCCGCACCGGATGTACTGATCACCATCGACAGCCCGGACTTTTCCCTGCGGGTGGCGCGCCGGGTGCGTGCGCGCAGCGAGTTGCGCATCGTACATTACGTGGCGCCCACGGTCTGGGCGTGGCGACCGGGGCGCGCGCGCAAGATGGCCCGGTGGGTGGATCATGTGCTGGCGCTCTTTCCTTTCGAGCCGCCCTTCATGCAGGCCGCGGGCATGGAATGCGACTTCGTGGGCCATCCGGTCGTGGCCGAACCCGTGGCCAGCGCGGAGGAGGCCGCGGCCTTCCGTGCGGAGGCCGGCATCGGCGATGCGCCGCTGTTACTGGTCTTGCCCGGCTCCCGCAGCGGAGAGGTCGCGCGGCTCGGGCCGGTGTTGCAGCAGGCGGTCGCCCGGATCATGGCGGAGGCGCCGGATACCCGTATCGTGATCCCCGCGGCAGCTTCCGTTCTGGCCGAAGTGCGGCGCATGACCCGCACATGGGAGGGCGCGCCCGTTGTGCTCGACCCGACCATGCCGGATGCCGCGACAGGCGCTGCGATGAAACGCGCGGCGTTTCGTGCGGCGGATGTGGCGCTGGCGGCCTCGGGGACGGTATCGCTCGAACTGGCGGCGGCGCGCACGCCGATGGTGATCGCCTATGACATGAGCTGGCTCAGTCGGCAGATCATCGGGCTGATGCTGAAGGTGGACACGGTCACACTGGTGAACCTCGTTTCCGAAACCCGCGCGGTGCCGGAATTCATCGGCGCCAACTGCCGCCCCGGCCCGATCGCACGCGCGACACTAGACCTGTTTGACGAGCGTTCCACCCAGTTGGCCGCGATGGAAAGTACGATGCAGCGACTCGGGCAGGGGGGCGAGGCGCCCGGTCTGCGCGCGGCACGCGCCGTGCTGCGCGGGATGGGCCGGGCGGAAGCGGACGGGCAGGCCGGCTGACACCCGGCTGCCACCGTGCCAGTGCCGATGCCTCGCCTCAGCCGCGGTGGATCCAGCCGCCGCCGAAGATACGGGTGCTTTCGGGATCGTAGAAGACACAGGCCTGCCCCGGCGAAACACCTTCCTCCGGCGTCAGCAGTTCGACCTCTGCCGTGCCGTCGGGCAGCGGGCGCAGGATCGCGTCACGCGGCGGGCGGGTGGAGCGGACCTTGACCGCCACGTGCCATTCAGCGCGCGAGGCGAGCGGCGCATCGCCGAGCCAGTTGATCTCCTTCACCGGGATCGTGCGCGTGGCGAGCATCTTCTTCGGCCCCACGACGACTTCCTTGCGCTCCGCATCCAACCGCACGACGTAGAGCGGATCTGCAAGCCCGCCGATGCCCAGCCCCCGGCGCTGACCGATCGTGTAGTGTATGACGCCTTCGTGCTGGCCCAAGACGTTGCCCTCGGGGTCCACGATATTGCCGGGGTCCGCCGCTTCGGGGCGCAGTTTGCGGATGACGGCGGCATAGTCGCCGTTCGGCACGAAGCAGATGTCCTGACTGTCGGGCTTGTCCGCGATGGAAAGCCCATATTTCGCGGCGAGGGCACGGGTTTCATCCTTCGACGGCAGGTGGCCCAGCGGAAAGCGCAGGTAATCCAGCTGTTCGGGCGTGGTCGAAAAGAGGAAATAGCTCTGATCGCGATTGGCATCGGTGGCGCAATGCAGTTCGGCCCCGGCGGGCCCGTCCTTGCGCTGGATGTAATGGCCCGTCGCCATGCAGTCGGCTTCGAGGTCGCGCGCCGTTTCCAGCAGGTCCTTGAATTTCACCCTCTCGTTGCAGCGGATACAGGGGACAGGGGTCGCGCCGCCCAGATAGCTGTCGGCGAATTCGTCGATCACGGCGTCCTTGAAGACATTTTCGTAATCCAGCACGTAATGGGGAAAACCCATTTCCTCGGCCACGCGGCGCGCATCGTGAATGTCCAGCCCGGCGCAGCAGGCGCCCTTCTTGGCCAGCGCCGCCCCGTGATCGTAAAGCTGCAGCGTCACGCCCACCACGTCATAGCCTTCGTCGGCCAGCATGGCGGCCACGACAGACGAATCCACCCCGCCGGACATGGCCACAACGACACGGGTTTCAGCCGGTGGTTTGGCGAAACCGAGCGAATTGATCGGATGGGGCGTGTCGAGAGGCATAACGGGCTCCGGGCGATGTCCGCGCGCAATATAGGAAAATGCGCCATACTCGCAAGGCGTGGTTTCACCGGGCGTTAAGGGCGCACCCCCCATTCCGAACACTCCTGTAACGCTGGGAGCCGCCCATGTACCTCAAGAAAGTCGATGGTTTGCGCACTGTGACACTGGCCTGCGGGCGCCGGATGACCCGCGCGGATCTGCCCCCCGCGGAAACCCGCCGATGGGTCGCATCGCGCAAGGCCGCCGTGGTGCGGGGCGTGATCTACGGGCTCATCACCCGGCAAGAAGCGCTGGAACGCTATGGGCTGAGCGAGGAGGAATTCCTCGAATGGGTGCGCGCGGTTTCCGATCACGGAGTGGATGCCCTAAAGGCAACCGCGGTACAAAAATATAGACAACTTTAAGTTGCTATATATATTGGGGTTCATTGTTTACGTGTGATTAACCTATTTTGATCACCCTTGGTTTCGAGCCCATATTTGTGCAGCGGAGATTTTTCGAAAATGAGAGTTTTGCTTGTCGAAGACGACCCCACGACGTCCAAAAGCATTGAGCTGATGCTCAGCCATGCGAACCTCAACGTCTATGCGACCGACCTCGGGGAGGAGGGGATCGATCTTGCCAAGCTCTACGATTACGACCTGATCCTGCTGGACCTGAACCTGCCGGACATGCACGGGCACGAAGTGCTGCGTCAGCTTCGGCTTTCCCGCATCGAAACGCCCATCCTGATCCTCTCTGGCGCGGACGATACCGAAAACAAGATCAAGGGCTTTGGCTTCGGGGCGGATGATTACCTGACCAAACCTTTCCACCGCGAAGAACTGGTCGCGCGGATCCACGCCATCATTCGCCGGTCGAAAGGCCATGCGCAGGCCCTGATCCAGACCGGCCTCGTGACGGTGAACCTGGACGCCAAAACCGTGAGCGTCGAGGACAAGCCGGTTCACCTGACCGGCAAGGAATACCAGATGCTGGAGCTTCTCTCGCTGCGAAAGGGAACCACGCTGACGAAGGAAATGTTCCTCAACCACCTTTACGGCGGCATGGACGAGCCGGAACTCAAGATCATCGACGTCTTCATCTGCAAGCTGCGCAAGAAGCTCAGCACGGCGACGGGCGGTCTCAATTATATCGAGACGGTCTGGGGGCGGGGTTATGTGCTGCGCGATCCCCAGCCCGAAGTACTGCCGGCGCAACGTTCGCTCGCCGTGGGGGCCTGACCCCGGGCGAAACGACTGGACCTGCTTGCGGGCGCCGCCTATCTAGAAGCCTGTTCCACAAGGCGGAGGGCGGTCCCGTTGACAGCGGAAATTGCGGTAGAGGATCTGAACGCGGCCCAAGCGGAACAGGAACTGGCGCGGCTTGCCGATGCGCTGGCCGCGGCGAACCAAGCCTATCACGGTGCCGATGCCCCCGAGATTTCGGATGCGGAGTACGACAGGCTCAGGCAGCGCAATCACGCCATAGAAGAGCGGTTTCCAAAGCTCAAACGCGCCGACAGCCCCACCGAACAGGTGGGCGCAACCCCGGCGGAAGGCTTTGGCAAGGTGCAGCATTCGGTGCCCATGCTGTCGCTCGGCAATACCTTTTCGAACGAGGATGTGGAAGAGTTCGATCGCCGCATTCGCAAGTACCTCGGCCTCGGCGATGGCGACAAGCTTTCCTACACGGCGGAACCGAAGATCGACGGGCTGTCGCTTTCCCTGCGCTATGAGGCGGGCAAGCTTGTCCGCGCCGCCACCCGCGGGGATGGCCGCACCGGCGAAGACGTGACGGCGAATGCCCGTACCATCGATGATGTGCCGACAACGCTCAAAGGCGCACCCGAGGTGCTGGAAATCCGCGGCGAAGTCTACATGAGCCACGACGATTTCGCCGCGCTCAACAAACGGCAGGAAGAAGCCGGGGCAAAGACCTTCGCCAATCCGCGCAACGCCGCCGCGGGATCGCTGCGCCAGCTCGATTCCCGGATCACCCGGTCACGCCCGCTGAAATTTTTCGCCTATACCTGGGGCGCCCTTTCCGAACCGCTCGCCGATACCCAGAAAGGGGCCCTCGACCGGATGGAAGAGCTCGGCTTTTCCACCAACCCGCTTACCGCGCTCTGCACCGGGCCTTCGGAGCTGATCGCGCATTACGAAAAGATCGAAGCCCAGCGGGCAACGCTCGGCTATGACATCGACGGCGTGGTCTACAAGGTCAACGACCTCGCCCTGCAGGAAAGGCTGGGCTTCCGGTCCACCACCCCGCGTTGGGCCACGGCGCACAAATTCCCCGCCGAACTCGCCTGGACGCGGCTCGAAGCCATCGACATCCAGGTGGGGCGGACGGGCGCGCTTTCACCGGTGGCGCGGTTGGCGCCGGTGACGGTGGGCGGGGTGGTTGTCTCCAACGCGACCTTGCACAACGAGGACTATATCGCCGGGCTGGACAGCCGCGGCGAACCCATCCGGGATGGTCGCGATATCCGCATCGGGGATTGGGTGCAGGTCTACCGCGCGGGCGACGTGATCCCCAAGATCGCCGATGTGGACCTTGCCCGCCGTCCTGCCGATGCGCAGCCTTACGTCTTTCCGACGGTCTGCCCCGAATGCGGCAGCGATGCCGTGCGCGAACCCGGGGATGCGGTGCGCCGCTGCACCGGGGGGCTGATCTGCCCCGCGCAGGCGGTGGAAAAGCTCAAACACCTCGTGTCCCGCGCGGCCTTCGACATCGACGGCCTGGGCGCAAAGCAGGTGGAGCAATTCTACCTCGACGGCTGGATCGCCGAACCGGCGGATATCTTCACGCTGAAGGAGCGGTATGGCGCGGGGGCGGAGAGTCTGCAAAACCGCGACGGCTGGGGCGCCAAGTCGGCGGATAATCTCTTTGCCGCCATCGAAGACGCGCGCAAGGTGCCGCTGGCCCGGCTGATCTTTGCGCTGGGGATCCGGCATGTGGGCGAAGTGGCATCAAATCTTCTGGCCCTGCATTACGGCACCTTCGAGGCGCTGGAAAAGGCGCTGGTGGCGGCACAGGATCTTTCCGGCCCCGCGTGGGAAGACCTGATCGGGATCGACGGCGTGGGCGCTGTCATGGCCGGATCGCTCGTGGCCACTTTCGCGCAGGAGGCGGAGCGCGCTTCTATCGACCGGCTTCTGGCGCAGCTGGAGGTTCAGCCCGCCAAACGGCCTGAAACGCAGGACAGCCCGGTGGCTGGCAAGACGGTCGTCTTTACGGGCACGCTCGAAAAGATGACCCGGGCAGAGGCCAAGGCCCGCGCCGAACGGCTGGGCGCCAAGGTCTCGGGCTCCGTCAGCGCACGGACCGATCTGCTGGTGGCCGGGCCGGGGGCCGGGTCCAAGGCGGCGAAGGCCGCCGAACTGGGCGTCGAGACGCTGGACGAAGACGGCTGGCTCGCGCTTATCGGCGACGCATGACAGGCCGGCCCGAGCAGCTCTTTCCGCTTTTTGCCGGTCTCGAAACACTTGAAGGGGTCGGCCCCAAGACCGCGAAGCTGATGCAGACCCTGCATATCGAGGCGCCGCGCGATCTGCTTTTCACCTTGCCGCACAGCGGGATCGACCGGCGCAGGCACGACACCGTGCAGGATGCGACGCTGCCCGCGACGCTGACCGTGGCCGTCACAATCGGCGCCCATCAGCCCGCCCGCAGCCGGGGCGGGGCCTACCGCATACAGGTGACAGATGCGCGCACCAGCTTTCAACTGGTCTATTTTCATGTGCGGGGCGATTATCTGTCCCGGCAGTTGCCCGAAGGCGCGCGGCGGATCGTTTCGGGGCGGGTGGAGCTTTTCGACGGCATGGCGCAGATGGTGCATCCCGATTTCGCGCTGCCGGAAAACGAAGCGGGCGATATCCCGGATTTCGAACCTGTCTATCCGCTCACCGCGGGGCTGACGCAGAAGGTCCTTTACAAGGCCACGCGGGCCGCGCTGAAACGTGCACCTCTCTTGCCTGAATGGATCGACGAACAGCAGCGTAGCCGCGCCGGATGGCCCGATTTTGCCACGGCGCTCGAACAGGCGCATGACCCGCGTGAGCTGTCGGACATTTCCCCGCGACACCCCGCCCGGGAAAGGCTGGCCTATGACGAGCTGCTGGCGCATCAGTTGACACTGGCGCTCGCCCGGCAGCACCGCCGCCGCAAGAAGGGCCGGGTGAGCGCGGGCACCGGCAGCTTGCAGGGCAAGGTGCGCGCGGCGCTGCCCTATGCGTTGACCGGGGCGCAGGAACGGGCGATCGCGGAGATCACCGCCGACATGGCCAGCCCCCAGCGCATGAACCGGCTGTTGCAGGGTGACGTGGGCGCGGGCAAGACCCTCGTGGCGCTGATGGCGCTGCTCGCGGCGGTCGAATCGGGCGGGCAGGGCGTGCTCATGGCCCCGACAGAGATACTCGCCCGGCAGCACCTGCAGGGGCTGCGGCCCCTTGCGGAAAAGGCGGGCGTCGTGCTGGAATTACTCACGGGCCGGGACAAGGGGGCCGAACGCACGGGCAAGCTGGCGGCACTGGCGCGCGGCGATATCCATGTGCTTTGCGGCACCCATGCGGTGTTTCAGGCCGATGTCGCCTTTCACGATCTGCGCCTTGCGGTGGTGGATGAGCAGCATCGTTTCGGCGTGCGTCAGCGGCTGGAACTGGGGCGCAAGGGTCAGCAGGCGGACGTGCTGGTGATGACGGCAACCCCGATTCCCCGTTCGCTGGCATTGGCGCAATACGGTGACATGGATGTCTCCGTGCTGGACGAAAAGCCGCCCGGTCGCCAGCCGATCCGCACCGCCATGGTCAGCAGCGAGCGGATGGACGAAGTGCTGAACCGGCTGCGCGCGGCCATCGCCGAGGGGAAGCAATGCTATTGGGTCTGCCCGTTGGTGGAGGAGCGCGAGACAAGCGATCTTACCGCCGCCGAAGACCGCTTCCGCCGACTGCGCGCTGCATTGGGGGAAGGGGTCGTGGGTCTCGTGCACGGGCAGATGCCCCCGGCAGAGAAGGACGCCGCCATGCGCGCCTTTCAGAAGGGTGAGACGCAGGTGCTGGTCGCCACCACAGTGATCGAGGTTGGCGTCGATGTGCCCAATGCGACAATCATGGTGATCGAACAGGCGGAGACCTTTGGGCTGGCGCAACTGCATCAGTTGCGGGGGCGGGTCGGGCGCGGAACCGGCGCGTCGACCTGCCTGCTACTCTACCGTCCCCCGTTGGGGGAGGCGGGTCGCAAGCGGTTGGAGGTGCTGCGCGGCACGGAAGACGGCTTTGTCATCGCGGAAACCGATCTGGCCATGCGGGGCACGGGGGATCTGATCGGGACGGCGCAATCGGGCATGCCGCGATTCCGGGTGGCCGATCTCGAACGGCAGGCGGACCTGATGCAGATTGCCTTGTCGGATGCGCGGGCGTTGCTGAATTCCGATCCGGGGTTGGAAAGCGCCCGGGGCAGGGCGGCGCGACTGCTGCTCTGGCTCATGCGGCAGGATGAGGCGATTCGCCTGATATCAGTGGGTTAGACCCTCCCGCACCGCGTTCTGTTCGTTTTGTTCACTAATGTTCCTATAAAGTTCTTTACTTGGCGCGGGGGATGTGAGAACAAAACAGAAACGAATGGGAGGAAGTGACATGACGACGCTACATACATTTCGCAGGATATTGCGGCAGGCCGATACAACGCTGTTGCAGGATGCGCTTGGTGGTGCGGCGCTCGTCGTGATGCTGTTCATCGGCTTGCATCTTCCTGCCATCGTCTAGGTCTGCCTGCGCTTTCATGCCGGTTCTTCGGGTGCGTCCGCCCTCGACGCTGCCACCGCCCTGTGCCTGTCTTGCGGTGGCGGGTTCATCCCCCTGAGGGGCCGGGTCCCACATGGAAAACGCATTGCCTGCGCCGCCGTTCTGTTTGAACGGCGGCGTTTTTTTATAGGGGGATTGTGAGACAGGGATTGAAAAGGTCGCGGAACGCTTTTGCGCGGACCTCAAAAACACGCGGCGAGGTCGGTTCAGCCGTTCGCCCCGGCGCTTTCCACTTCGGCGGCCTCTGCCATGGCGTCGGCCAGCGCCTCGATCGACAGCAGGATCGACGCGTGGCGATTCTTGTATTCCACCGCCGGGGTCAGGACCTCGAACCCTTCGAAGGGCGCATCGGGCACCGGCCCGCCGCTCTTGAGCATGGCGCGCAGCTGATCGCGGGCGGTTTCCACCTGCGCGCGGGTCGCACCGGGGGCGGCTGCACCCACGACGGCGGCGGCGGCCTGCCCCAGCGCGCAGGCCTTCACGTCTTGGCCGAACGCCTCCAGCCGGTCGCCCCCTGTGCGCACGTCCACCGTGACGGTCGAACCGCAGAGGGGGGAGCGGCGCGTCACGCTGGCATCCGCATCGTCGAGTCGCCCGAGGCAGGGAATATCCGCGGCAAGCGCCAGAATCCGCGCCGAGTACAGTTTAATGAGGTCGGTTTCGCCGGACATGCTCGCTCCTTTGGGGTGGTTCGCCGCGGGCCTTGTGACTACATAAGCCGCACACACCGTGATGCCAAACCCTGCCGGGAGAAAATAGATGGACTTTGATCCACAGTCGCTACGCTACGACGCCGCAGGGCTGATCCCCTGTATCGCGCAGGATGCCACATCGCATGAGGTGCTGATGATGGCATGGATGAACGCGCAGAGCGTGCAGCGGACGCTGGAAAGCGGGCTGGTGACCTATTGGAGCCGCTCGCGGCAGGAATTCTGGGAAAAGGGCGCCACCAGCGGCAATCGCCAGAAGCTGGTCGAGCTGCGCTATGATTGCGACCGCGACTGCCTGCTGGCGCTGGTGGAACAGACCGGCCCGGCCTGCCACACCGGGCGGCGCAGTTGTTTCTACACGGCGATCCGCGCGGGCAAGGAACATGAGTTGATGGCGCCCATGGACTGACCGGGGAAGCCCCGCTCAGTCGATCAGGCCGACCATGCGCCGGATATCATCGGGCGTTTTGCCCGCTTCCCGAAAGAGCGACAGGCTGCGCGCATCGTCGCGCTTGGCCAGCCGCTTGCCGGCCTCGTTCCGGATGAGACGGTGGTGATGATAGATAGGCGTGGGCAACCCCAGCAGATGCTGTAGCAGAACCTGCACACCCGTGGTGTCGAAGAGGTCCGCGCCGCGGATGACATGGGTGATCCCCTGTTCGGCGTCATCCACCACCGCCGCCAGCACGTAGGATGCGGCCTCGATCTCCTTGCGGCCCAGGACCGTATCGCCTTGCGTCTCCAGCAGCGTTTCGGGCCGCACCTCATGGGTGCCTTCGTAGTTCGGGCCGGTATCGGTGAAGGTGAGGGGGCCGTTCAGCGTTTCAAGCGCGGCTGTCATGTTCAGGCGCAGCGCGTCGCCGGGCTGGCGGCTTGCCATGTCCCGGCCGCGGCAGATGCCGGGATAGACAGGCGGGGCCACAACACCTTCCTGCGGGGCCGAAAGTGCGGCGCGAATATCCGCCCGGCGGCAGGAACAGGGAAAGACCAGCCCCCGCTGGGCGAGGCTGTCGATGATCTGAGCATAGTGATCCAGCCGGTCGGATTGGCGCAGCACCGGTCCTTGCCACGTCAGGCCGAGCCAGTGCAGATCATCCTTTATCTGCGCCTCCCATTCCGGGCGGGCGCGTGTGGTATCAGTATCCTCGATGCGCAAAAGAAAGCGCCCGCCCGCCGCGCGCGCCATGTCATGGGCAAGGATCGCCGAATAGGCATGGCCCAGGTGAAGCGGCCCTGTGGGAGAGGGCGCGAAACGGGTTCGGAAGCTCACGATTTGCGAATGACGTAGACGTTCGAGCCAAGATCGAGGCCGGGCAGATGTGGCCCGTGTTCACGGAACAGCAATTGGCCCGCCCCGCAGTCGAGCCATTCGCTCACGCGGCCCTCGTTCTGCTTTTCGGCCAATGCGTGATCGTTGAAGGAAAAGACCAGCAGCGCATCCCGCGCTAGCCCCCGCATCAGCGTGTCGAAGACCGAGATCGGCGCGGCCCCGGCCCCGATGACGCCAATGGCGGCGATGGCGGCATAGCTGGACAGGTCATGGGGCAGGGCGCCGTCGGCGTCGATCGGCGTGAGGGTGCGGTAGACGCCCTTGGCCTCCGCCTCCTTCAGCATGTCGGGCGAAGGGTCGCAGCCGTCGATCGTGGTGAAACCGGCCTCCGCCAGCGCCTTGCCGGAAAGCCCGGTGCCGCATCCGAAATCGAGGATGGGGCGCGTCCTGTCGGTGGAAAACCTGGCAAGAGCCTCGGCGCAGCGCGCGGGCGTGGCATAGCCCTGTCCCGTCACTTCGGAATCGTAGCTTTCCGCCCAGTCATCATACAGCCGACGGGTCGATGCCGCATCACGGGCGGCATAGGCCTTGTCGAGAAACGATTTACCCATGCAGGGATGTTACGAAGCGCTTCGCCGCGCGTCCAGTACCAACTGCCTGAAATTACACCGCAGGTTGCGGAGCAAGCCAATCCTGCCAATCGGCCTTGGCGCGGTCGGTATAGGCCTTGTACCGGTCCTTGCGTCCGCGACGGCCCGATTTGAGCCCCTCGACGGGCGGAAAGAGCCCGAAGTTGACGTTCATCGGCTGGAAGGTCTTTGCATCCGCGCCGCCGGTGATATGCGTCATCAGCGCACCCATGGCCGTGGTGGCCGGAGGCGGCGGTGTCTCTCCCCCCGTCGCTTCGGCCGCGGCCATGCGCCCGGCGAGCAAGCCCATGGCGGCGGATTCCACGTATCCCTCCACCCCGGTGATCTGTCCGGCAAAGCGGATGTTGGGGCGGCTGCGCAGGCGCATCCGGTCATCCAGCAGCGTGGGCGAATTGATGAAGCTGTTGCGGTGGATGCCGCCCAGCCGGGCAAAGCTCGCATTTTCCAGCCCCGGGATCATCCGGAATACATCAGTTTGGGCACCGTATTTCATCTTCGTCTGGAAGCCCACGATATTGTAGAGCGTGCCCAGCTTGTTATCCCGGCGCAGCTGGACCACGGCATAGGGTTTGATGTCCGGCTGATGGGCGTTGGTCAGGCCCACGGGTTTCATCGGTCCGAAGCGCAGGGTTTCGCGCCCGCGTTCGGCCATCACCTCGATGGGCAGGCAGCCGTCGAAGTAACCTGCCGTTTCGCCTTCGCGGAATTCGGTCTTGTCGGCGGCGAGCAGCGCGTCGATGAATGCCTCGTACTGGTCGCGGTCCATCGGACAGTTGAGGTAGGCGGTGCGCTCCTCCTCCGTCTCGCCCTTGTCGTAGCGCGATTGCATCCATGCGCGGGTCATGTCGATGCTGTCGTGATAGACGATGGGCGCGATGGCGTCGAAGAACGCCAATGCGTCAGCGCCGGTTTCGCGGGCGATGGCTTCGGCCAGCGCGCCGGAGGTGAGCGGCCCGGTCGCAACGATCCAGCGGCCCGTCTGCGGCAGCTCCGTGATCTCGCCTTCCTCCACCGTGATGTCGGGATGCGCGCGCACGGCCTGGGTGACCGATGCGGCAAAGGCGTCCCGGTCCACGGCCAATGCGCCGCCCGCCGGCAGGCGATGCCGGTCGGCCATCTGCATGATCAGCCCGTTCGCCTGCCGCATTTCCCAATGCAGCAGACCCACGGCGTTCTGTTCGCTGTCGTCCGAGCGGAAGGAATTGGAACAGACCATTTCCCCCAGGAGCCCGGTCTGATGGGCGAAGGTTTCCACCTTGGGGCGCATTTCGTGCAGGATGACGGGCACACCCGCGTGGGCGGCCTGCCATGCGGCTTCGCAACCGGCCATGCCGCCGCCGATGATATGAAGGGGTTCTGTCATGGGGTCGATGTAGGGCAGGGCGCGCGCGGGCGCAATACGCCCGAGGCGGGCCGCAGTGGCATCGGCGGGGGAGGGTTGGCTTTTGGGATCGCCGCTGCGGGAATGGCCGATCAGTGAGAGGCTGATCTGGAGGGACCTTCCGCCGGCGGCGATCCAAAGCGTGCGAACCCGTGGTCCGCGACCCGTTATTGCCCCGTTTCGGACAAATTCGCCAGTAAAAAATTACAAACAATAGGGATAAGTTTTGGAAACGATGGAATATTTCGGCGGCCCTTCCGCGCGAGTCTCGTTTTTTGCGGCCCCAAGCCTTGTGCCTGCGCCTCTTTCTAGCCATTTTCCGGCGCAAATTCAGGAGGAAGAGAGCAGATGCCATTGGTGATGGACGCACAGGCGTTGACCGCATTCCTGCGCGACGTGTTCGAGCAGGTGGCCGAGGATTTCGCCATCGACCGGGTGGACGAAGACGGGCTGACCATGCGGCTGTTGGTGGCGCACCGTCACCTGCGCCCCGGCGGGACGGTCAGCGGCCCGTCGATGTTCGCGCTGGCGGATGTGGCGGCCTATCTGGCAACTTTGGCGATGATCGGACCGAAGGCGCTGGCGGTGACGACGAATTGCTCAATCGATTTCATGCGCAAACCGGCAGCCGGGGTCGATCTGGTGGCGGAGGCACGGCTTCTGAAGCTCGGGCGGCAGCTTTCGGTGACGGACGTGCTGCTGTTTTCCGCGGGCCAGGACAAACCCGTGGCCCGGGCGAGTCTGACCTATGCGATCCCGCCCGAGGGGATGAAGGGCATCGGTGACGCGTGAGCGATGGGGTAAAATAATACCTTATTCACAACCACATGATTTAACGGTATTTTATCAGGCTTGTGTCGCTTGACGCGCAATTTGAACCGCGTATAACCCGCCCATCACACGGTGGTGCCGCTCCGGCGCGTGCCACGCTCACTCCATCTACGGGAATTTCCGATGAAAACCTTTTCTGCGACACCGGCAGACATCGACAAGAAATGGATCCTGATCGACGCCGAAGGCATCGTTCTGGGCCGTCTTGCATCGATCGTCGCCACGCGCCTGCGCGGCAAGCACAAGCCTTCCTTCACGCCCCACATGGATTGCGGTGACAATGTCATCGTCATCAATGCGGACAAGGTCCAGCTGACCGGCAAGAAGCGCGAAGAGCATTTCTACTGGCACACCGGCCACCCCGGCGGCATCAAGTCCCGCACCAAGGAGCAGATCCTCGAAGGCGCACACCCCGAGCGCGTGGTCACGCAGGCCGTCAAGCGGATGCTGCCCGGCAACCGCCTGAGCCGCCAGATCATGACAAACCTGCGCGTCTATGCCGGGTCCGACCATCCCCACGAGGCGCAGAGCCCCGAAGTTCTGGACGTCAAGTCCATGAACGCCAAAAACACGCGGAGTGCATGAGCATGGCTGAAGAAATCAAGACACTCGAAGGGCTCGAAGCGGCCGTGACCGAGAACATCGGCGGCGTGCAGGGCACCGACCCCGAAGCTTCCGTTTCGCGCGAACCCCAGCGCGACGATCTGGGCCGCGCCTATGCCACCGGCAAGCGCAAGGACGCGGTCGCCCGCGTCTGGATCAAGCCCGGTTCCGGCAAGGTCACCGTCAACGGCAAGCCGCAGAACGAATATTTCGCGCGCCCCGTGCTGCAGATGATCCTCGCACAGCCGTTCTCGGTTGCCGGGGTCGAGGGGCAGTTCGATGTGGTCGCCACCGTCAAGGGCGGCGGCCTGTCCGGTCAGGCCGGTGCGGTGAAACACGGCGTCTCCAAGGCGCTGCAGCTTTACGATCCCTCTCTGCGCGGCGCCCTGAAGGCGGCCGGCTTCCTGACCCGCGACAGCCGCGTGGTGGAACGCAAGAAGTACGGCCGCGCCAAGGCCCGCAAGAGCTTCCAGTTCTCCAAACGCTGATTGCTGCATATTCCGCAACATCTGGAAAAGGCCGCTCCCGTGGGGGCGGCCTTTTTCACGTTTGTGCCTTGGGGGGCCGTCCCGGGGGCGCTGCCCCCGGACCCCCGGAGTGTTTGAAAAAGGGTGAAAGGGGTGGAAGGCGGGGCGAGCGGGGCTTACCCCCGTTATTCAAAGCAGGAGTGATGCGATGAAATACTCAGTTCTCGACCTTGCCCCCGTGCCCGAAGGATCGGATGCGCGCCAGGCCATCGCGAATACCGTCGATCTTGCCCGGCACGCGGAGGATTGGGGGTATCACCGCTACTGGCTGGCGGAGCATCACAACATGCCGGGCATCGCTTCTGCCGCCACATCGGTGCTGATCGGTCATGTGGCGAATGCGACCAAGGC
>NZ_LWEX01000510.1 GCF_001634885.1 Sulfitobacter sp. HI0040 | reverse complement strand
CGGGGTATTGGCGCGGGTCTGCTCGCTTCCGATGTCAGCGAAAGTGCCGCTCTGGTCCTGAGCGGGCGTAATGGTGTCGCTGACCGTATACACACCCGGCTTGATGGGAACGATCGGGCAGAATTGCAGGCCTATCGGTGCACGATCCGGTCCGAAGGGCCAGCCACGATCCAGTTGGACAATGGCCCCGCTTCGACCCTTAAGATGGTGGAGACGTGCGCCGGGTTGGATGACTCGTTCCAAAACACCTATTGGGTCGATACCCGC
>NZ_LWEX01000509.1 GCF_001634885.1 Sulfitobacter sp. HI0040 | reverse complement strand
CCGCCGCGCAGGTTGTCTTTGACATTATAGCGGTCGACGCCAAGATCGGAGGCGGTGCCGGGCATGAGCTGGGTCAACCCATAAGCCCCGACCGGACTTTCGGCGGCGACGTTGAAGCGGCTTTCCTGCTTGATCAGGGCCTGGAAAAGGCAGCGCCATTGGGTGGCCGAGAGACCCGCGCGGGCCACACCGGGGGCGCCTGCGAATTCCCCCGCGACCTCGACGATCATCATCTCGACTGTTTCGCGGCCCTCGCCGAAGAGGCGGCTGTTCATCGGGCTAG
>NZ_LWEX01000508.1 GCF_001634885.1 Sulfitobacter sp. HI0040 | reverse complement strand
TATGGGGCGGGATATTGGTGGCCATGCCGACGGCGATACCGCCCGCACCGTTGACCAGCATGTTGGGATAGCGCGCGGGCAGGACTGTCGGTTCACGGTCCTTGCCGTCATAGTTGTCCTGAAAATCGACTGTATCGCGGTCGATGTCTTCCAGCAGATACTGCGCGGCCTTTTCCATCCGCACTTCGGTGTAGCGATAGGCGGCGGCCTTGTCGCCGTCCATGGAGCCGAAGTTGCCCTGACCATCGAGCAGCACGAGGCTCATGGAAAAGTCCTGCGCCATGCGCACCAGCGCGTCATAGATCGCCGTGTCGCCGTGGGGGTGGTATTTACC
>NZ_LWEX01000507.1 GCF_001634885.1 Sulfitobacter sp. HI0040 | reverse complement strand
CGGGCCATGAATATACCGCCAGCAACGCGCGCTTCGCATTGACGGTTGATCCGGAGAATTCCGATCTTATATCCCGTATCAAGGACGTCGAAGCAGCCCGCGATGCGGGGCGCCCGACCGTTCCCTCCACATTGTCTCTCGAACAGAAGACCAATCCCTTCCTGCGCCCGGACGATCCGTCCTTGCGCGCACATCTTGGGATGCAAACCGCCAGCGACGCCGAGGTGTTCGCCAAAATTCGCAAGCGCAAGGACCAGTTCTGACGCGCGATC
>NZ_LWEX01000506.1 GCF_001634885.1 Sulfitobacter sp. HI0040 | reverse complement strand
CTTGATATACTGCATAGTGTCGTAGATCGACAGACCGGAGGTCACGACACCGCCGGGGCTGTTGATATACATGGAGATTTCCTTTGACGGGTTCTCCGCCTCAAGGTGCAGCAACTGCGCCACGATGAGTGATGACATGCCGTCGTGGACCGGACCGTTCAGGAAGATGATCCGTTCCTTCAGGAGGCGCGAAAAGATGTCATAGGCACGTTCCCCGCGACTGGTCTGTTCGACCACCATG
>NZ_LWEX01000505.1 GCF_001634885.1 Sulfitobacter sp. HI0040 | reverse complement strand
CAATTTTTAGAGTGACCATTTTTGCGGGTGTGTGGTTCTGGCCATGATAAAAACACCTTGCCATTTTCTATGGGCGGCTCTCCATATGGATCCTTTGAATGCGCCTGTGCGCACTCATGTAGATGGAATGAAGAATTCGTTTTTCTTCCTCATCTCCGGCAGTTGGTAACATGAGTGCAGAACGGCGTCGAGCCTGATCAAGGTAGCCATA
>NZ_LWEX01000504.1 GCF_001634885.1 Sulfitobacter sp. HI0040 | reverse complement strand
GTCCACATGCGCGTAGTGGCGTGCTTCGGTCTCGTATTCCACGTGCGCGGTGGAGATCGTGATGCCGCGGGCCTTCTCTTCGGGCGCGCCGTCGATCTGGTCGTAGGCGCGGAAGTCGCCGAAGTACTTCGTGATCGCCGCCGTCAGCGTCGTCTTGCCGTGGTCAACGTGACCGATCGTGCCGATGTTTACGTGCGGCTTGTTACGTTCAAACTTTGCCTTTGCCATGGTGGGCGCCCTTTGCATTGA
>NZ_LWEX01000503.1 GCF_001634885.1 Sulfitobacter sp. HI0040 | reverse complement strand
CTATCTGTCCACGGCAGACTGGAACGACACCCGCTGGAAGCGCCCCGAGTTCGACAAGATGCTTAATGCGGCGAAGGCGGAACTGGACGCGGTCAAGCGCAAGGAAATCTATTCCCAGATGGGCCGGATGCTGCGCGAAGAAGGCGGTGTCATCCTTCCGATGTTCAACGACTTCGTTGCAGGTGTCTCGGACGATATCGGTGGCTGGAACAACGATCCGAACGGCCCCGTCATGAACAACATGTCCCACATCAAGTGCTGGTTAAAGGACGCCTAAG
>NZ_LWEX01000502.1 GCF_001634885.1 Sulfitobacter sp. HI0040 | reverse complement strand
AACTGTCGGCGGCGTAATAGACGCCGGCCTCGGAGATGCTGGCATACTCGGCCAGCGCAAAGTCCGAGGGCGAGAGCGTGCCGAGCGCATCGGCGCCGCCGACCACGGCAAGGTATTCGTTGTAAAACTTGGAGATGTTGCGCACATAGCCTTGGGTCTCGGCAAAGGGCGGCACGCCACCATATTCGATCACGCGTCCCGGACCCGCGTTATAGGCCGCGAGCGCATGGGGGATGTTGCCGAAGCGATTGAGCTG
>NZ_LWEX01000501.1 GCF_001634885.1 Sulfitobacter sp. HI0040 | reverse complement strand
CTACACGCCCCCCGAGGGCGTCACCGTCACCGCGCCGAAGCAGACAGAAATCGTCGTGGAAGGTACGGACGAACAACTCGTAGGCCAGGTGGCCGCGAACATCCGCGCGTGGCGCAAGCCGGAGCCCTACAAGGGCAAGGGCATCCGCTACAAGGGTGAGTTCATCTTCCGCAAAGAAGGCAAGAAGAAGTAAGGACGCAACAGATGGCAAACAGCAAAAGACAACTGTTTCTGAAACGCCGCCTGCGCGTTCGGAACAAGCTTCGCAAGGTCAACGCCGGGCGCATGCGCCTCAGCG
>NZ_LWEX01000500.1 GCF_001634885.1 Sulfitobacter sp. HI0040 | reverse complement strand
GCCCCGAGGGGGAGGGCAACCCGACGATCATGGCGAACGTGGCGCTCTGCGTAGGCTTTGACATGGAGCGTTCCGATGGCTGATCAGCGTTTCATCATCGAAATGGGCAGCGGCAACGACCTGCACGGGCAGGATTACACCAAGGCCGCCGGTCGCGCGATCGAGGATGCCCTGCGGCATTCTTCACTGCCGCTTTTCGAAGCTACCGCGCTGTCGCATGAAGCCATGCGCGTCACGGTCACCGTCGCCGTGCAAAAGCCTGAACTGGTCGATACCGATCTGCTCGTCGGCCTGCTGCCGCGCGGCCGTGCAGAAGTACGGGCCGTCTTCGGGGGGCTCGACGTGGATACCGGGCAGGATGTCATCGTGATCGCGCAGGCAGCGGTAGAGGCTTTTCTGCCGCCCCAGTCCGGGTGGCGCCTGCGGGGCTGAGCATCAGCCGAAGAGTTCCGGCAGAGGCTCCGCCGTTTCGATAAGGTCGATCCGAAGCGTGAGTGCTGCCTGCGTGGTTTCAGACCATCCATCCAGCACCCAGACGCGGGCCGCGTGGCGCAGCCCCTCGGGATGAAACACATGGCTGCGTACCGCCCCGTTCGCTTCCGTCACCACAAGACGCAGCTTTTGCCGCGCCCGGATCGCTGCCCGCAGGACGGGCAGATGCGACAGCCCGCGCGCCGGGTCGGCAAAGGGCGGCAGGATCCGCGAAAAGGTTTCCGCATCGGGCAGGGCGGCTTCGGGCAGCGCCGCATCGATCTTGGCGGCAAGCGTCGTGGCAGTTGCCTGCAAGGCCGGATCGGGGGTCTGAAGCAGGACGGCGAGCGCGAGTTGCAGCGCCTCCACTTCCTCCGGCGACAGCGAGATGGGGGGCAGATGCACCGCCTCTGTCAGCCGGTAACCCTGACCCCGGGTCCCCTCCACCGCGATGCCGCTGGCCCGCAGACGGGCGATATCGCGATAGAGCGTGCGCGGTGCGATCTTGAGCCGCTGCGCCAGATCCTGCGCGCGGTGCAGCGCCCCGTCTGAAAGCGCGTCCAGCAGCTTATGTATCCGGTCGTTTCTGCGCATGGCGTTGCATAGCCCCTCGCGCATATTCCCGCAATGCTCTTGACAAAAAGCTGTCAGCAGCGGTTCGGCCCCTCGCTTGACCCTGCGAAAACCCGCGTGGTGCTGCCCGGGGAACCGCTTTGCCCCTTCATCCGACCCGCGAAGCTGCCTAGAACGGGTGCGGACATGGCGAGGGCGCTGCTCTCGCGGATATGACGGGAGATAGGACATGTTGAACAATATTGGCTTGCCGGGCCTGCTGCTCATCGCGGTCGTGGTGCTGGTGCTGTTTGGTCGCGGCAAGATTTCTTCGCTGATGGGTGAAGTCGGCAAGGGAATCACGAGCTTCAAGAAAGGCATCAGCGAAGGCGAGCGTGACATCGAGGACAACCGCAGCAAGCCCGTGGGCGAAATCCACGATGCGAACCTGCCGGAGCATACCGATGTGGGCACGCACCCCAAGAACGACCTGAAGGCCGACAAGGATCAGGTGTAAACGCACATGTTCGATCTTGGTTGGACCGAACTGCTCGTCATCGGCATTGTCGCGCTGATTGTCGTGGGCCCGAAAGACCTGCCCATGCTGTTTCGGCAGGTGGGGCAGTTCGTGGGTAAGGCAAAGGGTATGGCACGTGAATTTTCACAGGCCATGAACGACGCCGCCGATGATTCCGGGGTGCGCAGCATCTCGTCCGATCTGAACAAGACGCTGAAGACGGCGACGAATCCGCTCGGCAGTGCGATGGACGGGGTGAAATCGGCGACGAAATCGCTCACCGATCTGGACCCGGACAGTGAAACCGGAAAGCTGGCAAAGCAGCGCGCGGACGACGCCAAGAAGATACAGGCGGCCACGGCCCGCGCCGCGGCGGACCGCAAGCAGCGGGAAGCGGCGGATGCCGCCGCCAAGGCCGAGGCGATGGAAGCGCAGCTTTCAGGTGCGCCGGAACCCGCGCGCGACACGGCGCCATCGGCCCCCGCGGCGAGCCAGCAAACCGCGCCGAAGCAGGATAGCGCAGCCCCGGCCAAGGCCAAGAAGCCCGCGACCAAAGCTGCCGCGAAAGCCGCGCCTAAGGCCGCCGCGAAGCCTGCAGCAAAGGCCGCCGCCAAGCCCGCGACCAAAGCCGCCGCCAAACCGGCTGCCAAGTCTCCGTCCAAGGCGCAGAAGACCACCACCGGAAAGAGCGATACATGAGCGCCTCGGACGACATAGACGACAGCGCCGCCCCCCTGATCGAACATCTGGCGGAACTGCGGACCCGTCTGATCCATTCCGTGATTGCCTTCATCATCGGGATGATCATCTGCTTTACGGTCTGGAACCCGATCTTCAATTTCCTGACCGCGCCGCTCTGCTCGGCCATGGCCGAACGCGGCCAGCAGGATTGCGGGCTCATCCTGATCAAGCTTCAGGAAGGCTTCTTCGTCGCCATCTCCATCTCGTTGCTGGGTGGGCTGGTATTGGGCTTTCCCTATATCAGTTATCAGCTGTGGCGCTTCGTGGCGCCCGGCCTTTACAAGAACGAGAAGGGCGCCTTCCTGCCTTTCCTGATCTCCTCTCCGCTGATGTTCTTTCTCGGTGCGGCCTTTGCCTTTTACGTGGTGACGCCGCTCGCCTTCGACTTCTTCCTCGGTTTCCAGCAGTCAGGTTCGCTGACCGGAGATGGGGAGATCAATGACAGTGGCATCGCCGCCATCGCCTTTCAGGGCTCCGCACAGGAATACCTGAGCCTGACGATCAAGTTCATCGTGGCCTTCGGTCTCTGCTTCCAACTGCCCGTGTTGCTGACGCTGATGGGCAAGGCGGGGCTCGTTTCCTCCGAAGGGCTGGGGAACGTGCGCAAATATGCGGTGGTCGGCATTCTGGTACTGGCTGCATTGGTCACGCCGCCCGATGTCATCACGCAGGTGATCCTGTTCGTCGTGGTCTACGGCCTTTATGAGCTGTCGATTTTCCTTGTCCGCCGGGTCGAGGCCAAGCGCGAGGAAAAGCTGCGCGCCGAAGGCTATTACGACGATGAGGAGGACCCCCTGCTGGCGGAATTCGAAGACGACGCGGGCGATCTGCCGGAAGACGAGCGGCGATGACCTCCGAACCGCTCGACCGTATCGCGGCGGCGCTGGAACGGATGTCCCCGCCGCCGCTGAAACAGCCGGATTTCGACGTGGCGCCGGCCTTTGTCTGGCACACGGGACCGGACCGGCTGGAACCCGTCGCAGAGGTGTCCCGCGTCGATCTGGGCCTGCTTGTCGGGGTCAACCGTGCGCGTGACACGCTGGTCGCCAATACCGAGCAGTTTGCCAAGGGTCTGCCGGCGAACAACGCGCTGCTCTGGGGTGCGCGGGGCATGGGAAAATCCAGCTTGGTCAAAGCGGTACATGCCGATGTTCACGCCCGTTGCCCCGACTTGCGCATCGTGGAGCTTCAGCGGGAGGACCTGCCTTCGGTCGGTCGGCTGCTGGGCCACCTGCGCGAGGCGCGCCAGCGTTTCATCCTCTTTTGCGACGATCTGAGCTTTGGCCATGACGACGCCCATTACAAGTCGCTCAAGGCGGTGCTGGACGGCGGTATCGAAGGGCGGCCCGACAATGTCGTGCTCTATGCCACGTCGAACCGCCGCCATCTGATGCCCCGGGACATGATCGAGAATGAGCGCGGCAGCGCGATCAACCCCTCCGAAGCGGTGGAGGAAAAGGTCTCCCTTTCCGACCGGTTCGGCCTCTGGCTGGGTTTCCACCCCTGCGACCAGCATCAATACCTGCAGATGATCGAAGGCTATTGCGCGGCTTACGGCGTGGAGATCGCGCCCGAGACCCTGCGGGCCGAGGCGATCGAGTGGCAGGCCACGCGCGGTGCGCGGTCGGGCCGGGTGGCTTGGCAGTATTTCGTCGATCTGGCCGGGCGGCGCGGCGTCAGGATCTGACGCCGCGGCCCCTCGCTCAGTTCAGGTAGGACGTGGGATCGACGCTTTCGAACCCGTTGCGCACTTCGAAATGCACGTAGGATTCGTCACCGCTGCGCAGCTTTGCGATCTGCTGCCCCCGGCGGACGCTGTCCCCCTTGGAAACGGAAACCGCCGTCACGTTGGCATAGACCGTCAACAGGTTGTCCGGATGGCGGATCACCACGATGGGCACGCCTTCGGCGCTCTTGGTGATGGCCGCGACCGTACCGCTTTCGGCGGCCTTCACGGGGGCACCATCGGCGGCCTTGATGTTGATACCGTCGTTCTTGCCCTTGGAATATCCCCGGATGATGCTGCCGAGCACCGGCGTTTCCAGCCGGGATGTGCTGGCGGTCTGGGTGGGTTTGCCCACATCGGCCACCGGTTTCGCGGGGGCAGAGGCCGATGCGGCAGGCAACGGCTTTGCGGCCTCGTCCTGTGGCAGGGGTTTGGCGGCCGAAGGCGGCGTGGGCGTGGGCGATCCGGCGCCGGGGGGTGTTACCGGCTTCGGCGCGGGTTGTACTGCGGCGGCGGCGGTGGTCGTGCCGCGCGGCGGGGATTGGCGGCCCACCGGAATCAGCAGGAACTGCCCTTCGCGTACGGCGAAATCCGGGCCGAGCCCGTTCCATTCGGCAAGCGATTTGAGCGGAACGTTGTAGAGCCGCGAAATCGTATAGGCGGTCTCTCCCCGTTCGACGCGGTGGCGAACCGGCTCGGCAGAGGCGGGGCTTGCAGGTGCCGGCGCCGGGCTGGCCTGACCGGCGGGCGGCAAGGCGGCGGTACGGACAGTCGGCGCAGCCGGGGCCCGCGCGATGGCCGATCCGGCAAGCGCGGTGATATCCGTGGTGCCCCCGCCTGCGGCGGCTGTCGTCGTTGTCGTAGCCGAGACGGAGCCGGGCAGGGCGATGATCTCGTTCTGGCGCAGCGGCACGCCCTGTTCGATGCCGTTGAAGCGGGCCAGTTCGGTGGAATCGGCACCCACCCGGGCTGCCACATCCGCGATCGTGTCACCGCCGCGGGCCACCACCACCTGATAGTTGGGGTACGTAATCACGCCGCGCGCATCGGGTCGTGGGCGGGGGGCCAGTGGGCCGGTCGCGGCCTGGGCGGTGGAAAATCCGCCGCTCACGCCGCGCATGTCGTAATCCAGCGGTTCGCCCTGACAGGCCGCCAATACAAGAGCGGTGCCCGATATCAGGCCGAAACGCGTGGCACGGAATATCTGGAATGGCTGCATCCGGTCGTCCTCGTTCTGCTGTCCCCATGTGCTCCGGGGTTCGGGATTATCGTAAACTCTTTACGTCTCTTTTCCCAATCCTTCCAGCAGTGGAACAAATCGAACGGCGCGTAATTCGTCGTATTCAAGGCCGTTGGCGGTTTTCCGCACCCGGATTAGGTGCTGTACCGCGTCCGACTGGCCCACCGGCAGAACCATGATTCCCCCTTCCTTCAACTGGGCGAGCAGGGGGCCGGGCGGATCTTCGGCGGCGGCGGTGACGATAATCCGGTCGAAGGGGGCCTGTTCGGCCAGCCCGAAGGAGCCGTCCGCCGTGACGGCGGTGATGTTGGACAGGCCCTGCGCCTCGAAAATGTCGCGCGCTTCCTGAACGAGGCGGCGATGGCGGTCGATCGTATAAACCCGGCGCGCCAGCTTGGACAGGATCGCCGCCTGGTATCCGGACCCGGTGCCGATCTCCAGCACCTTGTGGCGCGACTGGACTTCCAGCGCCTGTGTCATTAGCCCCACGACCGAAGGCTGGCTGATCGTCTGTCCGCAGGCGATGGGCAGCGGCATGTCTTCGTAGGCGCGGCTGGCGAACAGCCCGCGGATGAACGGCCCGCGGTCCACGGCTTCCATGGCGGTGAGCACGCGCGCGTCCGTCACGCCCTTGGAGCGCAGGGCGTAGAGGAACTGCATCTTGCGCTCCGCCAGGCTTTGTGCCGCCTCCTCCGTCATCCGTTGATCGCCTCCAGCCCGGCGAAGGCGTCATGGGCGGTCAGATCCGCGCGCATGGGCGTGACGGAGACATATCCTTCGAGGTTCGCGGCCGCATCCGTCCCGGGGGCGGTGGGCACCTGCTGGTCGCCGCCGCGTATCCACAGAAAACGCCGACCCGAAGGCGACAGATGCGGTTCCGTCGAAAACCCGGTGCCCGGCCGTATGCCCTGCGCGGCCAGCCGGACGCCCGCAACATCCGCCGCCGGAACCGGTGGGAAGTTCACGTTGTAGAACAGCCGGTAGCTGTCGGGCTGCTGTTCGGGGGTGGCATCCAGAATGCGGCGTATGACATCGGCGCCATGCCGCAGGGCCGCTTCGAACGGATTTTCGAGGTCCCGGTTCGCGGGGCCGAAATATTGCGAAAGCGCAATGGCCGGGATGCCCTGAAGTGCGGCTTCCATGGCCCCCCCGATGGTGCCGGAATAGAGCGTGTTTTCCGCCGAGTTATTGCCCCGGTTCACGCCGGACAGGACCAGGTCCGGGGGTGCGGCGGTCATCGCGTCGTGGACAGCCGCCAGCACGCAGTCGGCGGGCGACCCTTCGGCGGCATAGACGCGTTCGTCCAGCCGGGTGATCATCATAGGGTGGGTATAGCTGATGCAATGCCCCACGCCCGACTGCTCGAACGCGGGCGCTACGGTCCAGACTTCGCCCGCGTCGCCCGCCAGTTCGGTTGCGATCTGGCGCAGGATAGCCAGACCGGGCGCATCGATGCCGTCGTCGTTGGTGATGAGAATGCGCATGAAATCCCCTTTTCGCCTTGATATGCGAGGGGACTTCGGGCGGCAAGGACACAAGGCCGGATGCCGTGCGATTGACGGCTTAGACCTCTTTCAGCAGGCGCGCGGCCTCTGCCGAGGGGGCGGTCAGCGCGCTGCGGTCCTCACCCGGAAAGAAACGGGCGCGGGTCGCCGTGGGCATGGGCGCAGGCGACAGGATATGGACCTTGGGACCGATGCGGGCCGCTTCGGCCTGCCAGGACCGCGCCAGAGCGATCTGGGCCGCCTTGGTGGCCCCATAGGCGCCGAAGAACTTTTCGCCCGCGTGCGGGTCATCGAAGAACAGCGCCCGCCCGCTGTCACCCAGCAGGGGCGCGACGTAGTTGATCAGGGTCGCCGTGGCCGTGATGTTGAGCGCCACGGATTTCGCCATGTCCTTTGCATCCACGTGATCGGCGGGGGCGAGGGGGGCTGCATGTATCGCGGTATGCGCCCAGAGATCGATACCGCCCCACCGGTCATGTATGCCCCGGCAGAGCGTGGCCATGGCCTCCGGCGTGCCCACGTCCATCGGCGCGAGCGTGGCCTGACCACCCTGCGCCGTGATCCGGTCGTCGAGCTCTTCCAGCGCACCGACGGTGCGGGCCACTGCGACGATGTGGTGGGTGGGCGCGAGCGCCTCGGCGAGGGCGGCGCCCAGCCCGCGGGAGGCGCCGGTGATCAAAGCAATCTGTGTCATGCAGGGGGCTTTGCACCCGGCGCGTCACGGGGTCAAGACTTCGCGGTGCCGGTTTCGGCCTGCACCTGCGCGCCGTTGCCGCCATTGGCGCTCGACTGACCGTTCCGCGATTGCGCGGCCCGTTCGATGGCGTCCGAAATGCGGCGCGGTTTCGGATCGTCGCCCGTGGCGGGCCAGCCTTCGCGCTGGCGCTTGCGGTCGCCGTCGGTCTCTTCCGTCTGGTCGTGAAACAGATGCACCTGCGTTGGATACGGCATGTCGATACCGGCGGAATCGAGCTTGATGTAGACGGCCTGCAGCACCTCGCCGAAGGTATGGATCTGGCTCGCCCGGTCCGACTTCGTCCACCAGCGCAAACGGATCACATTCGCGGAATCGCCCAATTCGATCGGGATCGTTTCCACCCCCGGATCGGAAAGGACGCCTTCCACACCCTCGGCGGCCTCTTTCATCAGGCGGCGCGCCTCGTTCCAGTCGTCATTGCAGCCCACGCCCACGTCATACTGGCTGCGCCGTGTGTCGAAGGCCGTGTTCACGATCACGCTGTCGGTGTAGATGTCGGCATTGGGGATCACTACACGACGGCCATCGTAGGTTTTGATCAGGGTTGCCCGGGTTTCGATGCGTTCCACGGTGCCTTCGTGGCCACCGCTGACGATCTGGTCCCCCACCGCGAA
>NZ_LWEX01000499.1 GCF_001634885.1 Sulfitobacter sp. HI0040 | reverse complement strand
CCGATATAGACGGCGACATTGGTGTTCAGGATCGTCAGCGGCTCCCCAATCAGGCCAAGCCACATCAGGAACTGGTTCAGCAAACCTTCGCTGCTGAGAATCCCCATCCACGCGTAAACCCGGATGAGGAACGAGGTCCAGAAGGGCAGGATCACCAGCATCATCAGCGTCGGGCGCCATTCTTCGGGCGCGCGGGCCATCCCGTAGGCGATGGGATACCCGACCAGAAGCGTCATGAAGGTGGAGAGCGCTGCGATC
>NZ_LWEX01000498.1 GCF_001634885.1 Sulfitobacter sp. HI0040 | reverse complement strand
GGGTATAGGCACCGGCGTTGAGGATGACGCCATCATGCCGTCCGCGCGCATCGTGCAGCGCGTCTATCATTTCGCCTTCATGGTTCGATTGAAAAAACGCCACTTCATGCCGCGATTTTTCCGCATGCGCCTGGCAGGCGCTTTCGATATCGGCGAGCGTGGTCGTTCCATAGACCTCTGGCTGGCGGGTGCCGAGCAGGTTCAGGTTGGGAC
>NZ_LWEX01000497.1 GCF_001634885.1 Sulfitobacter sp. HI0040 | reverse complement strand
AGGAGGACAGCAGCTCGCGGATCTCCATCTCCACCAGCTCGAGCAGTTCCTCGTCGTCCACCTGGTCGACCTTGTTCATGTAGACGACCATCGCCGGGATGCCGACCTGGCGGCCCAGCAGGATGTGCTCACGCGTCTGGGGCATCGGGCCGTCGGCCGCGTTCACCACCAGGATCGCGCCGTCCATCTGCGCCGCACCGGTGATCATGTTCTTCACGTAGTCGGCGTGGCC
>NZ_LWEX01000496.1 GCF_001634885.1 Sulfitobacter sp. HI0040 | reverse complement strand
GTTGTGCATGGCGCGGCGATTCTCATTCGTGAAGATGGTGATGAGACGACCGTCGCCGGGATCGAAATAAAGATGCCCTTCGTCCGGATCGTCAAGGTTCGGCTGGTCGAAGATGAAAGGCATGCCTAGCACCCCTTCCCAGAAGTCGATGGAGCTTTGCCGGTCGGCGCCTGTGAGCGTAATATGGTGTACGCCAAGCGATTGTATCTTTTTCATGTTCCTCGTCTCCTTCACACCGGGGGCAATCGCGGTTCCCCTCAGCATAGCGCACCGGCAACATCGTGCCACCCTGCCACTTTGCCCCCCCTTTCACCCGGAGGC
>NZ_LWEX01000495.1 GCF_001634885.1 Sulfitobacter sp. HI0040 | reverse complement strand
GTCGTAGACCAGAACGCCCGCTGCGCGCGCACCGTCAATCCGGATCGGCGAACCGCCTACCTCGTCGTAAACCTCGATGTCTTCCTTGCCGTTGTTGTGCAGGTCGAGCGTATAGGACAGCAGCATGCCATCTTCGGTCTCTGCGTGCTCGACGCTCTTGCGCAATTGTAGAATGTGGTTCGAGATCGAGACTTTGCCGGTGGCCGTACCGTGATGGATCACCGGCATATCCGTCGCGGGTGAGATTCCTTCGACCAGCAGTTCACTCTCCATCGAAGCCTCGAGGTGCGCGGAAGGGGAAATCGAGAACCGGTAGATAAGGTGCATGGTTTCACCGACCGGCAGATCGAGCATGTTTTCACGCAGCATCACGGGATCGGCCCGGTCGATCCGCCCGTTGCCTTCCATGTCCTGAAACAGGTCGGTGGCCATCATCATGCCGGCGGGCCCCG
>NZ_LWEX01000494.1 GCF_001634885.1 Sulfitobacter sp. HI0040 | reverse complement strand
TGACGTGAAGCCGTTGTCCGCAGCCTCTCGGAAAAAGGCAGATCAGGGCGAAGAAACTACGATCGAGCGCACCCGCCGCCTTCTCTATGTCACCTGCACGCGCGCAGAAGATAGTCTCGCTCTTGTCCTCTATTCCGAGTCCCCTCATACGATCCAAGAGTTTCTGATTTCCAAAGGATGGATGGCCGAGGACGAGGTTGTGATGGTTGAGGCAGGCACGTTCGATCAGGAAGCCGCACCGCAAAGCTGAACTTGTTCAGCAATGACCGCTGAGGGCCGTCCTATAACAGCCAATGTATCAGTTTTCGCTGATTTTTGCCGCTAATTCTTTGTAACCACGTCTTTCTAACTCCACGGCGAGAGACCTGAGCAACTCGACGTCG
>NZ_LWEX01000493.1 GCF_001634885.1 Sulfitobacter sp. HI0040 | reverse complement strand
ACTCGCTGAACCGCACCTCCAACCGGGCTTCGGGAAAGTCTTCGAACGGCCAGGGTTCCGACGCGATATTGCGGCGGGTCAACCGGGCGAGGTTCTGGCTCAGCTCCAGTGCGATGGACCGTTCCGGGGAATCCGCCCAGAGCACATCCGAAGAACTGATAAGCACGCCACTGCGGGTCTGCAGATGAATTTCATCCGCCGCCGCGTAGGACGGCAGGGAAACATCGCGCACCTCGACCGAGGCAAAGGAAATCGG
>NZ_LWEX01000492.1 GCF_001634885.1 Sulfitobacter sp. HI0040 | reverse complement strand
CCCACCGGCTCCAAGGTTGCTTTGCCATCCATCTCTGGAGAAAACGCCAGGCACATCGGTGGATTAGCAGTAAACCCCAAGCACGTTAGGGCGTACCAAGAATACTTCAACCCTACGATTTTGAGGCATAGTATCAACTCAGGAGTTCAATATTGCGTAGGGCGTGAAGCATTCAATTTCGGTCAAGCCAAAGGCATGACATTTGCGAGGACGCTCATCCTTCCGACGGAACCACAAATGATGTTTTTGCGCGGTAACCGTGCCCCATTAGAATCCGGCACAACGGACAAAGCTGTAAATGCATTCTATGTCGCGTCGACGCGGGCCCAATACAGCGTCGCGTTCCTAA
>NZ_LWEX01000491.1 GCF_001634885.1 Sulfitobacter sp. HI0040 | reverse complement strand
ACGGACGGTCCCCGGCATATGCCCGGGGGCCGGCTCCCGGCGCACGTCGCCATCCAATCAAATCGCCCCGAGGGGCCCGAAAGCGGACCAATGACCGGATTATCCATACAAGACCTGTCAATGCGCTTCGATCTGCCCGGTGGCGGTGCTGTTCAGGCGCTCAAGGACGTGTCGCTCGACCTGAAGGAGGGTGAGTTGCTCAGCGTGCTCGGCCCCTCCGGCTGTGGCAAGACGACATTGCTCAACATCGTGGCCGGTTTTCTCGCGCCGACCGAAGGCCGGATGACGCTGAATGGCCATGAGATCCACGGCCCGGACGCAGAACGC
>NZ_LWEX01000490.1 GCF_001634885.1 Sulfitobacter sp. HI0040 | reverse complement strand
GCTATATCGTCGCCACCGCGCTCAAGACGGTCGAGACGGTGGAAATCACGGAATTCACCGAAGGTGAGGCGGAGGATGGCATCTATGTCCTGCGTTACGATGACGACGTCACCGGACCCGACGCCCTGATCGCCGCCATCACCGGGGTCGGCTACGGCGCGACGCTCGTCTCAGGGAGCGGCTCGTGAGCGAGCCTGAACCAACCCCTGACAAGAACGACCGCCTGCTGAAATACGGGCTGGTGGGCACTGTCATCGTGGCGCTGTGCTGCTTCACCC
>NZ_LWEX01000489.1 GCF_001634885.1 Sulfitobacter sp. HI0040 | reverse complement strand
CCCTATCGCCCCTTCTTCGAGGGGGTGAGCCCAGGTGGAAGGACCCTTGTCTGATCAGAGCCGTGGAGGCAGTTCGCTGACCTCGTAGATAATGTTCAGGTCTTCCGCTTGGGATTTTGGATCTCGTCTTAAGGACGGTGAGGGCCGCCATCGCGCGTACCCTGTGTTTGCTATGGGAGAGACCGCTTCTTGACGGCGGAGACCGCCTGGGCAACCATATCAGGGCATCCGGGACACCGGATGCCCCATGACCTGCTGACCTAAGCAGACAAATCTTCCCGATATAGGACGTTATCACTGACGATGCAACCTGGTTTTCCGTAGACCCGCACCAGCGCATCCAGCTCGCGGGCGACACGGGCTCCCGAGATACTGGTGTCGGCCATGAGGCATAGGTTTTCGCGGCAGCAATCGTCGATCACTGCCAGGATGCGGAACTTGCGTGAAGCACCAAAGCTGTCCGACAGAAAGTCCAGCGACCACCGCGCATTTGGGCGCGCCGCCTCCGGCATCGGTGTGCGTGTGCCGCGGGCCCGTTTGCGGCCACGTCGTCGCTTCACCGAGAGACCTTCCTCCCGGTAGAGCCGATACAGCTTCTTGTGGTTCATGATCATGCCCTTGCGTTCGAGCAGGACGCCGATCCGACGATAGCCGAACCGACGTCGCTTGCCGGCAATCTCCTGCATCTCTTTGCGGATCTCGGGGCAATCCGGCGGGCGTTCGCGCCGGACCGTCTTTGGATCGACACCGACAAGCCGGCAGGCCCGGCGCTGCGAGATGTCGTGATCCCGCATCGCTCTGAGCGCTGCCTCTCGCCGCTTGGTCAGCGTCGTCAGTTCTTTCCCAGAAGATCTTTCAGGACCACGTTGTCGAGCATCGTATCGGCCAGCAGGCGCTTGAGCTTGGTGTTCTCGTCTTCCAGCGCCTTCAGCCGGGCGGCTTCCGACACCTCCATGCCGCCGTATTTGGCTTTCAGCTTGTAAAACGTGGAAGGGCTCAGCCCGTGACGACGGCACACTTCGGCCGTCGGCATGCCCGCCTCTTGCTCCTTGATCATCCCGATAATCTGCGCCTCGGTAAAACGGCTCTTTCGCATTCGTCTGCTCCTTCAAGGTTGGGCAGACTCTACATCATGATGAGGGATTTCGCGGGGGGCAGGTCACTCAGCTGTGCACCTTCGAGGGCAAAAGGCGCAAGACGGAACTGGTCAAAGCCTGCAAGGTGGGTTCGACTTGGTATGCGGCGGCAAAGGTCACAAATATCGACGGCACCCCTGTCGAAGACACGACCTATGTCACCGATGCGGATGGCTCCATCACTTTCGCCGCCGTATTCCTTACCCGATATGATGACGGCTGCTGGGGCTACAAGGACATGGAGGAAAGCGCGGGACCGGTCGAATCCCGCGCGCCACTGAGCCTACTGGCCCTGCTGTCCGAGCTGAAAGACCCAGACAGCTATGCTCATGCCTGGCGCCAGCGCTGCCAGGACTGGGCTGCGATCCCGGACTACGAGGAAGGCGACAAGATCAAGCTCGCAGCACCGGTGACGCTCACCGATGGCAGTACCTGCCAGATTGTCACCGCGACCCACTACAGGCGCGTGCGGCAAAAGCGCCGCTGCTACGGCATCGAGGAAACTGGTGGGCTCGTACGCCTGTCGAAGGCCTCGCTTGCGGGCTCGGAGCTGCTCAGCTCCGCGAAAGGTGCGGCTAGCCCGGTGCTGGCGGAGTTCCTGGCGGGGCGAAATTAGGTCCTGCGCTGGACGGTTCATCGACCTGCCCGGCGACAGCAGATGCTGCGGCTTGTCTTGACAAGGCAATGCAAATGCATTACCTATCGCGGGCAGCAAAGACCCTTTTCTTCAGGAGACTGCCATGACAGCCCTCGCACAAGATGTCTCGAAACTCACGGATCGGTATCAGACGACCGTGCCGGCGGGAGTGCGCAAACAGCTCAAGCTGGGCAAGGGCGACCAGATTCGTTACTGCACCGAGCCGAGTGGCAGGGTCTATATCGAGCCCGTGCGCAGCGACGAGGAAGATCCCGTGCTAGGAGCCTTTCTCGATTTTGTCGAGGCCGATATCAAGGCGCATCCGGACCGCATTCGGGCGTTCGATGGGGCTTTGCATGACCGTCTTGCAGCACTGGTCGGAGACGTTGACGTCGATCTCGATGCGCCGCTATTGCTCGAGGATGAATGAGCGGCGATAGCGTGCCCGCCCAAGCGCCCCTTGTCGTAAACGGATGGTCGATTTATGCGCATCCGCTCTTTCTGGATCAGCTCGAAGGGCTGATTGAAGAGGTCGAGGCGCGTAAGGCACGCGATCCCAAGACCTGGCGCAAGAAAAACCCGACGAAACGGCTGGCCGCCATCTTCAAGCTGGTCACCGAGGCCATACCGGCAGATCCGGGTGCCGCCGCCTTCCGGCAAGGCGGCACACTCGGCGATCACCGCAAGCACTGGTTTCGGGCGAAATTCTTCCAGCAGTATCGGCTGTTCTATCGGTTCAACAGCGATGCGAAGGTCATCGTGGCGGCCTGGGTGAACGACGACAAGACCCTGCGCGCCTACGGCAGCAAGACTGATGCCTATGCGACGTTCAAAGGGATGTTGGAAGATGGCAATCCACCTGACAATTTCGACGCGCTCTTGAAAGAAGCTGCAGCGGCGGGCAAGCGGTTCGAAACTTCCCTTGAAGCGGTGCCCGATCGGTAAGTGGGGTCGAATGCCTGAAGGAGCGGAATCCCACGCTAAGGCTGCCAGTAAGGGGGCATTATGCGTTTCAATCGCCGTCATACTTGGGCCAAGTGAAATAGGCGACATTGGTGTGTCATATGGCTGGTACGATGAAATTCTCAGAAGTCCCTCCCTATCCGTACACCTGCCGTTCGCTGCATCGTGTACGAACTGGTAAGATGCGGGACAAAGGGTGCATTCGCTGCGGATGCGCAGATGGCTGCTTCAGGTTTGGCGCACCGATAGGACATTGCAGCAGGTCGCGCCGGTTAGTCCGTATAGCTTTGGCAGGCATCAACTCCGTTGGCTGTCGAGGCAAGTAGCTGATCTGCATCACGGATGAGATCGGCGACCCGCCTGTCCGCCAGACGATACCGAACGAAGCGGCCTTTGCTGCGGCGACTGACCAGCCCGCATTCCAGCAGACAGCGCAGATGGTTCGAGACGTTGGGCTGACCCAAACCCGTATGCCCGACGATTTCCTGCACGTTGCGTTCGTCCGACACCAGCGCATCGAGGATCGTCAGACGGCTGGGATCGCTTAGGCCCCGGAAGAGCTTTGCCCGCAGTTCCAGTGTATCGGGTGCCGAAAGATCGTCTTGAATGTTTTGCGCTGTCATATCATTATCCACTGATACGTTAGCAGCGTACCTTTTCGCCCGCCACCACAAAAAGGATCGCACATGAGCCAGCCCGATAACAGCAAGTTGGCGACAGCCTCCTCCCCGATCCGAATGCGGGTGCAAGGCATGGACTGCGCGAAAGATGCCGCCGAGATCGAGCGCGCGGCCCGGTCTGCGGGCGTGGCCGAAGGCGACGTGAAAGTGTCCGCCGCCACCCACATCATGACATTGCGGATCGCGGACGGCGATCTGCCGAAAGTGCGGCCCGCGCTCGACGCGACCGGCTACGGTTTCGAGAAGATCGAGGACGGCGATACATCGTCCGATCCGGCCTACAAGGACCCGAGCTATCGCCGCGCGCTCTGGATCGTGGTCGCGCTCAATCTCGGATACGGCGTGGTCGAAATGTTCGGCGGGTTCCTGTCCGGTTCGCAGGCGCTGAAGGCAGACGCGCTCGATTTTCTGGGCGATGGTGCGATCACGTTTCTGGGCCTGCTCGCCATCGGCTGGAGCCTGACATGGCGGGCGCGGTCGGCGATGATCCAAGGCGTGTTTCTGGGCCTTCTGGGCCTTGGCGTTGTCGGCAGCACGCTCTGGCGTGTCCTCAACCAGACCACGCCAGAAGCCGGGTTGATGGGAGCCTTCGCGGTAGGTGCGCTGATCGTAAACATCCTCGCGGTGCTGCCGCTGCTAAAGCACCGCAAGGGTGATGCCAATATGCGAGCCGTCTGGCTGTTCTCTCGCAACGACGCCATCGGCAACCTCGCCGTGGTCATCGCCGCCGGGCTGGTCGCGTGGCTTGGCAGTGCATGGCCCGACCTGATCGTCGCGTTCGCGATCGCGGGGCTTTTCCTGCATTCGTCGTGGATGATCATCCGCGATGCCCGGAGTGACTTGGTGGAAGCTGACTAACTCCATCATGGTGCGACGCGCCGGACGAAAGCCGACATTCGCGCGCCCCGCAGCATCGGTGAGTCTGGGCTCGTTTGAGACCTTCGCGGCATCCCGCCCCAACGTCGGCAATGGTGTGAAGGGGCGTCTGTGCGCAGATGTTTTGGTCATCCCCATAATGTAGAGATCTCAAGAGTCTTATCGTCCGGGAAGTTTTGCTGTAACGTTCGATCATCGCGTGAACGGGGAATCCGAGTTGAAACAGCCTTCAGACCGCAAACAGGCTTGCGACAAAGTCAATCTGTCCAAGGTCCATTCTCCCTACCGCCGATCTCGGGTCGCTCTGAGCGTTGCAGCTATGCCGAGAGACCTAGGCGAGCTTCTGGATAGGCGCCTCGAGGACCATCGCCGTGACCGGTGAGATGACGTCCCATGATGCCTGGTTTCGGTCCAAGGTGAAGGAGGCACTGAATGACCAGCAGGCCGCGACACCGCATTCCAACGTGATGAACCTTGTGCAGGCGGTGATTGATGAGAAGCGCCGCCAACAGTCTTGAACAGTGCGTTCTGTTCTTACCTGGTACCTTCGTGCGTTTCGGGGTGTTTTGGTGGGTTGCCGCCGCTTCTTCTGTCAAAAAATTGTTTGCCGATCGGCTGCGTGACTTAGCCTTTGATTCCGACAAGGGCGGGTCGCGCTCGTGATCTGAAATTCTGCACTCACTCTCGTTGCCCAACCTCCGTCATAGCTTTCGGCGGAAACCCCAAAAAGTGTAGAGCGGGCTTTTTGTCCTTTGGAACTCAGACCCTGATCCAAAGGAAAATCCCCATGTCCAAACCCAGAACGGCCAACCCGGCTCTCGCAATCTCCGAAGCCGATCTCGCCTCTGCGCTAGCGCTTATCGGCAGAGAGATCCACCACCAACCCCTGCGCAGTTCAGCGCTGGCGCGCATCATGCGCGAGACGTTTCATGGCAGCGATGCCGGGGGTGCCTGGGACTGGCGCATGGCCTATGACCTGATGCAGGCCGCTGCCGTCCAAATGCTGCTGCGCGGCGACGGCGCGGCAGGTGACATCGCCGCGGCAAGGCTGCTTGCCTCACGGCTCCTGACGGAAACCCGCCGCTCCGAGCAGCAGATCCGGTTGCAGCAGTTTTCCACGCCACTGCCATTTGCCGCCTTGGCCGTGCGGGCGGCTGCGGTCCGCAAGGGTGAGACCGTGCTCGAACCATCCGCCGGAACTGGCGCCCTGGCCGCTTTCGCCACCCGCGCAGGCGCCACGCTTCTGCTCAACGAGATCGACCCCTTTCGCCAGCGCCTCCTGCGCGCGGTCTTCGGGGGCGAGGTGACAGGTCACGATGGTGAGCATATCGACGATCTGCTGCAGACACCGGTCCTGCCCGACGTCGTGGTGATGAACCCGCCCTTCGCCTCCTCGGTCGACCGCTGCCGGGACAAGCACATCGCGGCCAAGCATCTCATTGCGGCTGCAAAGCGTCTGGCACCCGGCGGGCGGCTGGTGGCGATCATGCCGCCGGGATTCACACCCGAACGCGATGCCGCGCATTGGTCCCGCGCCTGCGGCCTCCTGACGCCGCGACTGGCGTTGACGATGCCGGGGCAGGTCTACCGCAAGCTCGGCACCTCTGTCGAAACCCAGCTCATGGTCTTCAACAAGGTGCAGGACGACGGCGAGATGATCCGCGCCAGGGTTCAGGATCTGGAGGAAGCCCTTCCCTTTGTCGACGCCGTGGCCGCAAGCCGGCCTGAGAAGCGCCCCGCCCAACGGGCGGCGACAAACCCTCATGCGCGATCAGTCGGTCCAGTACCTGTCACGCGCAAGCGCCCAGTTGCCACAGTCGCCGCCTCCAAACCCCGCGCCAATGCTGCCATCCCGCTAAGCTTCACAAGTCTTGAGGCTCCGCGCGACAACACGCCCGTCTCGGACATCTATGCGCGCTACCGTCCGCAGCGGATCGAGATCCCGGGTGCGCAAGAACATCCCACGCCGCTTGTCGAAAGTATCGCCATGGCCTCTGTCGCGCCGCCCATGCCCTCTGGCGCGGCCAGTTCAGAATTGCGCCTGCCTGCCAGGCTGATCGAGGATGGGCATCTCTCCGAGGCACAGCTTGAGACCATCATCATGGCACATGATGCCCATGGGCGCGACCTGCCAGGACGATTCACCATCGACGACGACCAGACCAAGCTGACGCGCGCCGATGATAACCCGGATGCACGGGCCTATCGCCTCGGCTATTTCCTCGGCGACGGCACCGGTTGCGGGAAGGGCCGCGAATGCGCGGGGCTGATCCTTTTGAACTGGCTGGCGGGGCGCAGGAAGGCGATCTGGGTTTCCAAATCCGCCACGCTTATCGAGGACGCGATCCGCGACTGGACCGATCTCGGTGGCTCGCCCGCCGACATCCAGCCGCTCTCGAAATGGAAACCGGATCAGCCCATCCCGATGGGCGACGGGATCCTCTTCGTCACCTACGCCACACTGCGGTCCGCGGGCAAATGCGGCACCTCGCGGCTGAGCCAGGTCCTCGACTGGATGGGCGCGGGGTTCGATGGTGTTCTGGCTTTCGACGAAGCCCATGCCATGCAGAACGCGGCCGGGTCCGAGCAGGGCAGGGGGGTCAAACCCTCCCAGCAGGGCCTCGCCGGGCTGCGGTTGCAACTTGCCGCCCCCGGCGCCCGCGTCTTCTATGTCTCGGCCACGGGCGCCACGAGCGTGCACAACCTCGCTTATGCCGCGCGGTTGGGGCTCTGGGGGCAGGGCCCCGAATACCCCTTCCCGAGCCGCGAAAGTTTCGTCTCGGCGATGGAGGCAGGCGGCGTCGCTGCCATGGAGGTAGTCGCGCGCGATCTCAAGACGCTCGGGCTCTACACGGCCCGCGCCCTCAGCTTCGACGGCGTGGAATATGATGTGCTCGAACATGCGCTGACACCGGCGCAGATCGAGATCTACGACGCCTATGCGGGTGCGTTTCGCACGATCCACCACAATCTCGAGGCAGCCCTGACTGCCACCGGCGTCAACGATGCCTCGGGCGAGACCAATGCCTCGGCCGCACGCGCCTCGGCCAAGTCCCGCTTCGAGAGCACGAAACAGCGGTTTTTCAACCATCTCCTGATGGGCATGAAGGCCCCGACCATCATCCGCGCCATCGAGGACGATCTGGCGGCGGGCTACGCCTGCGTCGTCCAGGTGGTCTCGACGGGTGAGAGCCTGCTGAAGCGTCGGCTTGAGGCTATGGAACCGGAGGATGAACTCGTCGAGGGCGCGCTGACGCCTCGCGACTACGTGCTGGGCTATCTTGAGCAGGCCTTCCCGATCCATGCGCAAAAGCTTGTCGAGATCGATGGCAACATGGTGGCGGAACCCTTGCGGGACGAGACCGGCGCACTGGTCGTCTCGCGCGAGGCGCTCGCCCTGCGCGATGCGGCGATGATGGAGCTGATGACGCTGGCGCCGATCCCCTCGGCGCTCGATCAGATACTCTGGGAGCTCAGTGATGAAGCCGTGGCCGAAGTCACCGGGCGCTCCATCCGCCTTTTGAAGGCCGAGGATGGTCATCTCTTCATCGAGAAGCGCGCCGCCAGCAGCAATTCCTCGGAAACGCAGACGTTCATGGACGGTGAGAAAGATGTCCTGATCTTCTCCGATGCGGGCGGCACGGGCCGGTCCTATCATGCAGCTCAGACCGCGAAGAACCAGAAGCGGCGACGGCACTACCTGCTGGAGCCCGGCTGGCGCGCGGACGCGGCCATCCAGGGGCTGGGCCGCACGCATCGCTCGGCCCAGGTCAGCGCGCCCTTCTTCCGGGTCTGCACCTCGGATGTGCATGGCGAGAAGCGTTTTACTTCGACGATCAGCAAACGGCTCGACCAGCTAGGCGCGCTCACCAAGGGTCAACGCGAGACTGGCTCGCAGGGCATGTTCCGCGAGGAGGACAATCTCGAAAGCCCGATCGCGCGGGCGGCGCTGCGCGGCTACTATGCAGATCTGGCCGCCGGACGCGCCGAGGCGATGAGCTATGAGAGCTTCACCGACTGGACCGCTTTGCGGCTGATCGACAAGGACGGGGTGCTGCTGGAAGAGTTTCCCCCGATCCAGCGGTTCCTCAACCGGGTGCTGGCGCTGCCGATCCACATGCAGAACGCGCTCTTTACAGAGTTCATGAGGCGGATCGCGGATCAGACTGAACGTGCGCGGGCGGCAGGGACGCTTGATCTCGGCGTCGAAACCCTACGCGGCGACAAGATAGAACAGGTCTCCACGGAAGATCTCTGGACCTGCCCGAAATCCGGCGCCGTGACGCGGATCATCGGGCTGGAGGTCACCGACCCGGTCCACGTCCTTGGGGCCGAAGAGGCCATATCGCGCAACCCCGACAAGCTACCGATGGTGAATCGCGCCTCCGGCCGCGCGGCGCTCATCTCGGCGCGCCCTATGCAGATGTATGACGAGGATGTCGTGACGCTGATGCGTAGGGCAGTGCGTCCAAACGGGTCGAGCTACCTCGAAGAGGCACGGTTTGAGTCCTCGGCCTGGGAAGACATCGGAAGGCCCGAGTTTGCAAGGCTTTGGGATGCCGAGGCTGCGTCCCTGCCAAAAACCACCACGACCAAGCTCTACCTGCTGACCGGGCTCTTGTTGCCGATCTGGAAGGACATTCCGACCACCAATGAACGCATCTACAGGGTCACGCCCGGTGGGGCGACCGCCATGATCGGGCGCACGCTGAGCGAAGAAGGGGCGGCCGCGCTGTGCGCCCGCTTCCTCGTCTCCAACCCGCAAACACCGCAAGAGATGCTGACCGCCGCATTGGGCACCACCGCGCCGGTCGATCTGGGCCGGGGTCTGACCCTGACCCGTCGCCGCGTCGCAGGCGAGATGCGCCTCGAGCTTGGCGGCGCGGACAAGGGCATGATCGACAGCCTCAAGGCCCTCGGCTGCTTCACCGAGATCATTGCCTTCCAGTTGCGGGTGTTCCTGCCGCATGGGGACGGGATCGACACGGGAAGCATTCTGGCCCGGATCGTGGGGCAGGAAGCCGCCATGACGTCAGAACAAGCCGCCTGAAAAGTCAAAGCGGGCTTTCGGTCGGGCGTCGCGGATCGGGGTTTGCCCGGGCTGCGCTTTCCGGGCGCGGGCAGACCAATGCCACGCCCGGCCCCCCAAATTCAGACAAGAGGACAGACCCATGACCAATCCCCAGATCGACTATGCCGCAATGGCGGCTCAGTGGCGTGCAGAGCGCGAAACCACCTTGAAGGCATCCCGCACGGAGCTGCTCGCGCAACTACGTGCGCTTGGCATCAGCGAGGTCGCTGTCGAATACGAAGGCTATGGCGACTCCGGCAATGTCGAGGATGTGACGGTGCAGCCTGCAGAGGTCAACCTGCCGGAGCCGCTTGTCACAGAAGTTGGCGATTTCGCCTGGTCGCTCGCCTATCACCATCACCCGGGGTTCGAGAACAATGAGGGCGGCTATGGCACGCTGACTTGGGACATTGCAGCAGACAGCATCACGCTCGATCACGCGGACCGCTATGTCGAATGCTCGCACAGCTATGACGAGGGTCTTTGAGATGGCCCATCCTCTTCATCATGCCGAAAGCTCTGCCCGGAAATTCGGTGGGGTTCCGTCCGACTATCAAGCCGTCCACGACTGGTTCGATGCCTCGAAAGAGCACCTCGCGCTCTTCACGCACCGAGCTATGCGCCACCATGCCCAAGGCCTGTTTGAAGCCGAACGTGTCTTCGGCCTGACCCTGACCAATAGCGCGGGTCGGGACATTCCCGTGCGCTGGATCGGTGAGCAGCATGTCCGTGAAGATTGCCAAGGCCGCATCCCGAGCATGGCGGACTGGCTGCGACGGATCCAGCCCGAGCCATGGATGGCCAATGGCCATATCGACCGGCATGCCGGCGATGAGCCCTGGGGCGACCCAAGGGTTGCCTGGGCCTCCGAGGTCGCCGCCGGAAGAACGGTTCTTGGCCTGAAGGATTGGATGGCGGCGCGCGCGACGCAAGCCACGCAAAGCGCCTGACAGCTCTCGGCTGTTTGCCAAACGAATACTGCATGGAAGCCCGGTTGGAAGATCGGGCTTCTTGCGTCGTTTCCCCACCATTCTTCGTATGGAGGATCGCATGACACTCGATGAAATCAAAGCCGCGGTCGATGCCGGGCAGACCGTGCATTGGGCCAATACCGGCTACGTTGTCCACAAGGACAGGCTCGGTCAGTACCTCATCACCTATGTGCCGAACGGAAGCTGCATCGGTCTGACCGACCGGAGCGGGCAACGGTTGAACGGAAAAGAGGCCGAGTTTTTCATTGCGCGATTGGAGGACGGCGCGGAAAATCCGGGCAGCCAATCAAGACCAGACCGGCAGGGGAGGGGCGTAGCACCCGGAGGCGAGGGGGCATTCCCACTCGGACGGCAGCTCTGACTCGTGGGCGGGGCTGAAAGGAAAGCAGGCTTTCTGATTTGTGATCCCTCAAGGGGTCAAGAAAGCAATCCCGGATGCGTTGGCAAGAACGTCAGGCACCGGCCAATCCAAAAGGAACCATCCCATGTTCGCAGGAACCCTCACCCGCAATGTCGAGACCGCAGCCGCTCAGTACACCGGCATGATCCACTCGACGCGCTTTGACATCGCCATCCAGTTGAAGGCGCGGGCCAAGATGTCCGCGCGCAGCCCGGATTACGACGTGACGGCAGTCAACAAATCAGGCCGCAAGGTGCGCATCGGCACGGCCTGGAACGAGACCGGCAATACCAGCGGCAATCCCTACATCTCGATGCAGATCGATGTCGGCTTGGGTCCGTTCCGGGTCAACGCGGTGCAGAAGAAAGAGGCGCGTGCAGCCCAAAGCGGCGAATTCGAGATCATCCCGCTGGTCTCGAACGGCCTGATGAAATCCGGCTCGATCTCGGGCGAGCTCACCGCCATGGACGCTGACAACGCCTTCACGGGCTACATCGCCAACATGATGTTCGATCTGGAGTTCATGCTGATCGAGAACAGCTACAAATCCGAGGAAACCCACCCCGATTACCGTATCGAGGTCAGCTCGCCCCGGGGCACACCGATCCGCGTGGGCTCGGCGTGGATGGCCAAAAGCAGCCGCACGGGCAATGACTACCTGTCGCTGCTGATCAACACGCCCGATGGCGACCTGCGCGTCAACGCCGTGCAGAACGAAGAACAGCGCGGCGGGCAGACTTTCTCGATTATCCCGTTCATCGATAGCGGTGAGCAGCCGCAGGACGCGGGCGCGGGGCTGTCGCTGGTCGCATGATCAACGCGCGAGGGGAGACGATCTGAACCGAAAGGGGAGCCGTGGGATCACGGTTCCCCTTTTTCCATGTCCGTTTGCGTGAAGGACGCCACCGGCTTGCGATCAGGTGCAAATGCGATACAATAATATATTCACGTAATATAAAGGGCGGGCGCGTGGCGGCTAGATCAGGGACGGTTCCATGGTTCGAGAGCTTTGATGTTGAGGCAGAGGTTGAAGATCTCCTCGCCCATATCGAGCGCTGCACCGGATTCGCGCTACCCGCCCGAAAGCGTGGAGTCATCATGACCCATGCAAGGGCAAAGCTCGACAGGACAAGGCAGGCATATCTGGAGGCCAAGGCGGTGGGAAAGCCGGTGTCCACATCGCGGCGTGCGTATCTGACCGACCTGCAGGACACGATCTTCATGGCGATCCCGGAAGAGAACCTCGCGCGGATGCCGCTAAGCGAGCAGGTTCTGAACGACCCCGAATTCTACGCGGAAGCCATGCACCGTGCCGCTGTGATCAGTGAGGATGAGCTCTTCATGGCGCTGTCCTCTTCGTTGAAAGACATGACGGTCCAAGACGCCCGAGCGTTCGTCTCGAAGCTGTGGCACAGCACGATTGACGACAATGCCCGCAAATATGCCGAAGCCCTGAAGCGTCCCGAGCGTGAACCGCAGCCCTTTCGCCCGCGGAACACCGTGTAAGATCCGAGCCATTCTCTTGGCTTGAGCCGTACCGAGGTTGGCCGCCTCAAACCCCCTTTCCTGGAGGTGGCATCCTGTGCAGCGCGCGAAAGCCGTTGAAGGTTTTGTGGTGACGTCTACTGTCGCCAACATGATGAACCGGGATCACATGCGCGCCTTCTTCCAGCGCGCCGCGGCGCTTGCCGCTTTTGTCGCAATGCTCTGGGCGGTCCAAGTCGTCAATTGGATCACCGGCTACGGCTTGAACCCGGCCTTCGGCCTGATCCCCCGGCACGTAAGCGGTTTGGATGGTGTCATCGCCATGCCCCTCCTGCATGGAAGCTTCGGTCACCTGATGGCCAATACGCCGCCGCTGCTGGTGATGGGTGGGCTGCTGGTGGCCACGACCACACGGGCCTTGCTGCCGGTGAACGCCGTGGTGATCGGCTTCGGCGGCGGACTCGTGTGGCTGTTCGGCGGCTCGGCGATCCATATCGGAGCGTCGGGGCTGGTCTTCGGCTGGTTTGGCTTCCTCGTCGCGCGCGGTCTTTTGGATCGCTCGCTGATCACCCTGGGCGCGGCACTGGTGGTCGGTTTGCTCTACGGCTCCATTCTCTGGGGCGTTCTTCCGGGTCAACCTGGCGTCTCGTGGGAGGCTCATCTGTTCGGCGCTATCGCGGGCGCGGTGGCTGCCTTCTTTGTACGAACACAGGTACATACGCCGCGATTGGGCGACGTCGATTTGGATTGAAGCAGTAAACCTCACGTTTTCGACCCTTTGCGAACCTTCATCGCCGCCCGACACGCCACGTTGCGGAACGTCACAGCAGACCGTTTTGCTATACGTGTTACGCACTCAGCATCACATCCTTCCCGGGGACGCTGAATTCCAGTCGACAAATCGGTCCTGATTTGCGATCTTTGCGCGAAACCGAGACGGTCCGACAGACTAACCCGTTGGGAAAAAGGAAATCGTCGCAAGCACCAAGGGTCTGGAGCATGTCCAACGCAAAGCAGATACTGGCTATGCTCCAGAGCAAGGCGGACGGTGACGACGAGCATTTCTATTCAATAGCTTTGCAGGTTGCCGCCGCAGAGGCCCGGCAAGGGCGACGTACACTCGCAGAAGACCTGAGGGCAGCTGTCGACAATGCGCGGGAGAAGGCGGCGTCGGGCCAAACCGTCGCCGTGCCCTTCGCTTCCCCGCGTGGTGATCTAGCCGACTTGATCGAGATGCGTCCGCCGCGCTTCGATCTTGAAAGTGTGGTCATGAACGCCTCGTTGTGTGCGCGGCTGGACGACGTTGTCTTGCAACAGCACAAGCGTGACTGGCTCCGTGAACATGGCAAGACACCAAACCGGCGAGTTCTCTTCGTCGGACCGCCGGGTTCGGGCAAGACGATGTCGGCGGAAGCCTTGGCAGGTGAGTTGCGGTTGCCGCTGTTCGTAATCCGCCTTGAAAGCCTAATCACGCGCTTCATGGGGGAGACTGCCGCCAAGCTGAGGCTCGTTTTTGACGAAACTGCCCGTCACAGGGGGGTATATCTCTTTGACGAATTCGATGCTGTTGGAGGAAATCGCGGTGCGACGAATGACGTTGCCGAGATGCGCCGCGTTTTGAATTCTTTCCTGCAATTCATGGAAGAACCGAATTCAACGGACAGTGTGATTATCGGAGCGACGAATTACCCAGACCTTCTTGATCCCGCGCTTCTGCGTCGGTTTGATCTGGTCATGGAATTCTGTCCGCCCACGGATGAAGAAATTCGCACGATCATTAAGTTCAATTTACGACCGATGAAATACCCCAACCTGAGGTGGAAGAGCATCCTTGTATCGGCCCAAGGGTTGAGCCAGTCTGAGATTGCCCGCGCAACAGAAGACGCGGTGAAAAGCGCAATCCTGGCTGAGCGGAAGAACGTAACCACTGACGATCTACTCCGCAGGCTGAACGACAGGCGAGAAATGCGGGACGCATTTCGACCTTCGGCAGTGAAAAAGTAGTAGATGGCATCAAAGTATACTCTTCCGCACATTAACATCGAAAGGAGGCGCGAGCGGGCCGACTTCAAATCCACGAACGAACGGTTTCCGGGCAGCCCACCCCCTCGGGATCGCCAAAAACATGGCGCACTGCTCAGGGGGCAGCTGTTGAGTGCCGTTTCGGACTTTGAACAAGAACGCCCACGCGACGAACACGTCACCTCCGAGCCTGGGGTCTATCTTGAGATCGAGCTGAGGCCAAACTCCAACCCTGATAGCCTTGAGAAGAAACGAAGCCATCTCAAACCCGCCTCTGCCAAGCTTGACGCTTCCGAGAACCGGATCGTGGGCTTGTTCGTCCCGGAAGAGGCTAAAGATGTGCTCGAAAGCATCCTGACTGATTACCAGACAGGCGAACTAACCGAGAAAGGGCAAAACCCACCCAACAAGCCCTTTGTGGAGCCGATTGAAGCGATCCGAAAGGCACGTCTCGAAACCTTCTGGACCGATGATCTGGAAGCGTTGCCGCAAAACCCGTCCGACACGATCTGGTGGGAGGTCTGGTGCGTCAAATCTGCCGAGGAAGAATTGGACGCCTTGGCAGAAAAGCTTGACGCACGATGCGCGCCAGCAGAGCAGCGGCTGATCTTTCCCGAGCATGTTGTGATTCCCGTGCTTACCACACGTGCAACGATAGAGTTGATGCTCTTCGCGCGCTTTTCGATCACGGAACTGCGGCGGGCCACGGACACTCCAGTCTTTTTCATTGACGACCTCAACCCCGATGAACAGATCGAATGGACGGACGAACTTGCGGATAGGATCGAGTGGCCCGGTACCGATGTGCCTGCGGTTTGTCTCCTCGATACAGGTGTCAACCGCGCGCATAGCCTGATCGAACCAGCTCTTTCGCCCGATGACCTTTATAGCGTCCGTCCGGAATGGGGGGTGGATGATACGGGGCCGCGTCCGGGGCATGGAACACAGATGGCCGGAATTGCCCTGCACGGAGACCTTGTCCATCGGTTGAAGACCGCCGATCCGATCCAACTGACGCATCGGCTGGAAAGCGTGAAAATCTTGCCCCCACCCGGAATGGAGAAGCCCGAAGAGCGGTTCTATGGGCCGATCACGAAGTCTGCCGTCAGTATCGCGGAGATCGCGCGACCGAACCGCAGACGTGTATTTTGCATGGCAGTCACGAACGAAGACATATCCGGCACACAACCATCGACTTGGAGCGCCGCACTCGACCAAGAAGTCGCTGGTGTCACCGTAGGAGATGAACGGGCACCGAGACGCTTGATCGTTGTTTCTGCCGGAAATGCCCCGAACCCTATCATGTTCGATGAGATCCAGCATGCGGACACGTATCCGATCGAAGACCCGGCCCAGGCTTGGAATGTGGTTACGGTTGGCGGCTACACGGACAAAATCCACATAGAGGAACCGGAACTGGCAGACCATGCGCCGCTGGCCGAGGCAGGCGATTTAAGCCCGTTTACTCGGACCTCGACGCAATGGACGCTTGGGCGCAATAGGCCATTCAAGCCGGACATCGTGATGGAGGCCGGGAACCGTGCAGTTGACGCTTCCCGGACGACTGTGGTCGATACTACTTCACTGTCGGTTGCGACCTCTGGCCCCGACGTCGACAGGAAACCTCTGGTCCCGTTTCGAGCCACAAGCGCCGCCACGGCAGAAGCCGCGCGTTTGGCAAGTCGGCTCATGGCCGCGAACCCTGACTACTGGCCGGAGACCATTCGAGCCCTAATGATCCACGGGGCCGAGTGGACCGAAAGAATGCGCTTTGCCTTGGACCCCTTGGGCAAGACAGACGCGGCTAACCTCCTTAGACATTTTGGATATGGCGTGCCCACCTTAGAGCGTGCCGTGGCATCTGCGGAAAACCACCTCGCTCTGGTCGCACAGTCCGAAATCCAGCCCTATAGCGCGTCTTCGGGGTTCGAGGAGTGTCACTACTACGATCTGCCTTGGCCTCGGCAGGCGCTCGAAGCACTCGGCGATGAAGAGGTGAAGCTGAAGATCACGCTGTCCTATTTCATCGACCCGAACCCAGGCGCATTGGCCTCGCTCGATCCATATCGGTACCAGTCTTTTGGTCTGCGGTTCGATCTTCGACGACGACTGGAAAGCCTCGATACCTTCAAGAAGCGGGTCAATGCAGACGAACGAGAAGACCCAAGGCGCAAGCCAGCTACACAAACGGACACTGATAATTGGAGATTTCCCGATGCGGCTTCTTCGGGGTCGCTTCACTGTAACGAATGGACAGGTCCAGCTGCTTGGTTACTTGCACGCAATGTTCTTTGCGTGAAACCTGTAGGTGGCTGGTGGAAGAACCGTGCAGACAAACAAACGCGCCAGCAAAAGACGAGGTATGCGCTCGTGGTGTCTGTAAAGACTTCACGTACTGACGTGACCTTGCACACAGACATCAATGCGGTTGTTTCCGGTACCGTGCCGATTTCCCAGGATGTTGAGGTCGGATTCTGAAGACGATCATTTGTCGAAACCTGATGCAAACACTGTCCTGTGCCAAGACTGCTGCACTTGACGCCGTATCGCTAAACACACTGCAAAGTAGCAAGAGACCGCTTCCCGTCCATCCTGCGGGGAGTTGCAGACGCGGCTACTGGTCTTGAGGAATACTTAGGTTGCGAACGTACAGCCACCGAGCCATTGACCTGAGTCCCAGCCTTGCGGCCTCCCCAGCTCGGCTTCGCGTGTCGCAGGGGAGAACGGCCCTTCGGTCCGTCGCGCATTCGGCCATGCGGCCTCACCGCGGCGTTGCACCCGGCATCCCGGTTTGCCCGCCTCGCGAGCACGTCCCTCCCCGGTCGCTCCGCCGGATTGCGCTCTGGTCTGTTTTGGCCCGAGGCCAAAACGATCCCGCCACTTCATCCGTCTCCCGCGTCCGGTCGGTCCGTTTGCCTGCTCGGGTCGGGCAAACCTACCGTCAAAACACACACACATGAGCGTGGAAGCATATCCTCCGGTTGGCCCCCAAATCAGCCCGCGTCAAGGATCGCAAAACTTTTCGGCGAGGGCGGGGTCTGTGGCGCGGGGCGGTTCCGTGCGTGAGGGCGGGCCTGTGTCGGGTGTCGCGCGGGGAAAACTTTTGCGCCCGGCAAGCCGGCGGCTGCGCCGTCCCTGACCCGGGCAGATTCGGAAACCAGTCATTCGGCCATGCCCCCACACTCACGTGGTGGCCTTGGAACCGAACACTGGAGAAAGAACATGGCTTACGACACCGCAAACAACTACGAGACCATCGAGCTTTTCGGGCTGACCGAGAAGGACGCGCAGCTCCCGATTCCGGAAGATCACATCCTGACCGACCACATCATCCGCGAGAGCTTCGAGGCTTTGCTCGGCCCGCTGCGCGGGACCGGGCTCGAGGCGGAAATCGAACCGCTGGCCCATGGGCTCGCCACGATCCTGCAGCGCCGGAAGGTGGCGCTTGGCAAGGAGGTCGACCGCACCGCGGACAAGATCGGCGCGCTCGCAAAATCCCACGATGGATCCGAGATCGCCGAGACCGCGCTCGAAGAGGCGCAGTCGCGCTTCCTGCAGCTGCGCGAGATCGTCGGCGCAATCGAGGTGATGAGCGAGGCGGCGGCGGAATGCTACGAGATCGAAACGGGCCACGCCTTCATTCCGGCGGCCGGGTCGCGGGCGAGCGTACGGGCGCAGGAGACAGGCGCCGTCTTCGAGGCGCGGCAGCTCCTCGAGCAGCACGACCGCGAGACGGCTGCGAAGTCGAAAGTGGAGGGGGTGCCCCTGATCGTCTCGGGCGCCACCGACTGGACAGATGTCGATGTGATCTTCAACACGCTCGACAAGGTTCGGGAGCGGATCAAGCAGAACCGCAATCAGGAGATCTTCCTCTGCCACAAAGGCGGCAAGCACGGGGCGGAGATGATTGCGGCCCGTTGGGCGCGGGCACGCGGCGTGGCGCAGGCGCGCTTCGATCCGCGCTGGTCCGCGCACGGTCGGGCGGCACCGTTCAAGTGCAACGACGAAATGCTGGACGACAAGTTTGCCGCGACGGGGGTTGTCCTCTTCGGCGGCAACGGGGTCGCACTGAATATAGGGCAGAAGGCGGAAGCGAAAGGCCTGACGGTCATGCGGGTAGCGGACCTGGCGAAGAAGACTGCCGAGACGTGAATTGAGAGGGTCGCCTTCGGGCGGCCCTTTCGTCATGTCTCATGGCGCGTGCGATCGGTCACGCGTGATCGGGAGCTCACGGCGTCCAGCACCGTCATCCCTCTACCCAGCCCGTCAGAGTTCGGCCCATCCGCATCGGTACGGGCTGGGGATGGTGCGCACCTCGCACATCGTCAGCAGCGCAAGACCGAGGGGTCGAGACGTCGCACATGAGGCTGAAGACCTGCACAACCCTCGGGTGGTGGTTCGGAACATCGCATCCACGCGGGCGGGCTCCGTCAGCACCCCGGCCAGGTTCGGCAGGACGTGGACGCGGAGGATGGCTGCGACGTGATGGCAAGGGTCATCCGGATCACTCCTTTTTGCTCATAGATGTGGATCGCACGGGGTCGGTCCCGTCCGTGCCCTCAGCTCACGCTTCGGCAAGCACAAATACGGCTTCCACGCCTTTGGCGCGGACCCTCCGCATTTGCGCTTGCGACCGGGCCTCTTGCCCCCGTGCCGGGTGATCCCCATCGCAACAAGGAGTAACCCAGATGACCAACCACTACGTCGCTACCGTCCCCGTCAAGTTCACCGATACCGATGGCCAGGAGCGCACCCGTTTTCAGCGCGTGGGTGCGATGTTCCGCAACACCCGCAATGGGGATGGCTCGGAGTTCTTCAGCCTCAAGCTCGACTTCCCCGTCGCGGTCTCGGAGCTAGTGATGTTCCCGCCGAGCGCGAAGGATCCCCAGGACTGAATCCTCTGACGAGGATGGGCCGCCCCGAGACGATCTCGAGGCGGCCCGATCTCTGTTCCAGAGATGCCGTCACCGGCGTAGGTGATCGCCGATAGCGACCTCCTCTTGGTGCCGGTCGCTGCGCGTTCAAGGGGCGCACTCCCCCCGGGATGATCAGGCCGCGACAGACCGGCCAGTCAGCCTCAAGGGGGCCATCCACAAAAACCTATCGGCCAGGGCCTCCTGGTTTTCGCGGCAGAGATTTGGCAAGCCAAATCTGGCCCTCCTTGACCCTGCCTGTCCGCCCTGTCGGTGGGGTTTGCGCCCGCCCGCGGTTCCGTCCGAACACTTGCGTGTTCGGTCAGATCCTCGGGCGGTGTTGGGGAAGGGGACCTATTGGACAGGTGGGTCACCCGGTGGTGAGGGCGGCAGAGCCGCGTCCCTGCGTGCCGCGGGGGAAGCGGACACCAAGGCTGCCTGAGACTGAATGCAACGTAAGTATATAATTGACAATTTAGTATATTATCGTAAGGTAGGGGCAGCCTTGGTGGAAGGTGGCAGGAAATAGGGGGTCTTTCTTCCGCATGTCCCGAACAAAACGCCTGACAGAGATCGAGAAGATGCAGATCGTCCGCGAGGCCGCGGAGGGTGTGTCGACGTCTGAGCTGGCGATGCGTTTCGAGGTCACATCGCGGGCCGTGCGCTACGTCCTGAAGGCCGATGCAGAGCGCCAGACGGATGCCGCGATCCCGGTCTCGGCGGTCAGTGTGAAGGTCACGGTTGCGGAGCTTGAGGCGCTCGACGCGGTGTTGGCAAAGGCGGGGATCGAGAGCAGGGCCGAGGGGCTGCGGCGGCTCATTCAGGCGGCAGGTGGGGTGTTCGTTCCGGACGCGCAGATGGCGGCAGAGATGGCGCGCTACCGCGCTTCACTGCACGAGGTCGGCAATGGGGTCGCGCAGATCGCCAAGCAGATGACGCAGGCCAACCGGCAGGGGCAAGGGGCTGGCCCGGAGTTCACCGAATTGCGCCTTGCGCAGATGCGCGGGTTGGCGCGGTTCATCTTGGATTCCGCTGACGAGATCGACCTGCTTCTGCGCCGTCGTCGGGATGGGATGCAGCTCGAGGCCACGGCCGCGCTGAGGGAGTTTGCCCATGCGGCTGAATGATGCCGTCCATGCTGTCACGGGCGAGGTCTTTCGGGATGGCTGGAGCCGCGTCCGGGGCTCGATGCAAGGTCTGCACGTGGCTAAGCAGTCCCAGCTTGTGCGCGCGGCGGCCGGGCACCGTCCGGCGGTCTTCAAGGCGATCCGGGGCGGGGGCACGCATACCAAATCGCAGCTCGCAAACCAGCTCGATTACCTCACCACCAAGTCCACCCATATCGTGGACAGCAGCGGGTTTCTGGATGGCAAGGCGAAGCTCGAGGCGCGTGACATCAAGGATCTGACCGAGCGCTTTGCCAAACGGTGGGATGCGGGCTTCAAGCCCAAGCTGGGCCAGACCACCCACATGCTCATGTCGTTCCCCATCGGCACGCGGGGTGAGGATGTGCGCGACATCGCGACGGATGTGGCCGAGCGGTTCTTCCAGAGTGACGCGGGGCATTTCGATTACATCATCGCGGTGCATGAGGACCGCGATCACCCCCATGCGCATCTGGTGTTGAACCGCCGCTCGCAGGAAGGCGAGTTCTTCTTTCTGGGGCGCAACCACCGCTTCAACTATGACGACTTCCGCCTCGCGATGGTCGAGGAGGCCGAGAAGTATGGCGTGCGCCTGGAAGCCACACGGCGGGTGGATCGCGGCGTCGTGTATTACCAAGCCCGCACCAGCGAGGTTTATGCCGCGAAAGAAGAGGGTCGCGCGCCCCGCGAGCGTGAACGCGTGGGGGCCGACCTGACCCGGACGCTGGCGGAGATCGCCAACACCAGAACCGTCTACCATTCGCTTGCCGCGGAGGCCTCCCGGGAGGCCCGCGAGGATATTGCCGCGGCCCTCTTCCGCGCGGGCGAGGTGCTGGCGCGCGGCGGGCAGGTGGACCGAACAGGAGATGTGTATATGGCCGAGGATCAAAGCTTCGAGGATCTGAGAAGCCTCTATGCGGAGAAGCTGGCGCGGGTGCAGGGCATGATCGCCGAGAAGTCCGACGCGGAACGTCCCGTGCTGGAAAAACGCCTCATCGAGATCCAGACACAGGTCCAGCATATGCAGCCCTTGGGGCTGCGATCATCCACGCTGTCAGAGACCCCCTCGGAGGGCGGGGTCTATTCTGAGGCCAATATCGACACCAAACAGCTAGAACGTCTTGCCGAGCCGGACTTGCGGTCGCGCATAGACACCGCCCTGCGCGGCACCGGGATCAGCACAGCGGAAGTGGTCGCCCGGATCGAGACCGGGGCCTCGAATGCCGCGCTTGAACATCAATGGATCGCCGATGATCTCTCCAAGGTGGCCGAGGCGCGCGATCTGAACCTCGAACGCCGCGCCGATCTGGAACAGGCGCGCGACATTCTCAACGATGTGCATGTCAACCTTGGCACGCTTTTGGAACGGGAGAACGTGCTGCGCCGGGACGGTGTCGTGGAAGCGGAACCGGTCAGCGAGCGGTTCCACTATCACGAGGGCGCGGTGCGGGCGATGGAAGGGACAATCCGTCAGGAGATGCGCGCAGACGGCCTGACCGCGCAGCAGATCGAGGACCGGGACTGGGAGGTTGTCTCGCGGGCGGAGCGCCGGATCGAAGCGGAGCAGCGCGCGTATCTCGAGGCACATCCGGAGTTGCTCGCACGCCCAAGCGATGTGGTTGACCGGTCCGAGCCCTACAGGGAGGCCATCACCGATGCGGCCCGCGCCAGCGAGATCACCCGCGAGGTCGACCGGATCATGGAGGGGCGCGATGCCCGTACCCCTGTTGCAGACGCAGTCGCGGACGACTTGCGCGCGCGCTATCCGGACATGCCGTCCCACCTCGCCCGTGGGCTCGGTGCGACCTATGCGGCCGTTGTCGAGATACGCGACACGGAGGCCATCAATCAGGTCCGCCGCGACAACGAGTTGCGCGAGGGGCTTGGGGTTGGCACGCGTGACGAACGTCTAGCCACCCGAGATGAAACGGCGCCGCAGTCTGACCGTGCCGACCGCCTTGCAGACGAGATTGCGCGTGTTCTGGACCATGAGCGGGCCGGGGAGTTGTCTGCGCCCTTCGAGACCGAGGCGGAGCGGGACGCTTTCCGAACCGAGATCGCGCGGGTGCTGGATGACCGCGAATTGGGCCGCCTCACATCCGGCGATGCCGATGCGCTGGACAAGGTTCTCGAGGACCGCCTCGACCGGCTCTATGTCGCCAAGGTCTACTTGCAATCTAATGCCGCCACGGCCAACACGGAGGCCTTGCGCCAGGTGGTCGATGAACTCGCCGACGCCGAATACGAAAAACACCGCGCGACAGACGTGGATGGCGAGACCGAACGGGGCCAGGTCCATTGAGCGCCGCCATGGGAAAAGCGCGGATCGCGACCGGCGTTTTGCTGGTAACGCTGGTGACGGGGGCTATGGGCTATACCATCGCCTCGGCGGTGCTGACCTACCAGGATCTCGGCTTCGGGGCCGAGATCGACTTTGCCTATATCGCGCAGAACTATCTGGCGATCCGCGATCGCCGCCCGGAGGACGCGCAACTCATCCACCTGATCATCGGCAGCTTCGCTGCCGCCGGCATGATGCTGAGCCTTGCTCTTTCGGGATCGGCCCTCACACGCTTTGGCCAGACCCATTGGCAGTCTGCGCGCGAGATGAAGGCCAATGGCTTCTTCGGGGCGCCGGGCACCGGGTTCATCCTCGGCAAGCTTGGGACGCCTGGCTCCCGCGCAAAATACATTTGCTCGAAAGTCTTCCCCCATGCGCTGATCGTGGCCCCCACCGGGCGCGGCAAGACCACGGGCTTCGTCATTCCAAACTTGCTGACCTGGCAAGGCTCCGCCGTGACGCTCGATGTTAAGGGGGAATGTTTCGAGGCTACGGCCCGGCACCGCGCCGCCCAAGGTGACAAGGTTTACCGCTTTGCCCCCACCGATTGGGAGGGCAAGCGCACGCATCGCTACAACCCGCTCCTGCGCATCTATCAACTGAAGGACTCCGCGCGCCAGCAGATGGAATTGCAGCTCCTGGCGACGCTCTTCCTGCAGAGCGACAATGACCGGGTGCAGGGCCTCCTCAAGGGCGGGATCGATCTCTTCGTGGCCGCGGGGCTTCTGGCCTTCCAGCGCAAGCGCCCGACCTTGGGCGAGATCTACCGCATCGCGGCCTCGGGCGGGAACAAGCAGAAGGAGTATTTCGCGCGGGGTCACGAGGTCGACAACAGGGCGGCCAAACTGATCTTCACGCGGCTGGCCTCGACCAACAACGATACGCTGACCTCTTACGTCTCGCTCCTGATGACCTCGGGACTCGACCAATGGCAGAACCCGGCCATCGATGAGGCGACGGCGGTGTCGGACTTTGATTTCCGCACGATCCGCAAGAAGCCCTTTTCGGTCTATCTCGTGGTCCAGCCGCTGATGGTGAAGCCCCTCGCGCCGCTGATCCGCCTATTTTTCTCCGATCTACTCTCCGCCATGCAGGAAAAAGACCCCGGGCCGGATGAGCCTTGGCCGGTGATGATTATGCTCGATGAGTTCAATCGTTTGGGCAAGATGCCCATCGTGGTCGAAAGCATCGAGACCCTGCGGACCTATCGCGGCCACCTGGCCGTGGTCACCCAAACCATCCCCGCCCTCGATGAAATCTATGGCGAGAACACCCGCCGCGCCCTGCAGGGCAACGCGGGCGTGAAGCTCTATCTGACGCCCTCGGATGAGAAGACCGTCGAGGAGTTGAGCAAGGCAGTCGGCAAGACCACGAAGACCGTCGTCACGCGCTCCCAGTCCATTGGCAAGAACCCCTTTGAGGGCCGCAGCCAATCCACACGGACCGAAGAAAGCTCTCTCCTGCCCGAAGATGAGGCGCGTCGCTTGCCGCTCGACGAGATCGTCATGGTCGTCGATGCCCAGATGCCTGTCCGCGCGAAGCGTATCCAATATTTTGATGACCGGCTGTTCAAGGCCATCCATGCGGCGCAGACAGGCGAGTTGCCATTTCCAGAGCCTGGGGGAGGGGGATCGCAAGGCATGTTGCCGCTGAGTCTGCGCGCCATGCCGATGACGCCGCCACCGGACGGGTCAGGCGGATCCGAGGCCGACATTGAGGCGGAACACCAGGCTGCTGATGGCCAATTGTCAGGGAAAACCGATGTCGCTCCAAAGAAGACCGCGCCCGTCATTCAAGCCGTTGTCGCCGAGGAGCAGCGACAGATGGAGATGGATTTTGGGGGCCAGGTTGCGGATGCCGAGGCGGAGGGCATTGATGATGAGGCGCAGATGCGCTCCGCCGTCGATGGCTTGGACGATATGGAAGCGATGCTGCGAGAAAGGGATGGCGAAAAGCTCGTTGCTCGATAGGATGGCGGGCGCGTTAAGGAAGTTTGCAGCCGCATATTTAGGTCTGACGTGTCGCATTCGCTCAGTGTTCTAAGCACAGCGACAGAATTTTTTCGGCATAGACCTGAGACGCGTGTTCTACCCAGCTCTTCGTCACCAAAAAAACCCACATCAAAAGTCCAATAAATGCGGCTCCGCAAAGCAGTGCCCCGAGAACGAACGCAGTCGACCCGATCTCTAGATCATATAAGAAATATGCACTTCCAAGAGCCACCGTGGTGGTGATTGCAATGCCCAACGGTTTCAACCCGAGCAAATTGCGCGCGAACCCATACGCAATGTTCTCATTCAACAGAAGGCTTGCTTCTGATTGCGGGCGGGTGTGCTCAAGCAACCAACGTACTGCTAGCAAGCGGTCATCCTGAGCGTTCTTTGGGTCTTGGTTCTCATCAAATAAACTCGGCAAGACAATCTTGCTATGTTTCTCAATGTATGAGCGACACCTCGTCTTCATGTTCTTGGGTAAACGATCATCGGAAAGGGAAAGCAAAGACGCAGTATGCAGACGTCCAACTCGGCTGCCCATTTTGCGCTCAACATTTTGACCAGACTTACGCGCCAACCGCGTCAACGCGAACAGGACCCCGCAAGTGACGACAAATGCAGCTATGGCACCCAATTGGGTCCAAACAGCTGGAAACCAAACAAAGACAAAAAGGAGCGCGGGCAACAGCGTCAAAAGCGCCGGATTGAGACGGGCAGTCCTATCGTAGCGGTCCATACCGAACATCTTATCCATCTGCATGAACTCTTCGATGAAAATTAGGCATTTTCGTCTCCTCCGAGTTCGGAGGACAAGTCCACCGCCTCTGCGATAAGCTGACGGTACCCAGTTGGGGTTCTGATAATCATCAGAACGGGAAACAGCTGTCCAATTGCAAGCTTGGCCGCTGTACTGAAATCAGTTGCAGAGGGACCCGTGGACGCAAGGTGATTGTGCCATGTTCCCAGCGGGTAGAGAGTGTTTCCCGAAGACTTGGATAATTGTGCGAGCTGATCACTCAAACCTTCGGTACCCAGAACAAACTCCGTTTTAGAAAATCTGCTATCGGGCGGAGCTGGAATCGTATCTACGACTTGAAAGACGTTACCGATGGCCGAGAAGCGCCCGACCAAAACACCGCCGGTTTCAGATCCCGGCTTGCGCGCAATTTCAGCTTCAATTTCTATCGTAACCCGGCTGGCAAGCCGCGTTTCAAGCGCGCCCATCTTGGGTCCTTTTACGATGGTATAGGGTTCAACGGTATGGCTTTCCCAATTCTGGGAAAGACCATCGGCCTGCAGGTGCCCAATGTTGAATTGCCCACTTTCATCTACATAACTCCCGGAAAGCACGTCGCTTGTCAGCTTCGCGAGCGGAGCCGCCATCATAGAATGCCGAGTGTCTGAGGCAATCATCGAGAAGCTCGAGCATCCTTGACCAATGATGATCTCGTCAGCGCTTTGGCCCATCACTTTAGATCGGAGTGCGTCGTCGCTCCGTAAATGGTGATAAAACTCGGTCATCAGGTCGCTGCTACTGGGGTTGGCGCTCTGGCCTGACACCGAGAAGAAACCAATGTCACTATCACCCATTAGGCTTGCTTCCATCACCCGTGGTGTCTTGCCCTTCGCCCAATCTGTATAGCTCAAGGTTTCCCGCAAAACCGCAGAGGCGGTAGTGTTCAATATTGCTTTGGATTTTTCGAGCTTCAGCTTTCTGCGAAGCTCTTTGGTACGCAGCACAGTGTTGGCATCAATCCGATACCCATCCGACTCCTGCGCAAGTTTGCTGACGTCATGCGCAAATTCCCCAGCCTTGGAAGAGTAGAACATCGAATCCAAATCAGCAGAATACGGCAAGCAGGAATGTCGCGCGTAGTTGTGCGGTTCCATGGTGTCGTTGTCTATGACCGATATTGGGGCACGGCCGGACCGCGCGAGATGCATCGCAATTTTCGAACCTAAGCTTCCACAACCTAGCATGGACCATGAAAGCCATTGCGAGCTGGGATCACCATGTGAGGTTCTTCTTAAGACATCGATCGAGATCGAATCTCTGTGGCCCGCCAAACGGACAATCGCACTTGATGTCGGCTTGAGGTCATCCACAGATTGGAATTCGATCACATATGGGCAGATTTCAAGAGGTGAGGCTTGGCCAATGAGATTGAACGGTCGGCGGGCGATCAATATCACTGTGACTGGCAATGCCTTTTTGATGGTATAGCCGTCGAGCTTCGAACGCAGCCACTTCATCCTCTCTGCCAGCATCTTGCCGCAGCCGTAGAGTTCAGCGCGTTCGTATAACTCAGCAACGTTGCTTACTGTCTCTGGAAGATAGCGGTCACAGATGATTGGCTTTCCGTTTGGATGCTTGCCGGGCCAGACAATCAGTCCGAGGCTAAACCCCGTCCATTCGTTGTCACCTTTCGGGACCTGTCCAAGGGATTTCAGTGTCTTTTCATCAATTTTGACCTGCTCATCGCCCTTTAGACAGATTCGATAGTAGGGGTCGGACTGACCCAGCTGCGCAAAAACCCACGTACGGTGCCAAGTCCCGCCGGACCTACGTTTAACTACACTCCGGATCTGCGAGGCATCTCCAACAATAAGGTCGTTCAAGTGGTCACGCCGAACAAATTCCCAACCATGTTTTGGATCATTCAGTTTCAGCATCGCTGCTCGATCGAGCCAGTCCAGAAGTTGCTGGAGAAGCGCAAGAATACCGCCCCCGGACTGAATTAGCTCACGTGGAGATCCGAAAACGAGGCACGGTTCAGGCGCTGAACCGGCTGCACTTGGCTGTAAGTGAGGATGGGACCGGTCAAAGTCGTCCCGTAAACTCGGGCGCGGTGCAAACAGAGGGAAGGAGACAGGAAACGATAGTTTGACGGGCTCGACACGTCGTACTCCCGACGGGCTTTCGCCTCGAAACCGAGATGGAAGTTCCGTTTTGATTTGTAGAGTCACATCCACCGGACAATCGTCATCAGCCCGCGACGCAAGAGCTATGCCGATTACTTGAGGGTGCTTGTCCAGTGTGCGAATTGCACGTGCAATGGCTACGGGAACGGCTAGAAGATCATCGACGGTTACCATGCAGCTGACTCATGCCAAGTCTGACCCACAACCATGAGCATGTGCCTCGACTCCAAGAGCGGACGATGAAGAGATAGCGGCTGCCATTTTCAGGGAGGCGACTTTTGGACCATGTTCGGTGATTTCCATCTTTAGCGGCTTGTCACCTTTTTCGTCCTCTAAACACCGGAACTCCCCATTGATTTCCGCTTCGCTCAGAATGGCTTCATATTCTTCCTTTGCGCGGATACAGGGCGGATCGTTGTCGTCGTCTACAACACTCTTACTGCTCGCCAGGATTATTGCACCGTCGTTTGCTTGTGAAAGAGCTGATCGGGCATCTTCAGAAACTACCGCATCTTTTCCCTTTTTGGACCAGCTGTCGTGCGACAGTGACCGCCAGGAACAATGATGGGGCGCGATCAAGACATCATATGCAAGAACCTCGGGAGTTTCAGAATACTCTGCCCATATTTTCTCCCAAATCGCCACTTCGGCGTCACCACCAAACAGGTACTGGGCGGCGTTTTCGGTATCATCTTTCGCAAGCGTAAACTGAGTGATGACACTAGAGTTATTCTTGCTGAGCAACTCTTCTTCGTCTTCATCGTCCGTGACCGGCAACGGAGCCAACAAGACCGCCTTGAAACTGTCATCTGCTACGCCGCAAATCTCGGAAAATGTCTCGCCCGTTTTGATCAGAATGTCGGCCAAATCATCCGTCTTGCCGTCCGCATCCTCGCTCAGGATCAAAATTCTGCTTCCGTCTTCGATATCTTTGTCCTGGCGGAACATTTCAACGCGCCGGCGCGCTTCTGTCGCCCAAGCCTTTGCGTCAGCGCAAAGATTGTTGGTACTGCTGGCACGTCTAAAAACAATTGGGGAAGACCACATCTCGCGAATTACGATTTTGTCGTCTTCGGGCGACCAATCCTCAATTTTGCCGAGATGAAAATGGTTCTGCAGTCCAGAGCAATGATCCATGTCCGGATGCGTCAGCAAGAATGCATCGACAAACAGACGTCCGTCACAGTCACGGTCAAGCGCGTTGCGAAGCTGTGCCCCAACATCAGGCACATCCTCATCTTTGTCGTCAGCCGAGGCGGTAATGTTTATGTCTACGAGTATATAACGGCCACTCTGGGTTTTGATCAGGCTCATGTCGCCATTGGCGACTTTGAAATGCGAAGTTTCGACGCTCATCAGTACTGCTCCTTAGCTTGGAAAACCTGAGTGACGCGCCTCCCACCGAATCGAACAAGTTTACGCTTTGTTCTCAACATAGTTGATCGAGGATAGCCTTTCAACAACATGTTGTGTCCCGCAATAGGCATCGCCAAAATTCTAGTAATGACTATGGTCTGCTTTAAAAAACCTGCGCCGCTGCGTTGACGGGATGCGCAGATGTCCACTTCGTTTCGGGCCATCACCGCTTGCCGAGACGACCCAACCTAGAAAGCTGTGCTAGCATTTGAGCTCCTGTGCCGGCTCCGTCACCAGATGGAGCTGCGGTTGGGCCGCCTGCTGAATTGGGTCGGCTTGGCAACGCTTGCACACCAAAGAATTGGCGCGCCCGCAGAGCTGCGTATTCCGCGCCAGTCGCACCACCGATGGCGTACCGGTTGTAGACTTGTTGGCTTCCTGCAAGCCCTCGGGCAAAGGCATAGCTGCCGCCGAAGCCGGCTGAGAGCGCTGGCATCATGATGTTTCCTGAAATTGCTCGAACCAGGAAGGGCGTTGCTATGATGAACCCCTTTGCCATTAGCACCATCATGAAGAACGGAATGAGCGCGCCGATGTTGGACGCGCCTTCCGGGTCGCCCAATTCAGCAAGAAGCGCACGCGAGACACCCGTGATGGTTGCGAACACGCCAGCAACGACGATTGGGTACATAGCGAAGGAGATCAGCGCCGAAAGCCAGCGTGCAAAATAATCCTTGGTCACTTCAAAAAGGGTCAGGAAGATCATGATTGGTGCAATCCCGATCAGCAGAGCGATCATGAGCCTGGACGCAACGACGATAAACGCCGCCAAGCCACCGAGAATAGAGAGCAGCAAAACCCCAAGGGTGTCCAACAGGGCACCGGCCATCCAGTTCAGTTCGGACCCCGCGGCATTCAGATAGTCCCCGAGCGCCGCGATCAAGTCATCGAACTCCTCTGCGAAGGTGCCGGATGGGCCGGGTGAACCGCCGCCGACTGAGGCCACGAGCGACCCAGCAATGCTGTCGATCCCGTTCAGGATCGCCGCAGCAAAGATGTTGAACTGCACCCAGTTCGTTGCAAATGCGCCTATCAGCCCGACTTTCACGGCGAGCCAAAAGGCCGTGCGCCCGTCCATGGCGCGATACTGGTAGATCGTGTTGATGAAAACCAGAATGACAACGAGTGTGGTGCCGAGTACGAGCATCGTTCCGACTGTTGCGGCGACCGCGCCAAATTGCGTCTCAGCAGCGGTATTGAGATAGCCTTCAGCCGTTTCCACGAAGTAAGTGACGACGCTCATGGAACCCTACCAGTTTCCAGCAGCTTCGCAGATTGGCATGGCTTCGCGCCGAAGCTCATTTGCCTGCCGTCGGTATTCTGACGTCGCTTCCACGATGTCCCAGTAGTCAGATGCGGCGAAATGCTCGACGAAGTCGCCTTCAGCTGCGTCCCAAGACGGATACCGCGTGGGACATTCACAGCTTTGGGCTTCAACGATCCGTTGCATGCTCTGCGCACGATAGATTTGTTGGATCAGGAGCCGTTTGTGGGACTCGCGTACATCGATGCCTTGCATCCACTGTGGCTCTGGAGGCTGGTCGGGACAGACATCTGGCTGGTTTTCGAGCGTTGGGATCAGGTTCCGTTCAGCGACGCCAGCGGTTGCGTAGAGAACGATGAGCAGGCTTGCCGTCGCAACGACCCGCATCACTCTGAAGTTACCTTCGTAGCCAAAGATTCACGCTTCAAGAACGTGGTGTAGCCGTAGTCACCTACCTCGGCGGTGATGACTTCCCACCCCTCCGCGCCGCGCTCATTTAAGGCACATCGCATCGCGTCGTAGTCCTTTTGCTTCTTTACCTGGAAGAACAGGATGTCATATTCAAAGGTCTTCATTGGGAAGCTCCAATCTCGGTTGCGCCGGGGAGGTAGAATTCGGTGATGCCGCGTTTTCCGTCATGGCGGCCGGCCTGGATGATCACATCGATGGAGTTCTCGATGTACTGGATCATGTCGGCATAGGTCATCGGGATCTCGGTCTTGAGCGCCGCGATCGCGAGACGCTGCACGGCGAGTTGTGGGGTCTCGGCATGCAGCGTGGTCATGGACCCGCCATGGCCGGTGTTGATCGCCTCGAGAAAGGTCATGGCTTCCTTGCCGCGCACCTCGCCCAGGATGATCCGGTCGGGGCGCATCCTCAGCGTTGCGGTGAGCAGCACATCGGCGGTCTGGAATTCCGTGTCGCGATTGGCGATGAGGGTGACAGCGTTTGGTTGGGTCGGCAGAAGCTCCGCGGCTTCCTCGATAGTGACGATCCGTTCGTCCACAGGGACGTGGGCGAGGATCTTGCGCGCAGCCACGGTCTTGCCGGTGGAGGTGCCGCCAGAGACGATCATGTTGAGCTTGTTTTTGACGCAAAAGGCCAGCGCATCGTCGATCATGCCCGCGGCCACCACTTCGCGCAGTTCCCGGGTTTTCTCGAGGCGGAGTTCCTCGAGCTTTCGTTCCTTGCCATAGAGGAAATCAAGCGCGATCCCGTCAAGCGGCAGGCTCGAGAAGAACCGCAGGCTGATCGACATCGCCGAGAGCACGGCAGGCGGTGTGATGACCTGCGCCCGGATCGGGCGGCCCTTGTAGGTGATCGAGACCGAGACGATCGGGCGGTCCTTGCTCATGGTGGTATTGGCGGAAGAGGCGATCTGGTTGCCGAGGTCTTTGACTTCTGTTGCGGTCAACACCTGGTCCAGTTTTCGCATGAAGTGATCGCCCTGGAATTCTCCCCAGCAGCTGCCATCGGGGTTGATGCAGATCTCGATGACATCGTCGCGGGCGGCAGCGTTGATCCTGTCGAGGGAGGTCTGGAGATAACTCAGCGACATGGGCTCAGAAAATCTCCAGATCGCGGTCGACCATGACGGTGACGCGCGCCCCCTGGTCGACATAGATGAACGGCCCGATCAAAAGATAGTCGCCAATCACACTATCCGTGGCATCGGCCAAATCATCGCCCACGTCTTCGAGCACATCCGCGGCGGTTTCGTCCTGCACATTTGCAGCGGCTGCACTAGGCGCGGCGGAGATCAGTGAAATCAGCGCTGCCGAGCCAAAGCGCTCATCAAAGCGCGTGTCCACGAAACCGGTGACACCCGAACGGCCAAGTTCATCACCGCCGAAGGAGCTGATCTGGACGGTTTGGCCCGCGGGCAGGATGATCCGGTCCCAGGCGATCGTAACCCGGCGCTGTGCGATATCGACGCCGGAACGGTAGCGCCCGATGAGGCGGGAGCCGCGTGGGATCAATAGGCGCGCTCCATCGACGCTGTAGACATCCTCAGACACCACGGCCCGGGTCTGGCCGGGCAGGGAGCTGTCGAGCGCGGTTTCCATGACGGCCTGGATCATCGTGCCCTGGATGATGGTGTTGGACGGATTGGCAATAACTTCGGCTTGCGTCACTGAAGTGGGCAGCGCGCCATTCAGCACGAAATCCGTCACCTCCCCAAAAGTCCGTTCAGTCAGAGCCGTCTCATTTGCGCCAGACGAGCCGCCAAAGGCGATGGTGGGCGAGGTGATGCGCCGTTCTTGGAATGCACGTTCTTCCGCCGCGCGGCGTTCAAGTTCCGCGAGACGTCTTGCTTCCTCCTCGCGGCGGAGCCTTTCTTCTTCCCGCGCGCGTAGCTCGTCCTCGGTGGGACCGATGGGTGCCGGAAGGGGGCGATTGGCTTCGAGCTGCGCAAGTTCGAGGTCCATGCGGAGTTGCTCCAGCTCGCGGTCGCGTGCCGTAAGCTCTTCGCGAAACTGCTGCTGTGCGGCTTCCGAGGCGGATTGCAGGGCGGCGATCTGGGCGGTCAGCGCATCGATGGCTTCGGCGGCAGCCGTGTCTTCTTCCACCACTGGTTCTGGCGCGTTGCGCAATTCCTCGATTTGGGCCTGCAGGGCTTCGAGCTGCGCCAGAAGCTCTGCATTTGGTTCGACCGGTTCCGGCGAGACCAGAACCACCTCTGGCTCAGGCGGAGGGAGGGTTTCGATGGCGCCGAACCCGTCGCCTTCGTTCTGGAAGACATCCGGCGTGGCCGTGGGCAGGGCTTCTTCTTCCTCGGGCTGGGAGAGGAGATAGAGCAACGCCCCACCCGCCCCGATCACGAGGACGACGACCAAAGCGAGCAGCGGTGAGCGCCGTGGGGCAGGGGGTGAGCTCGCACCTTTGCCTTGTTCTAGGGCAGCGAGGCGCTTTTTGAGGTCCGCGTTTTCTGTGTCGCTCATGATCCCACTCCCGCAGGCGGTGTGGCCTCGATACAGACCACCTCTTCCCCGATCCGCAGCACCCATTGCCGGTTCACGCCTGAAACCCGGATCACGCCGTCCTCGGTGGCTTGCGTGTTGACCGTCCGTTCCCGGCCATTCGCGACGCGGAAGATCGCCGGCACCGGCGCGTTCCGCGGGAATTCGAAATACGTAAACGTTCCATCATCCCAGATACGTGCCGGGGTGAACTCGGTCCGCGCGCTTGCACCGTAATTGTAGTTCGGCGCTTGCGCCGCGATGGCCCGCGTGGGCCGTGCATTGTCTTCAGGGTAGCGGAACTGCACCACGTAGAAGGTCGGGCTGCGGGTCTCCTGGACGTTGAAGTAATAACTGCGCCTGTTCGTGTAGACGGTCACATTGGTATGCACCCCGCGCGCCACCGGCTTGATCGCGAAGGCCTGACCGCCGGGTACGCCGTCGATCTCGAAGCCTTCCGTGTCGCCCGCGATGATCGAGCGGATGCTTTCGCCTTCGCCGAACTCGATGGTGGTGACATGGGTGAGCGAGACGCTGAGACGGTAGACCTGATCCTCCTGGTAGGTGGCCAAGCGCACCCGGCTATCGTTGGGACCGCCACGCGGGATGGCTTCGGCTAAGGCGAGGCCGGGCAGCAGCACAAGCACAATTGTTACGAGGGCCTTCTTAAGCAAACTAATTCTCCAATCTGTCGGAGCGGATGGAATATTCGAGGACCGTGAAGCCGAAGGGGTTGGTCCAGACCTCATCAATGGAGCGGCGGGTCTCGGGGCGGAACTCGAAGAGAAGCGTGGCGGTGAAAAGCCCGGTTTGGACGCCGTTGATAGATGTCAGGCGCTTGCGCAGACGGACAGTGGCGCGGTTTGTGCCGATCCGGTTGATGCTGAGGATTTCCACGTCGAGCCGTGCGTTCGGGCCATAGACCGTCGGCGGGTAGTTCTCGTTGGCGCTGTTCCAGATCTGGCGCAGCCCGCTCTCGGCTGCCCCGTCCGAGCGGCGCAGGACGCTGCGGATGCGCAGATCATTGTCGAGCTGGTTATAGACCTCGCGGTCGGTCACGTAGCGGAAGACCTCCGCCTCTATGACCGCCTGGTTGGCTGTGACAGACGTCGCGCCCACCGAAGCCTCGGGCAGGGCAAAGCCGGTCGCGGGATCATAGGGCACGACCACGGGCGGGGGGTCGACATCGAGGATCGCGACAGCCGCCGCGCTCAGGCACCCGATGATGCCGAAGATGAGGCCGATGAGCCCAAGGCGTTGCCAGAGCCGTTCACGGCGCAGGGCACCATAGACCAGCTCTTCTTCGATGATTTCCTGTTCACTCGCCACCTGTCACAACCCTTGATCAGTCTGCCCGCAACTCGGGCAGCGTGAAGTCCATAAACCGCTGCTCCTCGGCGATGGTGGCGGCATCGATCACGCCGCCTGTGCCATCGCCCACGGTCTGGATGGCTTCGAGTTGCCACATGGCGACCAGCGCAATGGCGAGTTCCGCCGTCACGCGCGTGTTGAGGTCGATGCTTTCCTTGAGTTCATCCATGTCGTCGATGAGCCCGACGAGGCGGTCGACGCGTTCCAGCGACTGGCCGGCATCCTCATAGCTGTTCTGGGCAGCAGCGGAGACAAGCGCGCCGGTCGTGGCTTGTGTCGCCACGCGGTTGGCCCCGGGATTTCCGCTCGTGGCCATTTCCGAGAGCGTATCGTCGTCAAAGCCGAGATCGGCCAGGACCCGGTCCATCTGGGTTTCGATTTCGCCCGCACCGGAGCCAGAGAGGCCGGAGAAGTCGCCTGTCTTGATCGCTTCGATGGTAGCGAGGATGTCGCCAAATTCTTGGTCGAGCAGACCGTTCAACTCATCTTCCATTTCCGTGCGGATGATCTCGGGAAGTTCGGCGAGGCGCGTCAGTGCCTCATAGGTTCTTTGCAGCTCCGCGAGTTGGTCCGTGAGTGTGGCAAGCTGTTCGCGGAGCTGCGTCAGCTGCTCGTTCTGCAGGATCTCGTCTTCGATCATCTGCCGGAGCTGCTGGATGTTTTGCGCGATGTTCTGCGTGTCGACGACGGGCACGCCCTGCGCCGCAGCAGGGGAGAGGGCTCCCAGAGTCAGGCCAATCCCAAGTGTCGTGGCCAAAGCCGTTCTCAGAAACATCCGTCCCATCAGTCTATCTCCCTGATCGCAAATTCCATGAATGCGCCCTCGGCCATGCGGGCGCTGGCCTGCGCCAATTCTTCTGCGCTCAGGACACGGGTCCGCGCCGCCTGAAGCCGGATGCGCGCGGCGACGAGGCGCACCAGTTCGGCGCGGGCATAGGTGTTGAGCGCGATGCTTTCCTGAACATCTTCCGTTTCGGAAATCCGCTCGACGATGTCCGCAATACGCAAGGCGGCTTGCCGGATCGCGGCGGGCGAGTTGTTGCCATAGAAGGCTGCGCCGTGCCCGGTGATTGAGAGGTTCGCATTGGCTAGAAGCGCCGGATCGATCGTGCCGAGCGCTTCGATCCCACCGATGCGGCTCAGATAGAGATTGTAGCGTTCGGGGATGACCTGGACGTAGTGCTGCGTCTCGCGGAAGGGCGGCACCCCACCATACTCGAACACCCGACCGGGTCCGGCATTATAGGCGGCGAGTGCGTTGATGATATTGCCGTCAAAGGTGTTGAGCTGGGTCGCGAGATAGCGCGCGCCGCCATGCACCTGAAGGTAAGGGCTGTCATAATATTCCGGGTTGATACCAAGATCGCTGGCGGTGCCGGGCATGATCTGGGTGAGGCCAAAAGCGCCGACCGGCGAGCGGGCGCCGATGGTGAAGCGGCTTTCCTGCCAGATGAGCGCTTGTAGGAGTGCGCGCCATTGGACTGGGGAGAGGCCCGCGCGGCCCACGCCCGCAAACCCGCTGGTTTCCTGGGCGACGCGGATGATGAGCTGCTCGATGTTTTCTGCCGCATCCCCGAACATCTGTGCGCCGCCGGGGTTGGGATCGGTTTCGGCATTGCCATAGACGGCCTCGACGGAACGAGCGGGATCGCCGCTGCCGCTTTCGAGCCCAGAGACCATGGCCGGCAAGCCCTGACCGCCGAAGCTAGTCTGGGCGTCGAGGATGCGCTGCAGAGTTTCGAGTTGCTCCCGTTCGATCTCGGCGATGAGTTCGCGGACCGACAGCTTGTCGGCTTGGGTGGCAAGGTCTGCCTCGCGATCGCCTGTCTCGAAGATATCGCGTGCGGTCAGCCCACTGTCATTGGTGGGTACGCCTTGTGCGGCGACCAGACCTGGCAGCAGGCAAAGCGCCACGATATGAGGCAGGCTAGACTTCAATGTCGCCCTCCGGCCTATCTAGAGGCGTGAAGGTACAATCGGGTGCGACGGGTGCCGTCGAGGCCAGAAAGGTGAAGCAATTGGCCTGCGGCTCCTGGTACGGGGCGCAGGAGGCCAGCGCGCCGAGCGCTGCCACTGCTAGAAGAATGCGGATCATGCAAGCCTCCAAAAGTCTGGGCGGTCGCGGTAATCGGCGCCGACCAGCGCCTCGCCTTTTTCCATGCCGCCGAGGATGGTGAGATTGGGCCCGAGGGCGCTCAGATCGGCATCGACGACGATCGAGCCCTGGTCGTCGCGGATGAGCGCAAGGCGGCTGTCGCTGCCGGTATTGAGAAGCACATCGAGTTCCTTCTCATAGAGATTGAGCATCGCGTAGTCGGCGGCATGGGCGCGGATGTTCGGCAGCAGAATTTGCGTGGGAACCGCCTCGACGATGGTCTTGCCGGTTCGGGTGCGCTCGAGCTGGCTGGCGTATTGCGTCATCATCACCGCGACGGTGTTCTGCTTGCGCGCGGTCACGAGCCAGTTCGACAGCCGCTCGGCGAAATACGCGTTGTCGAGCGCCTTCCAGGCCTCGTCGATCACGATGATTGTGGGGCGACGATCCTCGATCTCGCGCTCGACCCGGCGGAAGAGATAGGATAGGACCGCCATCCGTTCCTTGTCGGCCTCGCTGTCTAGAATGCCAGTGAGATCGAAACCCACCACATCGCCTTCCAGCGAGAAGGTGTCTTCCAACGTCTGGCCGAAGATCCAGCCGTAGCGGCCTTCTTCCGTCCATTCGAGCAGGCGTTGGTGCAGATCACCGCCATCATCGGTGGACACAAAAAGTGATGCGAAATCCCGCCAGTTCCGCAGGGCCGGATTGGTGGCCTGCGCGTTCTGGCGGACGACTTCCTGGATGCGGTTGGTCTGTGCAGGCGTCAGCGGCTTGTCGGCACGATAAAGCAAGGTCGCAAGCCAGTCCGAGAGCCATGCTGTGCCGCGCGCATCGGTCTCGGTCCAGAGCGGGTTGAGGCCCGTGGGTTGCCCGGCTTTCAAAGACGCATAGCGCCCCCCATTCGCGCGGACCGCCATCTCCATACCGAGACGGTAGTCGAAGATGAAGACCCGTGCCCCCGCCCTGCGGGCCTGTGTCATGAGGAATGCGGAAAGCACAGACTTACCTGACCCGGGCCGCCCCATAATCAGTGTATGCCCGCTGGTCGGTTCTTTGTCGGGCGAGCCTTGCTCGTGATAGGAAAACCGATAGGCGCTCTGCTCGGGCGTGGGCAGATAGGTGATGACGCGGCCCCAAGGGGTTTTCGTGGCGGGTTTGCCGAGTTGGGTCCGGTGGAAGGCTGCGAAATCCGCGAAGTTTCGATTGGTGATCGCACTGGCACGCACGCGCTTGGGTTGGTTGCCGGGATGCTGGCTCAGGTAATGCGCCTTTGCCGCCACCCGTTCGCCGATCATCTTCACGCCCTCGGTGGCAGCGGCGTTGACGATCTCGGCGCTCAGAGTCTGCAGCTCATCCAGCGTGTCGCAGAAGATGGTCACGACCATATGGTGCTCGCCGAAGCTTTGGCGCTTGGCCTCGAGATCATCGGCAGCAATGTCGAGCGCTTCCATGAGCGACAGGGCCGCGTCCTGGCTCGCCTGCATCTGTCGCTTTTGCCGCTTGATCCGACCCGCCATGAGGTTGGAATTGATCGGCGTGAAGGAATGGGTGACGATCATGTCGACCGGCAGATTCAGCATGTCGAACATGGTGCAGGAGGTGGCCTCGGAATATTCCCCGATGGTGAAACTCTTGCCGTAGCGATGACCCACCACGCCTTCGGAGAGCTCGAAGTGATCGCCGTGAAACGTCACGCGGGTATTCGCGACATTGAAAGATAGGAAGCCGTAGGTATTGGCCGGATAGAGCGGCAGTTCCGTTCCCGTGTTGAGCGCCCCTAGAAACCCGATCAACTCGCCGCTTTTGGCGGTTAGCACGCGCGGATTCAGCTCCGTCAGGCCTGACAGGAAGACACTCACGGCCTCGCCCAGACGGCGCAGGCGCTTCTCGGTTGCTTCCTTGAGGCGATCCGGCGCGCTGCGGTTCAGGAACGGCAGGACGCTTTTCGGAGGCGGGCGGTGAATGACGGTGAGCGTCAGTGTCTTGTCGCGCAGACCGCTGGTTTCGAGTTTCGCGCGCCAGAGGCGGTCGACTTCTCCGGCAAAACTGTCTTCGCGCACAGGCTCGAGGTCCGGCGTGATCGCCTTCGAGACCTTGTGGACGTAGTAGCTGAACTCCGGTCCCAGCTGCGCGATGATCCGGGCAAAGAGCGCGGTCACCTTGTCGAGATAGGCATCATCCTTCGTGTAGCTGTTGATCCCTTCGAGCCGGATGCACTGGAAGAGCTCGTTCACCCGTGTCCGCACGGTGCGGTCATCGACCAGGCTGACGTAAGGAAGCATATGCGCGAGGCGTGTTTCACGGGCATACCAGTCGGGAGTCATTGTGCGGGGATCGAGCGTTTCGTCCATGGCAGTATTAGGGCGCATAACTGTCCCCGCCATGGATAGTGCGGTTCCGCGTCGGCGGGGTTTCCTGCAGTGCCGTTATCATCACGTCGATGAAGCGCGGATCCCAGTCCGCGGCCTTCCAAAGCACGGGATAGAGCAGGGCGGCCACGCCCAGCACCGCGACGTGCTGGACCCAGACAAAGAGCAGCACCGAACCGAAGAGCCAGACCATCGCGTACATGATGGGCAGGCCCAGAAGCTTGGGCGGGCGCACGAGACCCAGAAACAGAGGCGCGCGCTCAGCCACCGGCAAAGACCGCGGCAACGATCGTGGGGGCGGCAGCGACGCCGGCAATGCCGACAAGCACCCAGAGGGCCTGTCGTAGATCGATGATGTTGAAGAACCAGCTCAAGAAAACACCGAGCACGGCAAGCGTCGCGATGACAACGCCAAGCGGGCCGGTCAGCGCATCGACGATGCCCTGTAGCAGGCTTTGGATCGGCGAGAGATCGATGCTCTGGGCAAGCGCAGGCTCTGCGACGAGCAGGAAGAGCGCGAGCGAGGCGACAAAGAGGTTTGAAATCTGTCTCATGAATTTGATCCTTCCAATCGGGCCACGACGGCCATGACACGGGCCACGTGGGTCTGGGTTTCTCTGTAGGGGGGAATGCCGCCGTACTGGCGGACCGCATCCGGTCCGGCGTTGTAGGCTGCGAGCGCGAGCCGCGGATCGCCGAACGTCTCCAGCATCATCGCGAGGTAGCGGGCGGAACCGTCTAGGTTCTGAATAGGATCACGCGGGTCGACACCGAGGTCGCGCGCCGTCGCTGGCATCAATTGACCAAGGCCAATGGCGCCTGCACTCGAGACCGCATCCTGCCGGTAGGCGCTCTCCACCTCGATATTGGCCCGGTAGAGGGTTAGCCAATCGCGAACCGAGAGTTCCGCGCCGCGTAGCCCGGGATGCCCGGCATAGCGAAAGGCGGTGGCCTCGATGGCCGTGAGGATATCGGCGCGGGGTAGGGGCGCAGGCCGTGAGAGGGCTGCCAATTGGATGTCTTCTGGTTCAGCGTCCCGTTCGCCAAAGATTGCCAGATCATCGGCCGCTGAACCTTGTCCAATGCCGTCATTGTAATTGCGGGCAAAGCTGTCCTGGGAGCGGGACGGGGTCAAAGAGCCATCGCTCTCCATGACCAGCACCATCTGCGCAGTGGCGGGACCCGCCAGAAAGCCGAGGAAAAGAAGACTACTTGCTGCCGCCCTTGTCGGTCGCAGCCAGTTTGTGTGTCGTCCGCTGGCCCTCCTCGAGCGGGACATCGGCATGGGAGAAACCGATTCCGATGAGGAAAGAGACCACGCCCGTGATGGTTTTGAACTCACGGATTTTGATGTCGTTATAGGTCGTGCGGGTACGGGCCGTGACCAGCAGCTTTTCCACGCCATCGTCAGAGACGACGCGCATGATCCAGACCCCGTAATAACTCGGGCCCTTCTTGTGTGCCGACTCCTGGCACAGGATTTCAGCGCTATAGCCACTTTCCACGAGTTCGCGGAAACGTGCTTCCGTAACCACATTTGGTGCTTCGATGTCCCAGTTCATGGCCCGGCTCACGCTTTCTTCAAACGCGCAACGCCCGGGCATTCCCACTTGAAGCCCAGAGTTACGATAGTATATTATTAACCGCAAGATATAATGCGGCAGATACGGCTGTATCTCGGTTACTCAAACTCTAGGCACGGCCATTGGCGTCTATCAAGGAAAATAGGGGTTTCAGAAACCTGCGGTTGAGCCGATGGGTGGCGATACAGGCTACGGCATTGGTGATGCTCGTTCCGGCTGCAAGCCAGGCGGGATCCTGTCTCGCCCCGGTCCGGCCCTTCGTTCCCAGCGATTCGCAGGCCGCCCGGGACTACGCCGACATCATCCGTCGGGACTTCGAGGTCTACATCACGGACATTCAGGACTACTTCCGCTGCCTTGAGCAGGAGCGTGCGCGTGCTTTTGAGGAAGCCCGCGAAGTCAGTCAGGACTACGGTCGGTTTCTGGAACTGGTGGGGGATTGATGGGCGATTGGGTGTGCATCAGACTTGCAGCCAATGGAAACCAGACGCCGATAACACCCTCAAATATCTACTTTTTAGATAACGGATTTCATCCGCTAGCGACGTCACAAAAGGTATGTGACGCGTGGCGAAAACAATCAGAACAAATGGCCAGTTGGCGCTCGTCCGTGCGTTGGTTGATGCACGTCAGAATGCGGGTCTCAGCCAGCAGCAGTTGGCGGCGAAGCTCAAACGCCACCAGTCATTTGTGGCACGTCTCGAAAGCGGCGAGCGTCGTATCGACGTCGTGGAGTTCACGGTTCTGGCGAGGGTCATTGGCTTTGACAAAAATGAAATCCTGTCGATTGTCGAAGCCGCCACGGAACCCGACCACAGGATTTGACAGCAAAGCAGTTTTGGGACGCTCCCCTCCGTGAGTCCCCATGTGAAGTGAGCTCCTCAAGAAAGAGCAGTTAGCCAACATCTCCCAAGCGCGGCAAGCGGTGCTGGCGAGCACAGCAGTTCGTCACGCTGCAATATCAGCGCCATAGTGCAGGAAGTCCGTAAACAGTGAACGATGATAAAGGTGAGGGCGTCGCGATCGCAAATCTGATCGGGACCGATGGGTGCAGTATCGTTGGTTGGGTGTATCGCTGGACTACAGGCGCGCATGCGGTGATGTGGGACGTCCATGGGCCCAAGCCGGTATCTGAAATCCGGCCAGACATAAGTGACGAGCAGAAACAAGAAATCGACTTCGATGCGCTCACGCGGATCGGAAGTGGCGAGAGTGGATAGGGTCGATTGAGAGGCGGCAGTCCCGTTTCACTAAAGGGTCTTGCCAGCATACCGGACATTGGAACAACTGGCAGCGAAAGCCGGTTGAGAGCCCAAAATAACCGATGCTGCAAGATGCATAAATGGCAACCAAGCGCGGATAGGGGACTTCGTCGATGACAAGCCCCAAGCGCGCCGGCGACTAGCGATGCTCCCAGGCTCACTATAATTGGTACTGAACCACTACCGGCTGGCGCCGGTAGGATCGGCGATATGCTGCTCCAGGTACTGAAGTACGATGTTTTCGGTGATGGCACCGTTGGTCGTCGAGAAATATCCCCGGCCCCAAAAGCGCCGTCCCCAGTAGCGCTTGCGTAGCTCAGGGAATTCACGTTGGACCTTGTGTGAGGAGCGGCCCTTCATCAGCCGCACCAGATCGCTCACCGCGAGCCTGGGCGGCACCGACACGAACATGTGGACATGGTCCGATGACAGCACACCACGGATAATGTCGACGCCCTTCTCGCTGCAAACCTGGCGGCAGATGTCACGGGCACGCAGTCGAATGTCGCCCTGCAGCACTTTGTAGCGGTACTTGGTTGACCAGACGATATGGTAGCGATGGTAGAAAACGCAGTGGCTGCCGGTGGGTTTACTCCAAGGAGTGGATACTAAACCGACCGCGTAATCCCCCCATCAACCCGTATATTCTGACCGGTGATATAGGCCCCGCCCTCGGAAGCCAGGAAGGCCACAACACTTGCGATCTCTCCAAGGGAGTTGCCGTAGCGGCCCATCGGGATCATCGAGCGGAATTCCTCTTTTTCTGGCAGGCTGTCGATGAACCCTGGAAGCACGTTGTTCATGCGGATGTTCTCGGCTGCATATTTGTCGGCAAAGAGTTTTGTGAATGCTGCAAGCCCGGCGCGCATCACGCCTGAGGTTGGAAACACAGGGTTCGGCTCAAACGCTGCAAAGGTTGAAATGTTGATGATCGCACCGCCACCCTGTTTTTGCATGATCGGTGTGACGAGACGCGAAGGGCGCACCGCGTTCAGGAAGTAGACTTCCATGCCTTCGTGCCAGTCCTCATCGGTGAGTTCTAAGACAGGTGCACGCGGTCCATGACCGGCGGAGTTCACCAAAACGTCGACACGGCCCCAGTGGTTCATGGCTGCATCGACCAGCTTTTGCAGGTCTTCTTCAGATTTGTTGGTGCCTGTGATGCCGACACCGCCAAGTTCTTTGGCAAGTGCTTCGCCTTTGCCGGAGGATGACAGGATCCCAACCTTAAAGCCATCCGCGGCCAAGGCGCGCGCGCTATCTGCGCCCATACCTGATCCGCCCGCTGTAATCAGTGCAACTTTTTCCATGTGCTTAATCCTTTCCGGTATCGTCTGTGCTGAGGTTCAGATGGGCCATGCCGCTATTGCCCAACTCGACGGATGCAAACGGGCCGCCGTGGTGGGTGTTGGCGGGATCATGGGGGTCGAGCGGGCCATCTGCGGCATAGATTTCTGCAGCGAATTGCTCCGCGTTATCCTTCGGGCGGTAGCCCAAGTGTTGCGCCTTGGCGTTATCGACTGGTGCACGATCGTTGTTCGACACGCCGTAGACCACGCTGAAACCTGTGATGGGCGTGTTGATGGCGCGTTCTACCATGTGGATCAGATCATCATAGCTGAGCCAGGTGCCCACGGCGCGTGAATTGGTCGGTTGCGCACACGACAAGATGCGCATGCATACAGATTCCACCCCGCGTTTGTCCCAGTAAAGAGAGGCGAGGTCTTCGGCAAAACACTTGGCAAGCCCATAGAACGTGTCGGGCTTGTGCGGCGCGTCGATGCCGATGAAGTCCGTTTTCTTATGCATGCCAACCGCATGGATGGACGAGGCATAGACAACGCGGCGCAGCTTGTTGCGATAGGCGGCCTCCCACACGGTGTAAGCGCCGTAGAAGTTCGGGCCCCACAGCACATCCATCGGGGCTTCGTCACCGACCGCGCCGAAATGCACCACCATGTCCGCGCCTTCGAGCAGGGCAACCATGGCGTCGAGATCGGTGATGTCTGCCTTTACGTAGGTTTCATTCGCAAGATTTGTGACGCTGTCCGCAATGTCCGAGGATACGAAGTCTTCGCACATCTTCGAAAGTGGCTCTCGCAGATAGGAACCAAGGCGACCAGCCGCGCCGGTAAGTACGATCTTTTTCATAAAGTCAGTCCTTTGAGGTCAGAAACAGCGCGAGCAATGCGATCCATCGCATCGTTAAGAACCTCTTCCGAGGCCGCTGTTGAAATTCGGAAAAACGGTGAAAGGTCATAGGCGCTGCCGGGCACGGCGGCGACGCCTGCGGCCTTCAGAAGATAGGCGGTCACGTCTGTATCTGCTTCAATCGTCTCGCCCAGAGGGGTCTTGGCGCCAATTAGACCCGCGCAGCCGATAAGGCCGTAAAACGCACCGTCCGGTGCGTCCAGCGTCAAGCCCGGGATCTGGGCCACACGCGCGACCACAAGATCACGGCGCGCCTCGAACGCCCGGCAAAAGTTACGGACCTCATCTTGTGGCCCGTTCAATGCGGCCGCGGCAGCCGCTTGGGCGATGGAGCACGCTCCTGACGAGATCTGGCTTTGTACTTTGGTCATCGCCGCGATCAGTTCCTTGTGCCCAGCACCAAAGCCAATGCGCCAACCCGTCATGGCATAGGCTTTGGACACGCCGTTGACCGTCAGAGTGCGGTCTTTCAAACTCGGGCAAAGCGCCGCAAACGATCGGAACACGCGGCCGTCAAACAGGATGTGCTCATAGATTTCGTCCGACAGGACCAGCACGCGGTCATGATCGGCCAGCACGTCGCCCAATGCCGTGATCTCGGCATCCGAATAGACCGCACCCGATGGGTTTGACGGTTGGTTCAAAAGCAGCCAGCGCGTTTTGGGCGTGATGGCGTCCCGCAGTTGATCAGGCGTCAGCAGAAAGCCCGCGTCAGCTGGGCATTCCAGCGGTACCGGCACGCCGCCCAGGATAAGCACAATGTCCTTGTACTGACCGAAATAGGGCGCGCACAGCAACACCTCGTCTCCCGGCTCCAACGTGGCCATGAAAGCGTTGAACAACACCTGCTTGGCCCCGTTTGACACGATCACTTCGTCCAGCGCGTAGTCCAGAGCGTTTTCGCGTTTGAACTTGTCCACGACAGCCTGCCGCATCGCGAGCGTGCCATTGGTCGGGGGATATTTTGTCTCACCGCGCAAGGCCGCCTGATGCGCAGCCTCTTTGATGTGGTCGGGTGTGTCGAAATCCGGCTCGCCAAGACCAAGGTCAATGACATCTTCACCGCGCGCCTTGGCCTCTTTCGCCGCCTGACTGACCCAGGCAGAAGCGGACGGTTTGACCTGAGCAAGACGTGATGAGGCGAAACTCATTGCAGCGCGCCTTTTGTTTGCGCCAGGGCCGCATCTGCGGCCCGCGCCAAAAGCCCCGTGTCAGTTGCAATTGCAACAAAGGTGAAGCCTTCGTTCAACAAGTCAGCCGCAAAGGCAGGGTCCGTGACCAAGGTGCCAACCGGCATGCCCTTGGCAATCAGTTTTTGCGCCGCCGGTTTGATCAAGGCCCAAACAGGCGGGTCCATCGGCTTGCCGAGTTTGCCAATATCGGCGGCAATGTCTGCAGGTCCAAAGAAGATACCGCTGACGCCATCGACCGCGCCAATCGCTTCGGCCTGTTCGACGGCAGCACGGGTTTCCAGTTGCAAGAGAACAGTGGTTTCGTCCTCTACACGCGCCACATAATCGGTGATGCGCCCAAAGGCTGTCGCGCGGGTCGCGCCCGAGACGCCACGAACGCCGTGTGGCGGGTAGCGCGTCGCCGCAACCGCTTGTTTGGCCTCTTCCACAGATTGGATCATCGGAAACAACAGGCCCGGCGCGCCCAGATCCAACAGCCGCTTGACCGCAACCGCGTCGTTCCACTCCACCCGCACGAGGGCCGTGGTCGAGGACGCCGCAAAGGCCTGAAGCTGACCGAGTACGCTGAAATAATCGTTGGCGCTGTGCTCCATGTCGATCAGCGCCCAGTCGTATCCTGCGGTCGATACCACCTCTGCGGCGAAGTTGCTGCACAGGCTGATCCAAAGGCCGATTTGTTTCTCACCGGTGGCAATGGCGCGGGTGAAGGGATTGGCGGGAAGCTTCATCAGATAATGGCTTTCTCGATGATCGGCGAATTTGCCGGAATTCGTGCGTAATTGAACGGTGTTAGATCAAGCGCGCGGTATTCGCCATAGGTCAGCCATTCGGCCGTCCCACGCCCCATGGCAGGCGCCTGCTGCAGCCCGTGTCCAGAGAAACCATTAAGGAAGACGAAGTTCGAAAGCTCTGTGTGCGGTCCCATGATTGCGTTGTGATCAAACGTATTCATGGCGTAATGCCCGCCCCATTCGGATTGCACTTTGATCGCCTCGAACTGCGGGATGCGGGTCGCAAGGATGGGCCAGACGTGGTTTTCCCACATGGAATGATCCATCGCATAATCGTCAAAGTCTACCGCCGGATCATAGTCGGAATGCCCGCCGCACTGATATGTGCCGCCGCCGTTTTCGCGCACGTGCACACCCGAGGGGTCGATGGTTAGTGGCAAGTCCTGATCCAAAGGTTGTTCGGCCTTGAATATCCACGAATAGCGTTTGCGCGGCTCCACCGGCACATCGATGCCTGCCATCTCGGCGGTGCGTGCCGCGCGTGGGCCGGACGCATTGACGACCTGACCACAGGCAATCACTTCGCCTGAGGCGAGAGTGACGCTTTCGACGCGGGTGCCAGCAGCGTTGCGGGTCATCGCCACAACTTCGTTCTGGACCCATTCGACACCACGCTCGCGGCTTTGACGTCGCCACCAATCATTGACAGCGGCTCCGTCCCAATAGCCTTCGTCCACCAGGTTGATGGACCCCAGCACGATGTCGTCCACATTGTAAAAGGGGTAAGCGGTTTTGATCTCTTCGGGTGTCATAAGCTGGGTTGCCGCACCAGCCGCCAATTGCACCTGTTGGCTTTCGCGCAGCACATCGGCAAAGCCTTCGTTGTCGGCAAAATACATGTACCCGAAGGAGCGGATACCAAGTTCCGGCACGCGGTCATCGCCACCCATATATCTGCGGATGTTTTTGACGAAATCGGCGGCAAACTGGCTAATCCGCACGTTCAATTCGGTCGAGAATTGCTGCCGCATGCAGGAGTTCGTGTGCGTGGTCGAGCAGTTCTCATAGGTCGTGTCACGTTCGACAACGAGGACCGAGCCGTCAAAATCCTTGTTGTCGGACAGGAACCAAGCGGTCGAGGCGCCCATAATGGCGCCTCCGATGATGATCACGTCATAGCTCTGCTGTGTTGGGCTTTGGTTACTCATATCTGTTCCCCCCTTGCGACGGCAGATTGAACCGCCGCGATGTCCTCGGGGGACAAGCCATAGTCCGTCCGAGCCGTTTCTTCAGAAATATAGCCCCGCGCCAGATCGCGTTTCACAAGGTCCTTGGGACGCTCCGCCGGATTGCCGTAGCCAGCGCCGCCGGGGAAGGCCATCACCACCTTTCGACCGTGTGGGACGAACTGCTTGCCCTTGACCCGCATCGCCGATCCATCGTCCTGCGCGATGGTCGTTGGTGCGCCGCTCGAGCCGCCGCGGCGGCCCCGAGCGGGGTGCTGGCTGCGGTCGAACATGGCCTGAATATCGAACTCGTGGCCTTCCTGTGCGCCGACTTCCATGTACTGCCCCAAACCGCCGCGCGTCTTGCCCGCGCCGCCGCTGTCGGGCCGCAGTTCCTTGCGCCAGATGATGACGGGGCCTGCGTGTTCGGTCGCCTCAATCGGCATGGTCATCACGCCCGATGGGAAGGCTGTAGCGTTCATGCCGTCATGTTCGGGCCGTGCACCGGAGCCACCTGAATTGAAGGTCAAAACCTCGGACCTGCGCGCGTCCGCAGGGGCCGGTGCGTCGCTGCGCGGCCGCAAGCTGACCTGGAAGTTGCACAGACATCCCGCGCCTTCGGCAGGCACCAAACCCGGCACGATCTTGTCGAACGCGTCGTAGACCGCATCCGGCACAAAATGCCCCACGATGTGACGCAGCGCGACAGGCGCGGGGTGCAATGCGTTGACGATGGAGTTTTCGGGTGCGGTGATCTCAAACGGCGCGAGAGAGGCCGCGTTGTTCGGGATCTCCGGCGCAATCGCCACTTTGAGCGCGTAGCAGGCGTAAGCCTTTGTGTAGACAAGCGGGCAGTTGATGCCCTTCTTGTCGAGACCGGACGTTCCCGTGAAGTCGGTGACGATACGGTCGTTTTCAACGCTGACCTTCACCTTCAGCGTGATGGGCACATCAAAGCCGTCCATCGTCATCTCGCCGGAGGCGGATGTCTGCGGCAATGCAGCGATCGCCTCGATCGTCGCCCGGCGCGAGTTTTCGAGGATGAAAGCGGCGATGCCGTCCAGATGGTCGAGTTCAAACTCCTCCATCATGTCGATCAAGCGGCGGTGTCCGATCTCATTACAGGTTGCCAGCGCGTAGATGTCGCCGATCAGCTGATCCGGTTCCCGCACGTTGCCCCTGATGATGCGGACAAGCGTTTCGTCCACCTCACCACGATCAGCGAATTTCATGATCGGGATATACAAGCCTTCCTCGTAAACGCTCTGCGCATCCGCGCCAAAGCCTCGCCCGCCGATATCCACAATATGCGCCGTGCAGGCAAAAAAACCGACCAAAGTGCCATTGTGGAAGGAAGGTGTGACCATGGTGATGTCATGCAGGTGCCCCGTGCCCTCCCACGGATCGTTGGTTATATAGACATCGCCTTCAAACATGTTTTGACGCCCAATCCGGCGAATGAAATGCGCCACGGCGTCGGCCATTGCGTTGACATGGCCCGGAGTGCCCGTGACGGCCTGCGCCAGCATGTTCCCATGCGTGTCATAGACGCCTGCCGACAGGTCCCCGGCCTCGCGGACGGAAGTGGAGAACGCCGTGCGCACCAGTGCCTGCGCCTGTTCTTCGACGACCGAAATCAGGCGGTTCCACATGACCTGATAGGCGACTTTGGAATGGTCCTGGCTCATTGCGCTGCTCCCTTTGTCACCACGTCGATACAGCCGTCCGGTTGGCGGATAGCATCCCGACTGGCGGGCACGATGATGGTGGTTTCGGCCTCGGTTACGGCGGCAGGGCCATGCGCGCGTTGACCTGTTTCCATAAGGCTTCTGTCGATGACATGGGCCTCAAGGTATGTGCCGGATGCCGCATCAAAAAGCTGCCTCGTGCCGTTCAGCACAACAGGCGCGCTGCCGTCCGTCGTTTCAATGCGCGCGACGTCTTCCGGCGGCGTTGTGGCGTTCACCGACCAGACGGTGATCTCGATATCCATGCCCGCGACCGGACGACCGAAAAGCTTGGTGTAGTCTTCCTCGAACCGGGCCTCAAAGATAGCAGCATCAGGGTTCATCGCCTGTTCTTCGGTGAGGTCAATTGGGATTTCCCAGCCCTGACCGGTGTAGCGCATGTAGACCTTGAACTCCGACAGGATCGGGCTGACTTCATCGCAAGTGCGCACAAAGCCTGTCGCCTCGGCTTTGAGATCGGTCAGCAGGCCTTTGATCTTGTCCGCATCGAAATCGCTCAGCTTCATATAGACCGACCGGTTGGCCTCGAAGCTGAACGGCGCGCGCAGGAAGCCAATGGCAGAACCGACACCTGCGCCAGGTGGCACAAGCAGCCGCTCAACCCCAAGCTTTTCGCAAAGACGCCCGGCATGCAGCGGAGCTGCGCCGCCAAAGGCGATCATGGTGTACTCGCTCAGGTCTTCGCCATTCTCGACGGCGTGAACCCGCGCCGCATTGGCCATGTTTTCGTCAACCACCTCGGCCACGCCAAAGGCCGCCTCAATCGCGTCCATGTCCAGCGTGTCACCGACATGCGTGCTCAACGCCTGTTGCGATTGATCGGGATGCAGGGCGATCGAGCCACCGGCAAAATTGTCCGGATCCAACTTGCCCAGCACAAGGTCGGCATCTGTCACACCCGGTTTCGTGCCGCCACGCCCATAACAGGCGGGTCCAGGTTCGGACCCTGCACTTTCAGGGCCGACACGAATTTGCCGCATGCCGTCCACATGGGCAAGGCTCCCGCCGCCCGCACCAATTTCGACCATATCGATCACCGGGATCGAGATCGGCATGCCCGAACCTTTCTTGAAGCGATACGTGCGCGCGACCTCAAACACGCGGCTGGTCTTGGGGGTCTGAATCTTGATCAGGCAAATCTTGGCCGTGGTCCCGCCCATGTCGAAGGACAGCACCTTGTCCAGACCATATCGGGCGGCAATATGGGCCGCAAAGACCGCACCGCCCGCTGGTCCGCTTTCCACGAGTCGTACTGGAAAATCCGCTGCGTTCTGGATCGAGATAATTCCACCGCCCGAATGCATCAGGAAAATCCGGCAACTGACGCCTTCGCCGCGAAGCCTGTCCTCTAAACGTCCAAGGTAGGACGCCATCAGCGGTTTGATATACGCATTGGCGACCACGGTATTGAACCGCTCGTATTCGCGCATCTGCGGCGAGACCTCGGACGAGATCGACACCGACACATGGGGGAGTTTTTCGGCCAGAACATCACGAACCAACTGTTCATGCTTGGGGTTGAGGTACGAGTGGATCAAACCGACCGCGACGCTTTCGAAGCCCGCTTCCGCGATCCGGTCCACAACGGCTTCGACATCCGCACGCTCAAGCTCTACCAGGATTTCGCCTTTGGCGTTCACCCGCCCTGGGACAGTGAAACGCATCTGACGCGGCAAAAGCGGATCAGGGAGGTTCAGGTTCAGGTCGTATTGCTCAAACCGACTTTCGGTGCGCATCTCGATCACATCACGGAAGCCTTCGGTTGTGATCAATGCCGTTTTGGCACCGCGCCGCTCAATCAGCGCGTTGGTGGCCAGAGTTGTTCCATGGATGATCTGCTCAATGGCTGAGGGATCGACACCTGCCTTAGCGCAGACCTGATGCATACCGTCTATGATCGCGCTCTCGGGGGCCGCATAGGTCGTCAGGACTTTGGTCGAGAACTGCTCACCGCCCTTTTCGAGGACGACATCCGTGAAGGTGCCGCCAATGTCGACGCCCATGCGAATAGATTCGGCCTTCATTACGATCTCCACTCAAGCACCTGAATTCAGAGCATTAGGTCCCGCGCGAGAGCAGAAAGCAAATCAATAGATTTTCTATACCTGATAAATCTGAGTTATCTTACGTTTCCGCTGGCCGAACAGATGCTGCAATCTCACAAGCCTTGGCAACGAAGCGCGGAGCACGATCCGTGTTGAAACGGGCAAAAAATGAAAGCGGCGGCGCAATCCAATCCGACTTGAGAGACTGCAAACGTCCGTCTTTAATCTCCTCCGAGACCAGGGAGCGGGGCAGCAACGCAACCCCCAAGCCCTCATTGACCATCGGAAGACACGCGGACAGAGCGCTCGAGTGAATGATCTTGCCCGCGTCATAGCCACCCTTCGCAGCCAGCTCGTGCAGCGCACGTGCGGCACTCGTATGACGGGCATGAGTTAAAACGGCCTTGTCAAAGAAACGCGCGACTGATGTCCCGCCTGCTAGCTCGTTCGCAAGGTCCGCGTTGGCGACCCAAACATAAGGTTCCTCGGACAACGCCTGTTCGCCGGTTGCTTGAAATGCAAAAGGACCATTCTGCAGCGCCAGATCGAGCCGTCCTTCGCGCAAGCGCTCGTCAATCTGACGGGATAGATCGACCTCCAGCTCGACGCGCAGGTTTGGGTACTCTTGTCGCAAAAGCCGCAGGAACGATTGCAGCCATGTGCAAGCCACAAGTTCTGTGACACCAAGCCGAAGGCGTTCTTCGATCAACTCTTGACGTCCCGCCGCCTCCAACAGGGCTTCTCCGGCGCGAAGAATGTCCCGTGTTAGAACGAGGAGCTCCCGACCCTTCTCGGTCAGGCGTACTGAACCTGCGTCTCGATAAAGAAGCGCAACATCCAAAGCCATTTCCAGAGCAGAAATCCGCGACGAGATATTAGGCTGCGTCGTTCCGAGAGCAGTCGCAGCGGCTCGGAAGGTGCCAGTGTCAACGACAAAGGCAAAAGCTTCGAGTTGCTTCAGTGTGATCTGACTTTTTATCATTTTGGCCTACAGGATCAGTTTTCATGATCATGCACGGCCTCGATTTTTCAGCAACTTTAATCGTGAGAAAACCACTCTTCGATCGGATGGCTCAGTCCGCAAAGTGTTGTGAGCAGACCTTAGTTTTGCCGGGGGCAAGGTCCAAATTGTCCCGCTCTACGGTCCTTGCCACAGACAGCAGCGAACGGCTGGTATTCGAGTAACTGAGCGCGCTCAAATTGCCGCAGGTCGATGATACCGCTGCTATTGTCGACGCTAGTAGTTTACCTGCTCAAATCCGTAATTGCCCTCATAGTCACGCCAATCAACGAAGACGGACCGGTGATAGATACCCGGGCAATTCTGGCCCCAACGTTCGAGACCGACATGGGCCTCGGGCAGGGCAGTTATGGAAGATCGTTGCCAGGAGAAATCGCCTTGGGTCCTGTAAGTGCCAAGGACTACAGTCGCGCTGCGATTGCAGTCACCGTCACGACCGGATTCATGCTGCCGCGCATAGCGAATATCAAAGACGCGGATGGACCGCACGAAGTTGAATTCAGGTCCGCTGATATCGATGTCTGCGCGATCTTGAACGTGCTGAAGAGCCCAGTTGGCTGGAACGAGATCGTAAACTGGCGAGGATTGGAGCGGCCGACGGTTGTCGGGCCGGTACAAAACTTCAAATATGCGCCCAGCGTTGTTTGATGGCCGATCGCTCTCATAGGAGGCGCCCATGGGACAGCGCCAGATTTGCAGCGGCGGTTCCACCGGCCAGGGCGTTATCCGCCTGATGAATTCGGCGCGAGCCCGGGCGCATGGTACCGAAGCCGGCCAACCGCCAGACAGACACAAGAGGATCGCGCAGTCGATCGGGTATGTCTGCGCTCGGGCGGACATTGGTAGCGAAAGACCAGTCACGGTCAAAGCGACTGCGACTGAGGGGAGGAGCTTCTTGACTGAATGGCGCATGCTGAGGAACCTCGTGACAGGAATCCAGCATACATACGATAATATACTATCGCAACACTAACTATAACGACGCATAATGAAGTTTATGTTAATTTCCAGATCCCGCCATCTTGTACCACCCGCGACTCAGACAACAGCTTCTACAGATGCGCCGCAACGTCTCGTTCTGCGGCCATTGCGATATGGGGGTCGGTTTTCTGGTAGACGGAAGTGGCGATATTCTGGACCGAATCCGGGGTGTTTGAGAGGTGGGCGAGGATCTCCGCCTCGCGACGCATACGGTTGGAGAGCAACCGTTTGACGTAAGGTTGCGGATCCCGGAGTATAGGTCCGTGCCCCGGAAAGTAGATCCTATCTTCGCGCTCAATCAGCCGGTGTAGCCGCGCGCAGTAGTCGTGCACGTTTCCGTTAGGGGGCTGACGATCGAACTGTTCCAACTCATAACGTGGTCGCCCGTGAAGAGCACTCCGTCAGGTCTCGCGAAACAAAGGTGATCGCTCGCGTGACCGGGTGTGTGCAGGACGGTAAGACCGGCGATGACCTGTCCGTCCTCCAGAAACCGGTCAGGTCGAAATGCATCGTCAGGGAATGCCCGTGAGACATAAACAGGCGCCTCTGTCCTTTCGCGCACGGCTGGGGCGGCTCCGAAATGATCAGAATGGTGGTGTGTGAGCAGAATCCCGGATGGTTTGGCCCCCAAACTTTCGACGATTGCCTCGAAATGCGCACGGTCTTCTGCTGGGCCGGGGTCGATTATGAGCCGACCATCAGGCGTATCAATGATGTAGCTATTTGTCCCGTGGTAGGTCATCTTTCCGGGATTGTTCGCGACGATCCTCAGAATTCCAGGGGCCAATTCGACTCCCTTCGCGCGGCAAGGCTCCGGCTCTGAGAAAAACATGCTGCTTCTTTTCATTGTGTGCGACCAGGTATTGATTGCGAACAAACCTGTTCGCACAGTTTTCCGCATTGCTCTCGCATGGAGTCGGAAACCTCAGGCTGGCGTCCAGTGCCTGTCAAATCTGGCATCGGACCATTTCAACTTATATTGGACCAAGACCGTATGAGACTGAAACAGTCTGATACAGTCTTGGGCTGGCAGTCACACGCGGCGGCGATTATGGTAAGCAGTATACAGAACTACAGCAATTGTCGCCTTCGTCAGATCCCCGAGAAGGAACGGGTAAAGACCGGCGTTCAGCAACTTTTCGCCATAACCGACAAAGCCACCCAACCAGAACAGCCCTGCGCAGTACATGATTATCGAACCAAACAAGACAGCGACAGATGCTCTGAATGCGGGCCGAAGCCCTTGCAGTGCTTGAACAATCCTTCCGGTAGCGGCCGCTGCAAGTGCGAAGCCTATCAGGTATCCGCCTGTGGGACCCGCAATATACGCCAGTCCGGCCGGCGCCGGAGGCGTGCCTGCGAAGACCGGCAAGCCAAGTAGACCTTCGAAAAGGTATGTCACAACAACAAGACTACTGCGCACCGGCCCCAGGAAAAGACCCAGACCCAAGACAACCAGGGTTTGTGTAGACATAGGAACCGGGTAGAACGGCACCACGATTTTGGCGGATAGTGTCAGAAGAATTGTGCCGACGAGTATGATCGAGATCTCTCGCGTCAGTTTTGCGAGTGATTGGCTTTGAGTGGTTTCCAAATTCATCTTTTACGTCCTTGTTTCTGTAGATTGTTGATTTTTCGGGTAGTAAGCTCACATGCGCTTTGCGACTTCTTCCAACATGACTTCGCTCGCCCCGCCGCCGATGGCCTGCACACGGGCATCGCGTGACATGCGTTCCACCGGTGTTTCGCGCATATAACCCATGCCGCCGTGAAACTGGACGCAGTCATAAAGCACAGTGTTCACCAGTTCCCCGCAATAAGCTTTGACCATCGAGACCTCTTTCACGCAGTCACGACCTGCGGCATCCAGACCCGCGGCGTGATAGACCAACTGACGTCCTGCCGCGATCCGCGTCTGACAGTCGGCCAGCCGTTGGCGCACGGCCTGCTTGTCCCACAGAACGCCGCCAAAGGCCCTGCGCTGCTTGACATAATCCACGGTCATCTCCAGCGCGGTCTGCGCTTCGGCACAGGCCATCGCACCCAGCACGATGCGTTCGTTCTGGAAGTTCTTCATTACCGAATAGAAGCCGCGGTTGACCTCGCCCAAAACGTTTTCGGCCGGGATGCGGACATCTTCGAAGATCAGTTCGGCAGTGTCCGAGCACAGCCAGCCGGTCTTGTTCAACGCCCGTCCGACCGAAAAGCCCGGCGTGCCTTGTTCGACCGCAAAAATGGTGATCCCGCGGGACCCCTTGGCATCGGGATCGGTCTTGGCACCGACAAAGTAGAGATCGCCATGCACGCCGTTGGTGATGAACATCTTGGTGCCGTTCAGCACCCAATCCGACCCGTCCCGCACCGCGCGGGTGCGCATGCCCGCGACGTCCGAGCCCGCGCCAGGCTCGGTCACTGCGACGGCGGTGATCATTTCGCCCGAGGTGATCGATGGCATCCACCGCGCCTTTTGTTCGGGCGTGCCGGCATTTTCCAGATGCGGCGAGGCCATGTCGGTGTGGACCAGAACCGTGGCCGAGAATCCGCCGTAAGTGGATCGCCCGACCTCTTCGGCCAAAACCACGCTGGACATCACGTCCAGCCCCGCGCCGCCATACTGTTCGTCATAGCGCATCCCCAGCACGCCGAGATCACCCATCCGGCGCAGCACGTCGCGGGGGACCTTGCCCTCCTCCTCCCAAGGCTCGGCCTTGGCGGTCACCTCGGTTTCGATGTACCTGCGCAGCTGGTCGCGGATCATGTCGAGGTCTTCGTTGAACGGGCCGGTGACCTGAGTAATGCTGTCTTGTCTGGTCATGTGTTTTCCTCTGGATCGAGTTTGATAAGTGGGGCGTGCCCGGCAACCGTATCGCCGGGTGCACAATAGATTTCAGTCACCACGCCCGCGACCGGCGCGGTCAGGCTTTGCAAGAGCTTCATGGCCTCCAGCACCATCAGCGCGTCACCGGCTTCGACGCGGTCGCCGGGCGCGACGCGCAGCTCGGCGACCGCGCCGGGCATGGGTGCGGACAACAGGTTAGCGCCGCCAGATCCGCCGGTGGCACGTTGCAGATGCTGGTCTTCCAGCGTACGCAGATCTGTCGCGGTCATTCCGGCAGAGGTTTGCAGGTGCACCCGCCAATGATCGCGGGAACGTTCGAAATGGGCGATGTGCGCAAATGGAACACCGTCGATGCGTCCGCTCAGACGGTCCCCGGTCAGGGCGGCGGTTTCGACCGTGATGGTCAGGCCGCCTAGCGGCCCGGCGGCGAATATTGTTCCGGAGCCGGTCACGCGGATCGGGTCGTCATTGGTTGTATCCCAATAAGATGCCGCACCGGGCCGTCCGCCAGGGGCCGTGAGCCGCCATGACCCAAGGCTTTCCCAGGGCGACGCGCCCGCCGCCGCTGGCGCGAGATGCAGGTGCAGCGCAATCGCGGCAAGGGCCATGTCCCGGGGATCGGGGGTCGGGCGCGTCCAGCCATCGGGGAACATCTCGGGCAAACCCGATGTGTGGTGCCGGAACGTCTGAAAATCCGGATGCAGCAGCAGGGCACGTTGATAGGCCAGGTTCAGACCGACGCCGCCGACGGCAAAGTCATCCATCGCGGCAACCGCCCGGCGGATCGCTCCGGCCCGGTCCGGCGCATGGACGACCAGCTTGGCAATCATCGAATCGTAATGGTGGCTGACGACCGAGCCTGCTTCGACCCCTGTGTCCAGCCGCACACCCACGGGCGGAGCCCAAAGGGTGATCTGGCCCGTTTCGGGGCGGAAATTTTCGGCCGGGTTTTCGGCGGCGATGCGGATTTCAATGGCGTGCCCGTCGAATTTCACATCCGATTGCGCCAGTGTCAGTGGCTCGCCCCGCGCGATGCGCAACTGCCATTCAACCAGGTCGATGCCGGTGATCGCCTCGGTCACGGGGTGTTCGACCTGCAGGCGGGTGTTCATTTCAAGAAAGTAATATTCGCCACGGGCCGGATCATAGAGGTATTCCACCGTCCCGGCCGAGCGATAGCCGATCGCCTGCGCCAGCCGCACAGCCGCCGCGCGCATGTCGTCGCGCAATGCCTCGGGCAGATCTGCGGCGGGGGCCTCTTCGATCAGCTTCTGGTGGTTGCGCTGAAGCGAACAGTCGCGGTCGCCAAGATGCAGCGCGGTGCCGTGAGTATCGCCCAGCACCTGAACCTCGACGTGGCGGGCGCGGGGCGCGTAGCGTTCAAGGAACACCGCCGGATCGCCAAAGGCCCCCTGGGCCTCGGCCCGGGCGGATGCGATCGCCTCGGGTGCCTCGCCCAGATCGGTGACCAGCCGCATCCCGCGCCCGCCGCCGCCTGCGCTGGCCTTGACCAGAAAGGGGGTGCCAAGCGCCTCGGCCTCTTCCAGCAGGCACGCAACGGACTGATCTTCGCCGCGATAACCGGGTAGCACGGGCACGCCTGCGTCCTCGGCAGCCGCCTTGGCCTCGATTTTCGACCCCATCATGGCAATTGCATCGGGCTTCGGCCCGATGAACACAAGGCCCGCCGCCTCGACCGCGGCCGCGAAACCGGCGTTTTCCGACAGAAAGCCATAGCCCGGATGCAGCGCCCCCGCGCCGGTCGCGCGTGCGGCATCCAGAATGGCCCCGACGTTCAGATAGCTTTCCGAAGGGGCCGCCCCGCCGATGCAGACGGCATGATCGGCCTTGTGCACGAAGGGCGCGTCGCGGTCGGCCTCTGAAAACACAGCCACGCTTTCCAACCCTAGTTTGCGGCATCCGCGCTGAATACGGCGGGCAATCTCGCCCCGGTTGGCGATCAGAACGCGGGTGAAGCTCATTTCACCCGCCATGACGGAACGCCCTTGTTGATGAAGCTGTTGATGCCTTCGATACCTTCCTCCGTCTCCCACGCATCGGCCAGCCGGTCGGCGGTGTAGATCATATTGGTCTCCAGATCGTGGGACGCGACATAGGCGATCAGCGCCTTGGTATCGGCCACGGCACCCGGCGCGGCCTGAAGGTGATCATGCACCACCCGGTTCACCGTGGCGTCCAAGTCGCCCGGCGCGACAACTTCGGTCAACAGACCGATCCGCTCGGCGCGGGCGGTGTCGAACAACGCCCCCGACAGCATGGTCTCACGCGAATGCACCTTGCCGATGCGGGCCACCACGTAAGGCGATATATTCGCGGGCAGAAGGCCCAGCTTGACCTCGGTCAGACCGAAGCGCGCGCCTTCGGCGCCGATGGTGTAGTCGCAGACGGAAATCATGCCGACACCGCCACCGTAGGCCGGGCCGTTGATCCTCCCGATCAAGGGTTTGGGCCGCGTGTCAAGACGGCGCAACAACCGCGCCAGCGTGGCGCTCTGGTCTACCCGTTCGGCACGGGACTTTTCGATGTTTGACGAGAACCAGTTGAAATCGCCGCCCGCGCAGAAGCTCTTGCCCGCGCCGGTCAGGACCACAATACGCACATCGTCATCTGCAGCCAGCTTTTCGGCGGCATCGTATAGCTCTGCGATCAATTCGCCATTCAGCGCATTGTGTTTGTCGGGGCGGTTGAGCGTCAGCGTGGCGACGCCGCGCGCATCAGTTTCGACAAGGATCGTGTTGTAGGTATTGGTCAACTTGAAGCCTCACATTCTGAATACAGGCGTATGGCGACCGGCTTCGGGCACCGATGTCACGATGGCCAGGCACAGGCCAAGGATATCGCGGGTTTGCGCGGGTTCGATCAGCCCGTCATCCCAAAGCCGCGAGGTGGCATAATAGGGATCGGACTGTTCACCATACTGGGCCCGAACTTGCTCCTCGATCAGCTTCATGTCGGCCTCCATCTTGCCCGGGTCGCCCCCTTTCTGGCGGCGCAGTTCCAGCATCACATTTGTGGCGATGTCGGCAGACATGGTGGCCAGTTCCGCCGTGGGCCAGGCAAAGAGAAAATTCGGGGCGAAACCACGTCCGCACATGCCGTAGTTGCCCGCCCCGTATGAGCCGCCCAAGAGGACCGAAAGGCGCGGCACCTTGGCCACCGACATGGCATAGACCAGCTTGGCGCTGTCCTTGGCGATTCCGCCGCGTTCGGCGTCGGTTCCGACCATGAAGCCCGAGATGTTGTGCAGGAACAACAGCGGGATGTTCCGTTGATCGCACATCGACACGAACTGCGCGCCCTTCAGCGAACTTTCGGACAAAAGCGCGCCGTTGTTGGCCAGAATGCCAACCCGGTATCCATGGATGCACGCCGTGCCGCAGACCAGCGTTTCGCCCCAACCGGGCTTGAATTCGCGGAATTCGCCGGCGTCGATCATGCGCAGCAGTACCTCGCGCATGTCATAAGGCTCCTTGCGGTCGGCGCTGATCACGCCAAGCAGCTCGGAGGGATCATGGGCGGGCGCTTCGGGGGTCTGGTCCGGCTGCATCGCGCGCGATTGGCCCAGCTCGGCCACGATGTCGCGCATGAGTGCCAATGCGTGATACTCGTCCTCGGCCAGATGGTCGGACACCCCCGAAACACGCGAATGCATCTCGGCCCCGCCCAGCGTTTCGCCATCGACCTCTTCGTTGATCGCCACCTTGACGATTGACGGCCCGCCCAGATGGATGCGCGCATTTCCGCGCACCATGATGACCTCGTCCGACAGGGCGGGAATATAGGCGCCGCCCGCCGTGCAGCCGCCGAACACGGCCGAGATCTGCGGCAGACCGCTGGCCGACATGTTGGTCTGGCGATAGAAGGAATTGCCGAAATGCCGGGCATCGGGGAAAACCCGATCCTGTTCCGGCAGATAGGCGCCGCCGCAGTCCACCAGATAGAGGCAGGGCAGCCGGTTATCCGCCGCGATTTCCTGGGCGCGAATGTGCTTCTGCACCGTCTCGTGATAAAATGATCCGCCTTTCACCGTGGCGTCATTGGCGATCACCACGCAGGGCAACCCGTGGACAATACCGATGCCGGTCACGATCCCCGCGCCGGGCACCTCGTCCCCATATTGCCCGTAGGTTGCAAGCGATGACAGTTCCATGAACGCGGTGCCCGGATCCACCAGCAGGTCGATCCGTTCACGCACCAGAAGCTTGCCGCGCTTGCGATGCCGCGCGACCATGTCGGGGCGGCCGCCAGCCGTTGCTTCGGCGATCCGCGCGCGCAGCGTTTCGACGCGCTCGCTTTGTGCGGCGTGGTTGCGGGTGTAGGTCTCTGATGCGGTCTGTACCGCTGTTTCAAGTCGTGCCATGAAGTCAGGTATCCTGTCTTTGGAGTATCCCGTTGAGGAACACATCGGCATAGGTGCGTGACAACGCATCGGCGCTACCGCGGTCCGGGTCGAACCAATCGAGCGTAGCGTTCAATGTACCGATCAGCATCAGGCGCAGGCGGCGGACATCGACGTCTTGTTTCAGCGTGCCGTCTTTCTTAAGCTGGGACAGAAGACTGTCCCACTCTGCCTCATAGGCCCGTCGCGTGGGCAAGTTGGCATCCCGCACGGATTGCGGCACCTGCCCGAAAATACGCACATTCGCCGATGTATAATCGCTCACATCAAGAAGTGCGCGCAGATGCGCCCGGATCGCGGCGCGCAGTACCGTTTCACCATCGGTATCGGCTGGCAGGGCGGTGATGGCGTCTCTCATGCTCGCGTGAACGACTTGAATCCCTGCATCAAGAACGGCCGCGACGATCTCGTCCTTGGAACCAAAATGATAATATATGCTGCCCGCCTTGATCCCGGCGGCCTCGGCAATTTTTCGGAGCGAAACGGACCCGTAGCCTTGTTCGCGGAAAAGCCGCGCGGCAATGTCCAGCACCCCGTCCCGTCCGACCGCGCTGCGCGCTGTCTCGGGGGCTTTGTTTGTCGTGGTTTGTTTCATGGGTCTTCTATTCACCTCAGCGCCTAACTAACGACTGTTAGGTAAACGATGTACGTGAGTCAACCTTTCTGAGCATGCTCGCGTGGCGGTTGCGGTAAAGACCGTCCGAGCGGCCATCATGGGGCCGCCCGGACATGAACGTTCTTGCCCGGACCTTGCCATCGGGTCCGGGCAAATGCCTTAGATCACGAACCCGCCGCCGCAGATGACATGCTGGCCGGAAATGAAGTTCGATTCGGGCGCGCAGAACAGATAAACCGCACCTGCGGCCTCTTCCGGCGTGCCGACCCGACCCAGCGGAATCATGCGCTCCATCTGGGACAGGAGATCGGGATTCACGCCGACCTTGATCTCTTTTTCCTCGACCTTGATCGTGCTGTCGCCATCCGCGCTGCCTTCGGTCAAGCGGGTGCGAATCGGGCCGAAGGCGACGGCGTTGACGTTGACCTTATAGCGGCCCCATTCCTTGGCCATCGTCCGGGTGACCCCTAGGATACCGGCCTTAGCGGCGGAATAGTTGATCTGGCCAGCATTGCCGCCGGTCCCTGCGATGGACGAGATGTTGACTACTTTGCGGAACACTTCCTGTCCGGCGGCGGCCTCTTCCTTGGCCTTGGCGCTGATCACCGGCTGGGCAGCGCGCAGGATCTTGAAAGGTGCCGTCAGGTGGACGTCGATGATCGCCTGCCACTGTTCGTCGGACATCTTCTGAACGACGCTATCCCAAGTGTAGCCTGCGTTGTTCACGATGATGTCTAACCCGCCAAAGCTGTCCACGCCGGTCTTGATGAACCGTTCGGCAAAACCGTCTTCGGTAACGCTGCCGGCACAGACCACGGCCTCAGCTCCCATCGCGCGCACCGCCTCGGCGGTTTCATTGGCCGGACCGGCGTCCAGATCGTTGATCACCAGCCGGGCCCCTTCCGAGGCCAGTTTGAGAGCGATTTCGCGGCCAATGCCCCGGCCCGAGCCCGAGACCAGCGCCACGCGCCCGTCGAGTTTTCCAGTCATATTGATTCCTCCCGAAAGGCGCTATCAGGCTTTTTCATAAAGCGTGGTGACGCAGGCCCCGCCGAGGCCCAGATTGTGCTGAAGCGCCAGACGTGCGCCATCAACCTGGCGCGCATCTGCCTGGCCGCGAAGCTGCTGAACGAGCTCGGTACATTGCGCTAGGCCGGTCGCCCCAAGCGGATGGCCTTTGGACAAAAGACCGCCCGACGGGTTGGTCACGTATTTTCCGCCGTAGGTGTTGTCGCCATCATCAACGAATTTCGCCGCTTCGCCGCGCCCGCAAAGGCCAAGCGCCTCATAGGTGATAAGCTCGTTGTGGGCGAAACAGTCGTGCAGTTCGACCACATCCACGTCCTCGGGCCCGATGCCCGCGTCCTCGTAAACCTGATCGGCGGCGCGCTTGGCCATCGAAAAGCCGACCACTTCGCGCATGTCATGGGCTTCGAAAGTTTCCGGGCCGTCCGTCGTCATGGCCTGCGCCGCGATCCGAACCGAACTGTCCAGTCCGTGCTTGTCGGCGAATTCCTTGGAGCAAATGATCGCGGCGGCCGCGCCACAGGTTGGCGGACAGGCCATGAGCTTGGTCATGACGCCGGGCCAGACGACCTGGGCGGCCATGACGTCTTCCGCCGTCACCTCCTGCCGGAACAGGGCAACCGGATTCTTCGCAGCATGTCGGCTGGCCTTGGCGCGGATTTTTGCGAAGGTTTCCAGGGGGGTGCCGAACTCGTCCATATGCGCCTTGCCCGCACCGCCGAAGTACCGCAGCGCCAGCGGGATCTCGGCACTGCCAACCAGTTCGTCGGTTTCACTGTCGAATGCCGCAAACGGGCTGACCCGGTCATGGAACATCGCACCGATTGCGCCGGGCTGCATCTGTTCGAACCCAAGTGCCAGAGCACATTCGACCGCGCTGCTTTCAACTGCCTGCCTGGCCAGGAACAGGGCGGACGATCCGGTCGAGCAGTTGTTGTTCACATTCAGAACCGGGATGCCTGTCATTCCGACATGGTACAGGGCGCGCTGACCGCAGGTGCTGTCGCCATAGACATAGCCCACATAGGCCTGTTGGACTTTATCATAATCCAACCCCGCGTCTGCCAGAGCGGACCGGGTCGCAGCGGTCGCCATCACATCGTAGCTTTCGGATTTTCCCGGCTTCTGGAACGGGACCATCCCAACGCCTGCAACATAGGCTTTGTCTGTCATTTCTCTCTCTCCCAAGTTCGGTCAGGCCACCCTAATCGGTCCGCCAGCCTATTTTCTACCATTTGTTAGATTTTAAATCCCAACCTTGGGAAGTGTCAATATCGCCAAGCTGTGACGTAGGGAGCTTGCGCTGTTTTCTAACTTGTGTTTGTTTTCGGGCCACACGCCCTGATCGGCGGCACAATTGAGGGATTCTGGTCCCGGCGCAACCGCTGACAAGCGTTTAGCACTCAGCTTACGAAAGGTGGTCGGAATGGCATACTGTTATGAGTTCAAGGGTTTTATACCCGTCGTGCCCGAGGATACATATGTCCACCCCCAGGCCGTTCTGATCGGAAATGTCATCTTGGGTCATGGATGCTACATCGGCCCCGGAGCAAGCTTGCGGGGCGATTTCGGCAGGATCGTGATCGGGGATGGAGCCAATGTTCAGGACAATTGCATCATCCATTCCTTTCCCGGCCGCGACGCCGTGGTGGAAAGCGACGGCCACATCGGCCATGGCGCGATCCTGCACGGTTGCACAGTGGGCCGGAACGCTCTGGTCGGAATGAATTCCGTCATTATGGATGGTGTAGAGCTTGGGGCGGAATCGATTGTCGGCGCGCAGGCGTTTGTGCGTGGCGAAACCGTGATTCCGCCGCGTTCGATGGTGGTGGGATCGCCGGCAAAGGTGATCCGCGAGGTCAGCGAGAAAGAAATCGCGTGGAAAACGCGCGGCACCGCTGAATACCAGCAACTTGCGCGCGATAGTCTGGCCGGATTGACGCCGGTCGAGCCGCTGAAGGCGGTCGAGGCAGACCGGCCCGGCATGGCGGCCTCTGACGTCGTCTCCATTCAGGAGGCGCGGCGGACATCGTCCTGACCTGTCCGGGAACCGGACCGGTCAGGACTACTTCAGATTCCGAAAGCGCCAGATGGAAGCGCCTTGACGCGGAACGGCACTCCCCGACCCGGTGTGCCGTCCCTCAAGCCTTTACAGACGGAAGATCCCGTAGTGCGGATCGTCGATCGGTGCATTGAGCGAGGCAGAAATCGACATGCCAAGCGCGTTGCGTGTGTCCGCCGGATCGAGGATGCCGTCGTCCCACAATTCCGAGGTCGAGGTATAAGCCTCGACATCGCGCTTGTATTTTTCCAGCACCGGTTCGCGGATCGCGGCGATTTCTTCTTCGGTCAGCTCTTTGCCTTCGCGCTGAAGCTGCCGAATCTTGACGTCAGCCATGGTATTGGCGGCCTGATCCGCCCCCATCACGCCGATCTCGGCCTGGGGCCACATGAACAGCGTGCGCGCGTCCCAGGCCCGTCCGCACATCCCGTAGTTGCCGGCCCCGTAAGAGGCATTGGCGATCACTGTGAACTTCGGCACGACCGAGCCGCCCTGCGCCATCAGCATCTTGGCGCCATCCTTGGCGATGCCTCGTTCTTCGTATTCGCGGCCCACCATATAGCCGGTGATGTTCTGGAAAAAGACCAGAGGCGTGCGGTTCTGGTTGCACAACTGCATGAAATGCGCTGCCTTGAGCGAACTGTCGTTGAACAGCACCCCGTTGTTGGCAAGGATGCCGACCTTGTAACCCCAGATATGGGCAAAGCCGCACACCATCGTGGTGCCATAGTTCGGCTGGTATTCGTGAAAGCGTGAGCCGTCCACGATCCGGGCCAGAACCTCGCGCATGTCGAACTGGGTTTTCCGGTCTTTTGGAATGATCCCGTAGAGTTCTTTGGGGTCATAGTAAGGCTCTTCATAGGCCGCGGTTTCGATGATCGTTTTCGGCGTGCGCTTCCACTGGCCGACAATCTCGCGGGCCAGTGAAAAGGCGTGTTGTTCGGTCGCGGCGCGATAGTCGCCGGTGCCCGATACCGAGGTGTGCATGACCGCGCCGCCAAGCTCCTGAACACCGACCTCTTCGCCGGTAGCCGCCTTGACCAGCGGGGGACCGCCAAGGAAAATCGCCCCTGTGCCTTCGATGATGATGTTGTAGTCGCTCAGCGTCGGCACATAGGCGCCGCCAGCCGTGCAGTGACCGCCGACCACGGCAATCTGCGGGATATTGGCCTGGCTCAGCTTGACCTGGTTGCGGAACACCCGCCCGCCCAGATACCGGTCGGGAAAGACCCCGTGCTGCAGCGGCAGGAAACCGCCCGCGCTGTCGCAGATATGGATGACCGGCAGTCGGTTTTCCAAGGCGACGTCAAGAAGACGCACGATCTTTTTCACGGTATGCGGATACCAGGCACCGCCCTTGACGCTGGCGTCATTGGCATGAATGGCGACCTCGCGGCCCTGCACGATGCCGATGCCTGTCACCACAGCGGCGCCAGGGACGGTGCCGTCGTATTCGCGACAGGCGGCAAGTGTGGAAAACTCCAAAAAGGGCGTGCCGGGGTCCAGTAGTAGTTTCAAGCGCTCGCGCACGCCCAGTTTGTTCTGGCGGGCAAGGCGGTCGATATCGCGTTGCGGGCGTTCGAAACGCGCTGCGTGCTGGCGGGCGTGGAATTCCTTCAGCCGTTCAGACATGGCGGCAAAATTTGCCTTGTAGTCGGCGGCATTGGTGTCGATCTGACTTTCAATTCTGCGCATGGTCACTCCTCCTCCGGAACCAATTGGGCCAGGATGTCTTTCAGACCGAAACTGTCGCCTTCAGCGAACGGCAATTCAGCAACGACCCCGTCGCGCGGCGCCGTCAGTGTGGTTTCCAACTTCATGCTTTCGATCACCAGAAGCGGCTGGCCTTCGTTGACCTGGTCGCCGGGCTTGACCGCAATGGACACGACAACACCCGGCATCGGCGCGGTGACCCGGTCGTCGCTGCTGCCGCTGTCGCCGCCCGCCAGGCGCTCGGCCGGGTCAATACGCCTTATCTCATGGACGCGCCCGTTCATATGCACGAAGGTTGCGTCCGGTCCGGCGGCCAGCCGCAATTCCCGGACCTTGCCATTTGCACGCAGCACATGGCCACCCTTTGCCCCGGCGGCTTCCAGCTGACAGGGAATTGCCCCGTCGGGTGTGTTCAGTATGAAGCAGGCCCCGTCATGGGCCAACCAGGTTTCGGTCTCCTCGCCGTCGATTTGAAAAATCCGTCGCATCAGTTTCTCCACCCGCCCATCTTGCGGTGCATCTCCGGTATCTGCATGACTTCACTCACCAGCCGCTCGTCCGACAGGGCCGCTGCCGCCATCAGCAGGTCCGAGACATCTTCGCCCGGCGCAGTCAGCGTTTCGGATTGTTCAGTCAGGAACCCGGTTGAAATGTCGCCCGAGGCAAAATCGGGATGCGCAAGGATTGCATCCAGATAGCCGGTGTTGGTTGTCACCCCCAGAACCACATAGTTCTGCACCGCCTGCCGCGCGCGGGCGATGGCCTGCGCGCGATCCCGGCCATGTACGATCAGCTTGGACAACATCGGGTCGAAGTCGGTCGTTACCTTGCCGCCGTCCAGAATGCCGCTGTCTACGCGGACACCCTCGCCCTGGGGTTCGTCCAGCAGCAGGATATCGCCGATCGCGGGCCGGAAATCGGCCGTCGCGTCCTCGGCACAGATGCGCAGTTCGATCGAATTGCCGTTCTGTGGAATATCCGCCTGCACGGCGCTCAGCCCGTCGCCCGCCGCGACACGCAGCTGCTCGGCAACCAGATCAAAGCCGGTTACCATCTCGGTCACCGGATGTTCGACCTGAAGGCGGGTGTTCATTTCCAGGAAATAAAAGGCCCCGTCCTGCGCATAGATGAATTCAACGGTCCCTGCCCCGCGGTATTTGACGGCGCGGGCAATTCCGGCAGCGGTCTCGCAGATCTTATCCCGTTGCTCGGGGGTCAGCGCCGGTGAGGGCGTTTCCTCGATAATCTTCTGGAACCGGCGCTGGATCGAACATTCGCGTTCCCAGAAATGGACCACGTTGCCTTGCCCGTCGCCCATCACCTGCACCTCGATATGGCGCGGGCGTTCGATGTAACGTTCGACAAACAGGCGGCCGTCACCGAAATACCGTTCGCCTTCGCGGCGCGCGGTTTCGATTTCGGTCTCCAGCGTGCTGTCCTCGCGTACGACGCGCATGCCCTTGCCGCCACCGCCCGCCGAGGGCTTGATCAGCAGCGGATAGCCAACGGCGCGGGCACGTTCGACAAAGCTCGCCGGATCGTCATCCTCGATCGCCGAGGGGGCGACGGGAAACCCGCGTTCCTCGACAAAGGCGCGGGCGCGGACCTTGTCCCCCATCAGGTCGATGACCTCTGACGTCGGGCCGACAAAGGTCACTCCGGCTTTTTCCAGTGCCGCGACAAAACCGGCATTCTCTGACAGAAAGCCATAGCCGGGATGCACCGCGTCCGCGCCGATCCTTTTGGCGGCTTCGACAATCTGAGGAATATCCAGATAGGCGGCCACGGGCGTCGGGCCGTCGATGGTCACAACCTCATGCGCGATCAGATGGGCAGGCCCCTCTTGTTCCGAGGCATGGCGCAACACGGCCGTCGCAAGCCCGTGTGCGTTGGCGGTGCGCAACACGCGCGCCGCGATTTCACCCCGATTTGCGACCAGAAGTTTCGAAATGGTCATGGAGTTGTCCTCTTAGTTCGGGTTCGCGGCGTTCAGCCCGTCACTTGCGGCCAGATCGGCTGGCACGGGAATTTCGATATCAAGCAGCATCTGCGCAAACCCTTTGCCTTGCGGGTCGATGCGGACAGAGGCGATGCCACCCCCGCCCAAGGATTCATGCAGCATGAAGTTCAGCGCATGGCTTCCGGGCAGGTCGAACCGTTCAACCCTGCCGTCGCAGACATGGGCGAAATAGTCTTTCACCACCTCTTCGCTAAGGGCCGCGCGGATATAGGGCAGGTAGTCCGGCCTGCGCGCAAGGATGCCGATATTGGCGATATCCCCCTTGTCGCCCGAGCGGCCCCAAGCCAGATCGACGAGGCGGACCTTGACAGCGTCCGGGCCGGGCTCGCGGCTATCTGCGGGCGGTGCGGCAGGTGGATCAAGGTGGACTGGCGTAGTGGCCACGCTCACGGGCACATCCTTGCCGTCGACCTCGACCGCTACCGGCGTGGCTGCCTTGTCTTGCAGGAACGAGAACAGACGCACCACCGGCTGCACCTTGGGCCGTCCGGCGAAGAACCCGGTCAGACCCTGCGCGGTCGAAATCGCCATCGGTGCGATTTCTCCGGCAAAGATGTTCAGCGCGGCGCGATCGTCATGGACCGCGCCGATCTTGAGCACCACCTCGCGGGTCCGGGCGCGCGCGTTTGCGCCATAGGCGGCCTCGGCGCCCAGCACCTCGACGCTGACCTGCCGGAAATCGGCCATGTTGCGGTCGCGAAAAATCCGGCGACAGCGGGTCAGGATCGCCTCGGCCACACGTTCGGCCTTGGCGGGTGCATCAATCGCGGCCAGTGTCAGGGTAGAGACGGCGCGCCAGCCATCGGCATGGGTCGCCGACACCTTGTAGCTGTCAGTGCGCCCAAGCCCCCTGCCGCCCTTGACCAGCACCCGGTCGGGTCCGACCTGTTCCAGGGTGACCCCGGACCAGTCGCAGATCACGTCGGGCAACAGGTACGCGCGGGGATCCCCGATTTCATAGAGCATCTGCTCTCCGACTGACCCGGGCACAACCAGCCCGCCGGTGTCAGGCGTCTTGGTCATAGTGAAACTGCCGTCTTCGGACACCTCGACGATGGGCATGCCCATATTGTCCCAACCCGGCACGTCCTGCCAGTCGGTGAAGTTGCCGCCGGTTCCCTGGGGGCCGCATTCGATCAGGTGTCCGGCCAGCGATCCCTGGCTGAGCTTGTCCCAGTCGTCATCGCCCCAGCCGTACTCATGCATCAGCGGACCAAGCGCCACCGCGCTGTCGGCGCAGCGCCCGGTGATCACGATGTCGGCCCCGGCATCCAGCGCGGCAGCGATGGGGCGGGCACCCAGATAGGCATTCATGCTCCAGATATCATCTGGAAATGCGACACCCGAGAACATTTCCGTCTGACCGTTTTTGCGAATTTCATCGGCCCGAGGCAACAGGTCATCTCCCAGCACGACTCCGATGGACAGATCGATCCCGGCCTGGGCGGCGGCTTTGGCAAGCGCATCGCTGCAGCCACGCGGGTTCACGCCCCCGGCATTGGCAACGACCTTGATCCCTTTTGCCTTGATATCCGGCAACCAGGGTGCCAGCGCCTTGACGAAGTCCGGCGCATAGCCCGACTCGGGCGCTTTGGCGCGGGCCCGCGCCATCAGCGACATTGTCACCTCTGCCAGATAGTCAAACACCAGATAGTCGATCTCGCCCTTTGAGACCAGTTGACCGATCGCTTCCGGCGTATCGCCCCAGAAGCCCGACGCGCATCCGATGCGCAGCTTTCGTTCCGACATATTCCTCTCCTCCCCGTTTGATCAGCGGCCCGTCCATTCAGGTTTGCGCTTCTCAATGAAGGCATCAAAGCCTTCGCGCGCGTCTTCGGTCTGCGCCACACGCGGTAAAAGTGTTTCTGCAAACCGCATTTGCTGCGGATAGGTCATATCCTCCATCGCGTGACAGGCGTATTTTCCCAGCCGGATAGCGCTCGGCGACTGCGCGGCGATCTGGGCAACCAGTTCTGCAACCTTGTCGTCCAACCCCGCGGCATCGGTCACATAGTTGACCAGATTGAACTGCAGGGCTTCCTCGGCCGTCAGAGGAACGCCGGTGATGAACATCTCCATCAGCCTCCGCCGGGGCAGCACGCGCATCATGGGTGGCACGATCGTCATGGGAAACAGACCCACCTTCACTTCCGGCGTTCCGATGCGGGCATGATCCGCCATCACAGCCAGATCGCAGGCACAGATGATGCCCGCTCCTGCCCCCATCGCGACGCCATTGATGCGCGCGATCGTTGGCTTTCGGCACGCCTGTATCGTCTCGAACAACCTTCCGGCAAAATGATCCGGGTCCGCCGGATCCTGAACAAACGGGCCGCCATCCGCCCCCGCCTTGATGTCGCCCCCGGCACAGAAGGCGCGCTCGCCCTCGCCGGTCAGAACGATCACGCGGCAATCGATGTCCCTCTCGGCAGCACATATGGCGGCCATGATCCCGTCTGCGACCTCACGGTTGAGGGCATTTCGATTATCAGGACGTCGAATCGTGATACGCACTTCTTTGCCGAGCACCTGCGATTGAACAACGCTCTCAGTCATTTCCGAAGCTCCCCCCTGTATTCAGGACACCGCGCTTTCTTACGTCAGGTCGTCAAAAGCTTGGCTTGATCTATTTTCTAACATGTGTTTGATTTTGGTCAACAACGCAAACAACATTTTTCGGGAGGACGATATGACCGCTCAAAGTGAGGCCATCGCGGCGCATCTGGAAGCCATCAGGGCGAACTATTCTTTGACCGATGAGCAACGCCAGATTGTCGATCACGTGGATCGGGTGTCGCGCGAGGTGCTACACCCGCTGCAAGCGCGTATGGATGACGAGGAATGGTGGCCCGATGATCTGTTCAAGCAGATGGGCGAGCTGGGCCTGCTGGGGATTACCGCGCCGGAGGAGCTAGGCGGATCGGGACAGAACGAGTTCACCCAGGCGCTGGTGTCCGAGGTGATTTCGAAGTGGAATCCGGCTGTGGGCCTCTCACACGGGGCGCATGACAACCTGTGCCTGAATAACCTGCTGCGCAATGGATCCGAAGAGCATGTGAAGAAATACGTGCCGGGTCTTTGCTCGGGCGAGCTGGTTGGTGCTTTGGGCCTGACCGAACCGGGCGCGGGGTCCGATGCGCTTGGGTCCATGGCGACCACCGCGCGCCGCGACGGCGATGACTACGTCATCAACGGCTCGAAGATCTATATCACCAACGGGCCGATTGCCGATGTGATCCTGCTTTACGCTAAAACCGACAAGTCGAAGGGCGCCAAGGGCATTTCCGCTTTCATAATCGAGACGGACAATCCCGGTTTCAAGGTGGCGCAAAAGCTTGACAAGATGGGCTTTCGCGGCTCGCCAACCGGAGAACTGGTGTTTGAGGATTGCCGCGTACCCGCGTCCGCCATGGTTGGACAGGAAAACACCGGCGTTTCGGTGGTAATGAGCGGGCTGGATCTGGAGCGTGCTATGGTTGCCTCAGTCTGCGTTGGCATGGCCGAACGCGCGCTGGAACTGGGGCTGGAATACGCCAAGATTCGCGAACAGTTCGGCAAGCCGATTGCAAGTTTCCAGATGATGCAGTCGAAACTGGCCGAGATCTACACCGAGGTCGAAACCGCGCGTGCCTTCAGTTATCGGGCGCTGGCCGCCTGTACCGGCCTGCCGAAAGGGGCCGGTGGCCGCGGCGAAATCCACAAGCTGACTGCGGCGGCCTGTCTTTACGCAGGCGAGGCATTCAACAAGGCGGTGACCGAAGCCTGCCATATTCATGGTGGCTCTGGCTACATGCAGGACACCGAGATCAACCGGCTGTTCCGCGCCAACAAGCTGCTGGAAATCGGCGCGGGTACAAGCGAAGTCCGCAAGATCATCATTGCCGAAGAACTTTTGCGCGCCTGAGGGAGACGAGACCATGAACAAGCAACTGCGCAACGACACCGCACTGCCAACACATTTCATGACGGACGAACAGCAGGCCCTGGCCGATCAGGCCGGCAAGTTCTTCATGTCCGAATTCCACCATCTGAATGCGGAAATGGACGATACTGATGACCTGCCGTCTTCGGTTTTCCCCAAGCTGGGCGAAATGGGCTACCTGGGACTGAACGTGCCGACGGAATTCGGCGGTGCCGGGCTCGATTTTACCTCGGCCTGTATCATCACCGAACAGCTGTCGCGATCCTCTGCGGCCATCGGACTGACCCATGTGGCGCACGACAACCTCTGCGTCAATAATATCTATCGCAACGCCAATGACGAGTTGCGCCGCAAGTATCTACCGGGGCTTTGCGATGGCACGTTGATCGGCGCATTGGGCTTGACCGAACCCGGTGCTGGCTCGGATGCGCTGGGCTCTATGCGGACCACGGCGAAGAAGGATGGCGACGATTACATCCTGAACGGGGCCAAGATCTACATCACCAATGGGCCGATTGCCGATCTGGTGCTGGTCTATGCCAAGACATCGCCCGAAAAAGGGGCCAAGGGAATTTCCGCCTTTATCGTGGAAACCGACACGCCCGGTTTCAAGGTGGCGCAGAAGCTCAACAAGATGGGATTCCGGGGCTCGCCGACGGGCGAACTGGTATTCGAAGATTGCCGTGTTCCGGCCAGAAACATGGTCGGCAAGCTGGATGGCGGGGTTGCCGTTACCATGTCCGGACTTGATCTGGAACGTGCCATCGTCTGTTTCAACGCTCTGGGCATTGCGCAGCGGGCGCTGGATATTTCCATCGATTACGCCAAGACACGCCAGCAATTCGGCAAACCGATCGCCAGTTTTCAGATGGTTCAGGCGATGCTGGCCGACATGTATACGCAGATCGAGGCCGCGCGGAGCCTGTCCTTGCGCACCGCTGCCATGTGTGAAGGCCTCGAAGAGGGCGAAGGCGGGCGCGGCGAAATCCACAAGCTCACCGCTGCGGCGATCTACAAGGCCGCTGAGGCGACATCCTTCGTGCTGGACAAAGCTGTCCAGATTCACGGCGGCTCGGGTTACATGCGTGATACAGAAGTGAACCGACTATACCGGACCGGTCGCGTGCTTGAGGTCGGCGCAGGCACCCAGGAGGTTCGCAAACTCATCATCTCTGGCGAATTGCTGAAGAACTAGGGGCGGAACATGAGCGAAGCGAAATCAAGGCGTTACGCGTCGGATCTCATGGCGGGTCAAGTTGCCCTGGTCACGGGGTCCGGATCTGGAATGGGCCGGGCGACGGCGATCGAAATGGCCGCTTGCGGGGCCAGGCTTGCGCTGTTCGCGCGCCGCGAAGAGCCGCTGGAAGAGACCGCCGAAATGATCCGGGCGGCGGGGGGCGAGGCCTTTGTCGTGCCCGGAGACACCCGCGACGAAGACAGTATCGAAGCTGCGATGGGGCGGATCAAGGACCACTATGGGCAGTTGGATGTTTTGGTGAACAATGCCGGCGGCCAGTATATCGCGGCCGCCCGCGATATCACCAACAAGGGCTTCGAAGCCGTGATCCGCAACAACCTGATCGGATCTTGGCAGATGACCCGGGCAGCGGCGGATCACTTCATGTACGACAATGGTGGATCGGTTGTGTTTGTCACCGCCATCTCGGCGCGCACCGCGCTTACCGGCTTTACACACACCGTCGCCGCCCGCGCCGGTGTGACGGGCATGATGAAAACGCTGGCCGCCGAATGGGGCGAGTACGGCATCCGGCTGAACTGTGTCGCGCCGGGCACGATCAAGACCGATGCGCTTGGCCGCTATCCGATTCCGCCGGAACAGTGGAAAAAGCTGAACCGCTCGGTGCTAAACCGGATGGGGGCGGCCGAGGACATCGCAGGCACGATCATTTTCCTGGCCTCGAAACTTGGCGGTTTCATCACCGGAGAAGACATTTATGTAGACGGCGGTGAGACCCTGCATATGGGCCATGACGCGCGGGACATGATCAACCCCGCGATGTTCGAGAAACGCGAACGCGGAGATGGCAAGAATGAATAAACAGCCCGTCCTTCTGGAGATTTCCGACAGGATCGCCACGGTTACGCTGAACGACCCCGAGCGGCGCAACCCGGTCACCGGCAACGACATGATCGCTGCCCTTCTGGAGACCTTCGCCAAGGTGCAGGCCGACCCGGAGGTCAGCGTGATGATCCTTACCGGGGCCGACCCGGCCTTTTGTGCAGGCGGGGACATCAAGGAGATGAACGATCCCGACAGCGTGTTCCGCAAGGAGCCGCTGGCGGCGGCGCAGAGCTATGTTGATGGGGTGCAGCGGCTGCCGCTTGCGCTCTACAACATGGATATTCCGACGATCGCCGCGGTCAACGGCCCGGCGGTGGGCGCGGGTTGCGACCTGACCATGATGTGCGACATGCGCATCGCATCGGAGAAAGCAAGGTTCGGCGAGGTGTTTCTGAATCTCGGAATCATTCCGGGCGATGCGGGCAGCTGGTTCCTGTTGCGTCGTCTGGGCCACCAGAAGGCCGCCGATCTGACCTTCTCAGGGCGCATGGTCGAGGCCAAGGAAGCGCTGGAGCTTGGTATGGTGCTTGAACTTGTGCCTCATGAAAAATTGATGGAACGGGCCCGCGAACGGGCCGCTGTCATCGCCGCGAAACCGCCGCGCGCGGTGCGGGTCGCCAAGCGTCTGATGCGCAATGCCGAACGGATGGACCTGCCGGATTTCCTGAATTCCGCGGCGGCCTATCAGGCGCTCATGCATCAGACCGAAGACCACCACGAGGCGGTTGCTGCGTTCGTCGAAAAACGAAAACCCAATTTCACGGGGCGTTAAAGGAAAGATCGCATGTCAGACATCACCCAAAAGAAGATGGAGCAAATCGCGCAGATGTGGAATGCGCGCGGCAAGGGTCTGATAACGCATATGGCGCTTGAGATCGAAGAGGTCTCGACGGAAGGTGTTCGGGTTCGGATGCCGTTCAATCCGGACTTTTGCGTCGATGCGAAACAATCGCTGCTCCACGGTGGTATCCTGACGGCACTTCTGGACAGTGTCTTTGGACTGGCGAACTTTGTTGCCATCGAAGGCGTCAGTACCATGGCCACTCTTGACCTGAGAGTTGATTACCTGCGCCCGGCCCGCTCGCGCGCGGATGTCATCGTTCAAGCGTATTGTTTTCGCAAGACCCGCCACATCGCCTTCAATTCCGGCAGCGTCTGGTTCGCTGGCCATGAGGATGCTGAAATAGCCAGGGGAACCGCCTCGTTTGCATTGACGCGCGGCGAAACCAGCCTGTTTGACGCAATGACAAAAGGAAAAACCTCGTGATGGACGTGCAAACTGTCAATGCCAATGTATCCCGGGTGCCGTTCTTCCGATTTCTCAACTTTGAGGTCAGAAGTCTAGACAGTCTCCATGCTGAGGCGGAAATGACCTTTGATGACCGCCATATCGGTAACCCGATCATGGAGTACTACCATGGCGGCATAATCGCGAGTTTTATGGAGGCCACTGCCGCCATCGCGGTACAGCCCGATTTCGCCGACGTTCCGGCCAAGCCGATCAACCTGACCGTCGATTACCTCAGACCCGGTGTGAAGGGACCGCTTTTTGCGCGCGCCAATGTCACGCGCAAAGGCAAGCGGATGGCAAGCGTCAGCGTGCTCAGCTGGCAGACGGATCGGGAAAAGGCGGTTGCCGAAGGGCTGTATCACTTCCTTCTGGTCTGACCGGGGCAACCGCTTTCAGGGCTACCTTGTCCTGTGGACGGGGTCGCTTCCCGGTTACAAATGCCTTCCAATAACAGATTGATGAGCATGCTGGAGAATTCAGGCAGTGATAGATATCCTTCCACTCCTGCCTTGTTCGGGTCGAACCATTCCACCGTCCAGTTTAAGGCACCCAACATCACCTGGCGCAAGGGGACGATCTTGATATCCGACCGTATGGCACCGTCGTCCTGAGCTTCACGGAGTATCCGATCCCAGAGTTTTCCATACTCATGGCGAATACCCCTGTGCCTCTCCCTGAAATGATTGGGGAGCATTCCATAGCTTCTGATATTCGCCGAGGTGAATTCGCTTGCCTTGAAGAGGAAATCCAGGTGCGCCCAGATTGCAGTCGCTATCCTGGCGTGCTGATCGTACGGGGCATCGAATTTCCGAACGGCGGCTTCGACACCTGATAGCAAGTCCCTCAGTCCGGCGTTTAGAACTTCGTCAACGATCGCTTCCTTGGAGTTGAAATGGTAATAGACGCTGCCCGCTTTCATGTCCGCTTCTTCCGCGATCTTTCTCAGCGTGGTCGCCTTGTAGCCATTGTCCCTCAGAACGCGCGCTGCGGCCTTTAGAATTTCTGCACGGGTCTTAGCCGCCTTGCCGTCGGGATCCGGGGTTTTGGCGGGAGTGGCGGGGCACAGCTTCAAGCCTTCGGTATCCGCCTTGCGATGTGGACACATTCCGTCAAGTATCAGCTTACTCATTCGTTCCGCGAGGATGCGCACCGGATACTTGTCGACATCGTACCATTCTACGGTCCAGTTCATGGCACTCAGGATGAACTGGCGGATCACAGCAGTGGATATGTCGCTTCGAAGGTGGCCGGCGCGTTTGGCGTCATTCAGGAATTTGCCCCAGGCACCCGCATATGATGCACGCAATTCGCGATGCGGGGCGCGTGTTTCGTCCGACAACATCGGATAGTTCCGAATATTGGCTGACGTGAAGTCGCTGTCGGTCAATAGATAGGTAAGGTGTGTTTCAATCAGCAGTCCGAAAGTCTTGCGAAAATCCTCCGAACTTGTCGTTGCCGACCGAACGATTTCGCTGACCGTCTCATAAAGTTGACGGACACCAAGTTCGAGAACTTCGCTCAGAATCTGGTCCTTGGATTGAAAATGGTAATAAATGCTGCCGGCCTCAATGCCAGCTTCCTGCGCGATGTCGCGCATCGTCGTTGCGTGATAGCCTTCATTCCGAAAAAGTCGAGCGGCCGCCGAGAGGATACCCTCACGTGTTCTCTCAGACTTGCTCAAGTCTTCGCTCAGTGTCCTGGATGGGTCAGTCTCGTGTACCATTCCATTTCGATACTTGCAGGACACGAGACTGTCCATTGCATTAAATCTAACAGATGTTAGAATAATGCAAGGAACGTTCCGAATCAAGTTCTTGACAAAGGTTTATCGGAAGAGGAGGACCTCCATGCGAGGGTTGAGTGGAAAACGGGTCATTGTGACCGGCGGTGGAAGCGGCATTGGCCGCGCGGTGTGCGAACGGTTCGGCGAAGAGGGCACCGAAGTTGCCGTTTTCGATCTGAACAAGGATGGGGCGGAGGAAACTGTCCGACTGATCACCGAGGCTGGCGGGAAGGCGCAGGCCTTCAAGGTAGATATCACCGACCGTAGTCAAGTCGACACGGCGGTGGCCGAGTTCGAATCCGGCGGCCCGATTGATGTGCTGGTGAACAACGCCGGCTGGGACGTCAGCAAAATGTTTCTCGACACCGATGCCGACCTTTGGAAAAAGGTTATCGACATCAATCTTTACGGCCCGCTCAACATGCATCACGCGGTGCTTCCGGGCATGGTCAAGAGCGGCGGCGGTCGCGTGGTTAACATCGCCTCTGACGCTGGTCGTGTCGGGTCATCCGGCGAGGCGGTTTATTCAGCCTGCAAGGGCGGCATCATTTCGTTCACGAAGACCGTGGCGCGCGAGCTGGCGCGCAAAGGTATACAATTGAATGCGGTCGCCCCGGGACCGACCGACACACCTCTGTTCGCTCAATTTGCCGAGGGCGAGGCAGGTCAAAAGATCGCCGAGGGTCTCAAGCGGGCGATTCCGATGAAGCGCCTGGCGCAGCCGACAGATTACCCAGGCATCATCTGTTTTCTGTCGTCGGACGACGCGGGGTTCATTACCGGCCAGGTGATTTCGGTTTCGGGCGGCCTGTCCATGCACGGTTAAAGCGCTGGCAGCAGCGCCGGACTCAAGGCGCTGCTGCCAATCCGTGCCAAGAGTTACCTCCCCGACTGGCCGCGCCTTTTGTGCGGCCCTTTTTCATTCTAGAAAGGTTGCGAATGTTTCAGCCAGGCTCTGACATCCAGCGGACAAGCACGCTGACCGCATTTCTGACGGGCTGCGGCATTGACAGTTACGAGGAACTCGTCCGCCGTTCGAATGAAGACCCAGACTGGTTCTGGGGCCGGATCATTGACCATGCCGGGATACGGTTCGCGCGGCCCTACAGCCGGTTGCGAGATATCTCCGAAGGGCCTGAATCGATCCAGTGGGCCGTCGGGAGTACTTTGAATCTGACGGAAACCTGTCTTGACGCCCGAATTGTCGATGGCTTGGGCGACAAGGTCGCAATCGACTGGGTCGGCGAAGACGGAAGCCGCCGCCGCTGGACCTATTCCGACCTTACCGCCGAAGCCTCCCGCGTCGCCTCGGCCCTTGCCGCGCGCGGTGTAAGGCCCGGTCAGGCGGTGGGCATCTATATGCCGATGATCCCCGAAATCGAGGCCGCGCTTCTGGGTATTGCCCGGCTGGGCGCGGTTGCGGTGCCGCTGTTTTCCGGTTTTGCGCCTCATGCCATCGTATCGCGCCTGAACGACGCGGATGCCGTGGCGGTGCTGACAGCGGATGCCACACCCCGGCGAGGCAAGCCGGTCTGGATGGAGGCGAGCCTCGCCCAGGCTTTGACCGACGTGCCATCGGTTCATACCGTGATCAGCCTGCGACGGTTCGGCGGTGCGGTGGCCGATCCGGCCCGCGATCTGGACTGGACCGAAACAGTGGGCCGCGCCAGTCCGGAGTTTGCCGCCGTTCCCGTCAGTCCCGATGACACCTTTCTCATCGCCTATACATCGGGCACCACCGGGCGGCCCAAGGGTGTCGTGCATACCCACTTGGGCGTGCAGGTCAAGGCCACGGCCGATTTCCTGCTTTGCCTCGACATGAAACGGTATGACCGGCACCTCTGGATGACCGACATGGGGTGGGTCATGGGACCGCTTACCCTTTTGTCGGTGCTCTTGTCCGGTTCGACTCTGGTGCTGGCCGAGGGCGCACCATCAATGCCCGGCGATCCCTTCAGGCTGCTGCGTCTTGCGTCCGAGATGGAGGTCACGCATCTCGGCGTGGCCCCGACCCTGGTACGGCAGTTCATGACGCAGGATACTGAATCTTTGTCGGGCTATGACTTGTCGTCCCTGCGCATCGTCGCCTCGACCGGCGAGCCCTGGACCGAGGATGCCTGGCTCTGGCAGCTCGATCATATCTGTCGCCGCCGAGCCGTGCCGCTGAACATCTCGGGCGGGACCGAGCTTTTTGGCGCGATCCTGACCTCGACCGTGCTGCACGAGCTCAAGCCCGGCGGATTTTCGGCCCAGGCCCTGGGTGTCGGGGCCAAGGTTCTGCGCCAGGACGGCAGCGAAGCCGCACCGGGCGAGGTCGGCGAACTGGTCGTGACCCAGCCGCCTCTGGGTCTGACCCCGGCCATCTGGGGGGACCGCGATCGCTACCTTGAAACCTACTGGTCCACCTTCCCCGGCCTCTGGCGGCACGGCGACTGGGTGCGCTGCGATCCGGACGGGACATGGTATATCCTGGGCCGGTCGGACGACACGCTGAACATCGCCGGCAAACGCATTGGCCCGCCCGAGATCGAGGCGGCCCTGACCGAAACCGGAGAGGTGGTGGACGCCGCTGCCATCGCGGCACCTGATGACATCAAGGGCGTGGCCGTCGTCTGCGTCTGCGTGGCGGCGCCAAATGTGTCGCCGGACGTGGAGCTCGTGAACCGGCTCAAGGATCGGGTCGGAGAGATCGTCTCGAAACCCTTCCGCCCGCGCGAGATTCACTTTGTCGAGGCGCTGCCCAAGACCCGCAGCATGAAAACCATGCGCCGTGTCGTGCGTGCCGCCTTTCTCGGTGAAGATCCGGGCGATCTGTCGTCGATCAGCAACCCGGAAACCATTCAGCCCATCGCAGACCTGCAAAAGGAAAAGTCATGATCACTGTTTTCGGAGCCACGGGCACGACTGGTGCGCCCCTCGTCGACACGCTTCTGGCAAAAGGCGCGACCGTGCGCGCTGTCACCAGCGACCTCTCAAAGTTAGACGCGCTAAAGGCCAAAGGATGCGAGGCGGTCGTCGCGGATTTCACGGACCCTGCCGCGCTGGCGCGGGCCTGTGACGGGGCAGAAAAGATATACCTGGTCACGCCTGCCCATCTGAACATGCGCCAGTGGAAGGCGAACGTGATCGAGGCGGCCAAGTCCGCGGGCGTGCGCCATATCGTTTTGGCCACGGGGCTTGGCGCGTCGCCCAAGGCGGGGCTGACCTTTGGCAAATGGCATTCGGAAACCCAGGAACTGCTGAAGCAAAGCGGCCTTGACTGGACCTTTGTCCAGCCGACCTATTTCATGCAGAACCTGCTGTGGCAGGCCGGCAACATTGCAAAGGACGCCGTGTACTATGACGATCTGGGCGGCCCCGTGGCCTGGATCGACGCACGCGACATCGCCGATGTCGCCGCCGAGGCGCTTACCGCTCCGGGGTACGAAAGCAAGGCTCTTGGCCTGACCGGGCCCGAAGCTCTCACCGGAGAAGATATCGCGGCGCTTCTGTCCGAGGTGACCGGGCGCACTGTCACCTGCGCGCCCCTGTCGGTCGAAAATGCCAAGGCGGGCATGGTGGCTGGCGGAATGCAGGACGAGGTCGCCGGAGCCATGGTCGAATTGGCTTCCATCGCGCCCAAGGGCTACCTTGCCGGCATCGAGACCACGGTCAGCGATGTGATGGGACGCCCGGCGCGCCGATTTGCCGATTTCGTCGCCGAGAACCGGGATGCTTTCGTCAAGTAATCTGATGGCGGCGCCCGAGGAAGCGGCCAAACAGATCGACCATCTGTTCGTGTTCCTCGATACCGATGTGCTGAGCGGTGGTGGACGCGGGCGGTTCGCAACCGACCTCTTTACCCTTTCGGTAACGCGCGACGACAGCGGCGGGGCGCGTGTATCGCTGGCGCCACCGCGCTCGGGTTTCACTCCCCGCCCAAGGCCATTCCATGGTGTCGTGGCCGGGCTGAGGCTGTCGTCACGACCCAAGCACTTACCCGAATCCGAAGTGCTGGACATGTTGGCCTCAGAACGGGCCCGTGTTCAGACCGGGGACGGTGACCTGCCTGCGCTCATCGCGGTGCTTGACGGCCTTGCGAGAGACCTGCGCTTTGCCGCACCACCCGGAGCTTACAGCGACCGGACCAAACGTCGAAAGGTGCGGGCGGAAACCGGCGTGTCGCGGCGGCGGCTAGCGACCTTGCGACGCTTTCGCCGGGCTCTCGGGCAGTTTGCGTCAAGACCCTGCCGCTGAGCGATCTGGCGCTGGACGCCGGATATTACGATCAATCTCACTTGTCCGCCGCTTGCCGGTTCTTCGCCGGCAAACCGCCCGGAGCGTTGCGCGCTCTGTCTATTCCGCGTCGTTTTGACCTTTCGCTGCAAGATACGCGCCTCAAAGACCGCCCAAGATTGGTCATTTACGAATGAAATCGAAGAGGAAGACCCGCCATGACGCAATTCAAACCTAATAACGCCGACTATAACGCACGCGTGCGCAACAGTTTCGATCGCCAGAAGGTGATGAACACGTTGGGGATCAGCATTGCCGAGTTGTCACCCGGCCGCATCGTTCTGGAAATGGCACATGAGGATGCCTTGACCCAGCAGCATGGGTTTTTGCATGCCGGAATCGTGTCGACAGCGCTGGACAGCGCCTGCGGATACGCGGCCTTTTCGTTGCTGCCAGCGGACGCGGCGGTGTTGACGGCCGAATTCAAGATCAACCTGCTCAACCCGGCGGTCGGCGAACGGTTTCGTTTCGTCGCTGACGTGGTGAAACCAGGCAGGACGCTGACCATTTGTGAGGCGCGTGCCTATGCCGTGAAGGGGCAGGATGAAAAGCTCGTCGCAACGATGACAGGAACGCTTATATCGCTAGTGGGGCGAACGGGCGTGGCGGGGTGACGATCGGGTCGGAGCGAAAACTAATCTGCGAGCCGGGCTTCGAGGATATGCCGCTGGACCTTGCCACTGGTCGATCTAGGAAAATCCTCGAACGCGATGAAAAAAAACTCGCGCGGCCGTTTATAGCCTGCGAGGTTTTCGCGGCACAAATTCATCAGCGCCTCGGCATCCGGCCCTTCATCGCCACAGGCGACAAAGGCCACCGGGCTTTCGCCCCATTTCGCGTCGAAGGCCCGGACCACGGCAGCATCGGCCACATCGGGATGGGAAAGAAGCACACGTTCGATTTCCGCCGGATAGACGTTTTCCCCTCCGGTCTTGATCAGATATTTCGCCCGATCCACAAAGTCGACGGTGCCGTCCGCATTGCGCCGGAACAGATCGCCCATGTGGAAAAAGCCGTTGCGAAAGTCACGGGCGTTGGTGTCGTCGGCGTTCCAGTACCCGGAAAACAGCGTCGGACCCCGAAGCGCCATTTCGCCCGGCGTTCCCTCGGGGGCTTCGCGGTCGTCGGGATCGACCAGCCGCACCTCGCAAAAGGCACTGATGCGTTTGGACAGCCGGTCCGGGGTCACACCCGGCGCGATCCGATCGGCGGTTCCCGGCGGCAGGCCGGTTTCGGTCGCCCCGAAGGAATTCAGGTAAGGCGTGTCCAGAAGACCGGTCAGTTCCGCGATCTGATGCGGCGGCACCAGATCGGCCATAGCCCCACAAACCTTGATGCCCTTTACCGGCAAGGGGTTGGCGCGTCGTTCGGCAATAAAAGCTTCCAGCGCCCCGGGCATCATCACGAACCAGCCGATCCTGTGGCGTGACAGCGCCTCGTTGATGACGGCAGGCCTCAACCCGTCCACCATCACCACGGTCCCGCCCCGCAGGATCGTCGCCAGCGCATGATCGGTGGAGGCCATGTGGAACATCGGCGCCCAGGCGATGAACCCGTCGCCGGGATCCAGCGCCAGCTGCGCCGCAAATACCATGGATCGTGCGATATGCGCGCGGTGGCTGATAAGCGCCCCCTTGGGCAGGCCCGTGGTCCCCGAGGTATACAGGATCGTCAGACCGGCCTCGGGGTCGTCAACCATGGTTCCGGTGCGCGGGTCCGGCACGGCCCCTGCAATAGCCGTTTCCAGATCCGGCCCGATGGTCAGACAGGGCGTTGCCGCGACGGCCCGGTAAGCTTCTGAAAGATCCGGTTCGACGACCGCGAGAACCGGCGCGACCAGATCTATGCAATGCCGCAGTTCATCGGGGGCAAGCCGCCAGTTCAGGCAAGCGACAATCGCGCCGATTCCCGCCGCTGCAAGTTCGACCTCCAGGTATTCTGAGCGGTTATGCGACAGGATCGCGATCCTGTCTCCGGGCGCCACGCCTCGTGCCAGAAAGACAGCCGCCAGACGATCGACCCGCTCCAGCAGTTCTGCATAGGTCAGTTTCCTGCTGCCGTCCTCGATGGCGAGGGCGCGGGCGCAGTCATGTGCGCGGGTTCTAAAGATCGAATACAGATCAGCGCGCCCCGCGCGGATGACGTCGGTCAGCATAGTTTCCCCCTTGCCCGAGCCTCGGTTCAGAGATCCTGCGCCAGGCGCACGCCCTCATCAATGGCGCGCAGCGCATCCAGTTCGGCGGCCTCCTTTGCCCCGCCGATCATCGTAACCGGGACGCTGCGCGCGGCAAGCTCTTGGGCCAGGGCCCGTTCCGGTTCCTGACCGGTGCACAGCACGATCGTATCGGCTGCGATGACCTTTGGCATTCCGTCCGCGACGATATGCAGCCCCGCATCGTCGATATGTTCATAGGTCACGCCGCCCATTCCCTCGACCCCATGTTTGCGCAGCGCGTTGCGCAGGATCCACCCTGTCGATACACCAAGCCCCGCGCCCGGTTTAGCGGTCTTGCGCTGCAGCATGACGACCTTGCGGCGCGACGGCTTCGGTGCCAGAGGGTCGCCCGCCAGGGCACCCGAGGAGACAAATTCGGGGTCCACACCCCAGGTTTCGCAAAAGACGTCGGAATTGGCGGTCTCGGCGGGTTTGGTCACTAGGAACTCGGCCACATCATGACCGATGCCCCCCGCCCCCATCACCACGACACGGTCGCCCGCCTCGCGGTCACCGGACAGAATTTCGGCGTAGGTCGCGACGCTGGGATGGTCGATACCCGGCAGGTCGGGAATGCGCGGCGTGACCCCGGTGGCGATGACCACATGGTCAAATCCCTCAAGATCGCTCGCCTCTGCCTGCTGTCCCAGACGCTGAGTGACCCCGTGTTTCTGCATCTGACCGGCATAATACCGCAGGGTTTCGTCGAATTCGTCCTTGCCTGGTGCGGCGCGGGCCAGATTCAGCTGACCGCCCAATTTGTCCTGCGTTTCGAACAGGGTGACATCGTGGCCCAGCCGCGCCGCCTCGGCCGCCGTGGCCAGGCCCGCTGCGCCACCGCCGACGACAGCGACCTTCTTTGGGGCGTCGGTTGGCGTATCCCGGAATTCCGTTTCACGCCCGGCCCTTGGATTGACCAGACATCCGACCGGCCGGTCCGAAAAGATGAAATCCAGGCAGGCCTGGTTGCAGGCAATGCAGGTGTTGATCTCGTTTGCGCGGCCCTCGCGCGCCTTTTTCACGAAATGCGGATCAGCAAGAAACGGTCGCGCCATCGAGATCATGTCCGCATCGCCAGAGGCAAGTATGTCTTCGGCAAGCTGGGGTGTGTTGATCCGGTTCGAGGCAACTACCGGGATCGATACCGCCGCTTTGACGTTGGCTGCCGCCTTGCGCCAGGCACCGCGCGGCACCGGATAGGCGATCGTCGGCACGCGGGCCTCGTGCCAGCCGATGCCGGTGTTCAGGATATCCGCACCTGCAGCCTCGATCTTGCGGGCCAGTGCGGCAATTTCATCGGCGGGCGCGCCGCCCTCGACCAGATCGGCCGCCGAAATCCGGTAGATGACCAGAAACTCGGGGCCGCAACGTTCGCGCACCGCGCGCACGATCTCGACCGGGAATCGGTGGCGGTTCGCGGCGCTGCCGCCCCAGTCGTCTTGGCGCTTGTTGGTGTGGGTGACGGTGAATTCGTTGATCAGGTATCCCTCGGACCCCATGATCTCGACGCCATCAAAGCCTGCGGCCTGCGCATTGGCGGCCGCCACGGCAAAATCCTCGATGGTACGGAGAATGTCGGCTTCGGTCATTTCACGCGGGATGAAACGGTTGATCGGTGCCTGGATCGGCGACGGGGCCACACACCCTTCGATTTTTGCATAGCGCCCGGCGTGAAGGAGTTGCGCGCAGATCAGGCTGCCTTCGGTCTGCACCGCCTCGCAGATTGGGCGCAGGTCAAGCGCTTCTTCCGGGACATCGATTCGCGGACCTTCCGGATCGAATATGCCCTCTGCATTGGGCGAAAACCCGCCGGTGACCAGAATCGCCGCCTCCCCCCGCGCCCGCTCAGAGTAAAAAGCGACCTGTTTGGCTATGCCGTCAGGCTCGGTTTCCAACCGCGTGTGCATCGACCCCATGATGACACGATTTCGCAATGTATGCTGGCCTGCGCGGATGGGCGAGAGCATGGTTTCAAAGCTTCCATCTGGTCTATTTTTCACTTTGGTTCTCCTCCTCAAAACTGCACTTGATCTACATTCTAACATTTGTTAGATTTTTTTGGAAAGAAGATTTTCGCTCATGGGGAGGAGCACCGATGCAATTCCAGCCTACAGACGATCAAAAGGCGTTTCGCGAGACCGCAAAGCGCTTCGCAACTGAAAGGCTTGCGCCCACATATCAAGAACGCGCCAGCGGCCATACATTCGACCGTGCGCTGATCAAGGAGATGGGCGCACTGGGGCTGATCGGGGCCGATCTGCCCGAGGAATTCGGGGGACTCGGCGAAAGCTCTGTCACGTCAGGGCTGATCGTCGAAGAGATCGCCTATGCCGATTTCAACGCAAGTTACGTGCAGCTTCTGGGCTCTCTCATGGGCGGAATGGTTGCCAAACATGCCTCCAAGGACATCGCGTCGGAATGGGTGCCCAAGGTTGTTTCGGGTGATGCGGTCATTGGCCTGGGCCTGACAGAGCCGCGCGGCGGTTCGGATGCGGCGAACCTGATTCTGAGAGCCGAGAAATCCGGCAACGGCTGGCGGCTGAACGGTGAAAAGACATCCATGAGTTTTGCCAGTCAGGCGGATGCGGCGGTCGTCTTTGCCCGTACCGGCGATCCTGACGGCGGCTCACGCGGGGTCAGCGCCTTTTTCGTCGATCTGAACCAGGAAGGCATCAAGCGCACCCATTTTGACGACATCGGCACCAAGCCTGTCGGGCGCGGGTCGGTTTTCTTTGACGATGTTTTCGTGCCGGCCGAAAATATGATGGCGGAACAGGACCGTGCCTTTGGCACGATCATGGCGGGCTTCGACTATTCCCGCGCACTGATCGGGCTGGAGTGCCTGGGGGCCGCGCAAGCGTCGGTGGATGAAACCTGGGCCTACGTTCAGGAGCGCGAGGCATTCGGAGCCCCGATCGTGCAGTATCAGGGTGTCAGCTTTCCCTTGGCCGAGGCCGAGACCGAACTGACCATGATGCGCCAGCTTTGCTATTACACGCTGGACCTGCGCGACCGTGGCCTGCCCCACACCTCTCAGGCTGCCATGTGCAAATGGTACCTGCCCAAAACCGCCTGCGAGATCCTGCACCAGTGCCTGATCCTGCACGGACATTACGGCTACACCACCGACCTGCCCCACCACCAGCGCTACAACGATGTGCTCGGCTTGCAGATCGGTGACGGCACCGCGCAGATCCAGAAGCTGGTGATCGCCCGCGAGAAGGTCGGTCGCATGGCGCTGCAGTATGACAAGAAGGCGAAGGGAGCCGCCAAATGAGCGGCCCCATCCTCGTCACTTCCGAGGGCAACACCGGCATCATCGAACTTGCCCGCCCCGAGAAATTCAATTGCCTGTCACTTGACGTGCATGAGCGCATTTCTGCTGCGCGGTCGGAATTCGAGGCGAACCCGGATATTCGGGCGATCCTGATCCGGGCGCAAGGCAAGAACTTTTGCACCGGCGCCGATCTGGTGGAAGTGAAAGGTAAATTGAACGATCCCGCCGCGCTGGACCATTTCATCGCCTTTGGCATGAAAAACCTGCGTGCGCTCGAAACCTCCTCCCTCCCTGTCGTAGTCGCAGTGCAGGGGTTGTGTCTGGCCGGCGGGATCGAACTGATGCTGGCCTGCGACGTGTGCTTTGCGGCCGAAAGCGCCCAGTTTGGCGATCAGCATGCGCAATTCGGGCTGATTCCCGGTTGGGGTGGCTCGCAGCGGCTGACGCGGTTGATGGGGCAGCGCCGGGCGCTCGACCTGATGTTCTCGGCCCGCTGGCTCAAGTCGGACGAGGCCAAAGAGGCCGGCCTGGTCAACTACATCGTGCCGGATGCGGACCTGCACAAGTCCGCGCTGGAATACTGCGAGAAAATCGCCGCCCGTTCGCGTCCCGGTATCGCCGAGATGAAGCGGTTGGCGCGTGAAGGCGCGGACCTTGGTGTCGACCAGCAGATGCGGTTGGAGCGTGACGCCGCGGTGCGCGCACTGCCCAGCGATGACGTGGCCGAGGGCCTCGACGCATTCGAGAACCGGCGCGCCCCCAGATTCAAGGCCTGAGGACAGCACATGGACTTTACTTTGAACGACGAACAACGCCAGATTTACGAGTATGGCGGCCAACTGGCGCAGAAGTTCGACAACGATTACTGGCTGAGACACGCGCGCAGGCACGAGTTTCCGCACGAAATGTTCCGCCAGATCGCCGATGACGGCTTCCTCGGCATTATGGTGCCCGAGGAATATGGTGGCGCGGGCCTTGGCATGACCGAAATGGCCCTGTTCATGGAGGGCACCGCCAATCACGGCATTCCGCTTTTGATGATGGTGGTCGGGCCGACCATGTCGCTGGCCCATATCGCCAGCCACGGGAGCGAGTTCCACAAGAAAGAACTGCTGCCGGCCGCCTGCCGCGGTGATATCCAGTTCTGTTTCGCGATCACCGAACCGGGGGCCGGGTCGAACACGATGAAGGCCACCACGCTGGCCAAGCGTCGGGGCAATCGGTTCAGCCTGTCCGGGGAGAAGACCTTTATCACCGGTGCCGAGGTCTCGGACTATTGCCTGGTTGTGGCGCGGACCCAGCCGCATACCGAGGTTAGCCGCAAGACTGACGGCTTTACCCTATTTGCCGTCGACCTGAAGAAAAAGGGCGTCGACAAGCAGCGGGTGAAGATCTCGATCCCCCTGCCCGAGGAACAGTGGACCCTGTTCTTTGACGAGGTCGATCTGGGCCCCGAGGATGTGGTCGGCGAGGTGGACGAAGGGTTCTCGATCCTGTTCGACAGCCTCAACCCCGAGCGTATCATCCTGGCCGCCCTTTGCTGCGGCATCGGCCGGTTCGCCCTGAACAAGGGCGTGGCCTATGCCTCCGAGCGCAATGTTTTTGGCCAACCCATCGGTGCGCACCAGGGCGTGCAGCACCCGATGGCCAAGGCGCACTCAGCGGTCGAGATGGCCAGCCTGATGACCCGTCGCGCGGCATGGGAGTTTGACAACAAACTGCCGGCAGGAGCGTCGTCAAACATGGCAAAATACGCCGCCGCCGAAGCCGGGATCGAAGCGGTCGACGCGGCGCTTCAGGCGCATGGCGGGTCGGGCTTTACCGAGGATACGGGGCTCTACGAGATGTATCCGCTGGTGCGCCTGCTGCGCACGGCACCGGTGAACCGCGAACTCTGCCTCAGCTTTATCGGCGAAAAGGTCATGGGCCTGCCGCGATCCTATTGATCGCGCGGCCCGGAAGGGAGGACGACATGCAATTTGGAATGCGCTTCCGGCGTCAGGACGCCGCCGGCAAGGCGAATGATCGCTTCTGGCACGAGATCGAAGGCACGCCACTCGACGAGGTGCGCCGCATACAGGAAGAGCGGCTGCGCGATCAGATGGCCTACCTCAAGGCGAACTCGACCTTCTATCAGGAAAAGTTCGCCGAGGCCGGTGTGGATTTCGACGACATCCGCACCATCGAAGATTTGCAGAAGCTGCCCTTCACCTACAAGACCGAGATCCGCGAAAGCCTGGCCGCCGAACCGCCGTTCGGCAAGCACCGCGCGGCACCAATGTCGGACATCATCCAGATGCAGGCCTCGTCGGGCACCACCGGCAGCCCCTCGTATGTGGCTCTGACCGAATCCGACGCCGAGATGTGGCACGAGATGACGGCGCGCTGCTTCTTCGCCAACGGGGTGCGACCGGGCGATATGGTGTTGCACGCGTTTTCGCTGGCCAAGGGCTTTGTCGGCGGCATCCCGGTGATGCAGGGATTGCAGTACATGGGCACGATCGATGTGCCGGTGGGGGCGGATGGCGGTGCAGAACGTCTGCTGCGCGCCTGCGCAGACACGCGGCCGCGTTGCATCGTCGGTGCACCGAATTTCGTTCTGCACCTGGCAGAAAAAGCCCCAGAGGTTCTGGGGTGCAAGGCTAGTGAGCTGGGCGTCGAACAGGTGATCGTCGGCGGAGAGCCCGGCGGCGGCATTCCGGCCATCCGCGCCAAGATCGAAGACGCCTGGGGTGCAAAATGCACCGAAATGCTGGGCGGCACCGATCTTGGTGTCACCTACTGGGCCGAGTGCGACGCCCAGTCGGGAATGCACATGGTGAACATGGACTATGTCATCACCGAACTGCTGGACCCGGAAAGCGGCCAGATCATCCCTTGGGAAAAAGGCGCCGAGGG
>NZ_LWEX01000488.1 GCF_001634885.1 Sulfitobacter sp. HI0040 | reverse complement strand
GAAGGCCACGAGGCAGCCGTACCCGGCAAGCGCATAGTGAACCATGCGCTGGTATTGGGTGATGATCATTGCGTCGCGCGTGTCGTCATCGCCGAAGCTTTCGTCGAGCGCATGTGCTTTCGCCTCTTTGACGAGGCCTTCCATGCCCTTGCAATGCTCTCCTTCGGGGTCGATGTCGTGCCGGGCGCAGATGGTTTTCAGCACGTCCATGCCGCGCGAGATCCCCTCGCTCCCGGCGATCAGTGCCTTGGACAGTTCTTCATCCTTCGCGGCGCGGCCCAGTTCGTTCGTGATTTCGAGCGACTGTTTGCATGCGCTGTGCAGGT
>NZ_LWEX01000487.1 GCF_001634885.1 Sulfitobacter sp. HI0040 | reverse complement strand
CATAGCTACCCTGCACTGCTGCTGGCGCAACAACAGGTCCACCAGTGGATCGTTCACCCCGGTCCTCTCGTACTAGGGGCAACTCCTCTCAAGTATCCTACACCCACGGAAGATAGGGACCGAACTGTCTCACGACGTTCTAAACCCAGCTCACGTACCTCTTTAAACGGCGAACAGCCGTACCCTTGGGACCTGCTCCAGCCCCAGGATGAGATGAGCCGACATCGAGGTGCCAAACACTG
>NZ_LWEX01000486.1 GCF_001634885.1 Sulfitobacter sp. HI0040 | reverse complement strand
ATGGGCCTGCCAGCGCGCATCGATCGCGGCGGCGAAGCTGTCCCCCTCGAGGGGGCGCATTCCGAGATCCTGCGGCACGGAGATGCGGTGAATGTAGAAGCCGAAGGCGTTGCCGGTCTGGGCGACGATGGCAGCGACTGCACGCTTGAGCGCGTCGAGCCGGGCATCTTCCGTGGTCATCGGGTTGAGCCCGTCGAGGCGGAGGGTCGCCATAAGGTCGCCCTCGCGCAGTACCATGACGTCGTCAGCCGCGAGCGCGAAATACGGCAGGTGCTCGGCGAGATAACTCTCCCGCGTGAACTCCCCCCCGCCTGCTTGATGCGGGCACACTTTCCACTTTTGGGGCCGCCCTGCATCAAGCGCCAAAGCTGTCGCCTCCATGCAGGGCCCTGTTCTTCGTCGGACGCACTGATCCATAGGAGACGCGCAGGACCTCGAAGAAATGCGGCTCGCGGTCGGCGACAAACCAGAGGATCGGATAGGCGACGAGACCAATCAGGAAGAAGACCATCGACTTCGTCCAGATGAACGGCAGAACGACCCCGGTCGTCAGCACCACGAGGTATCCGACAGGGAGACCCAGATACTTGGGCGGACGGGCGAGGCCCAGAAAAAGGGGGGATCGTTCTGCCACTGCTCTACTCGGATCTCAGGAGAAGCCGTCGACGATG
>NZ_LWEX01000485.1 GCF_001634885.1 Sulfitobacter sp. HI0040 | reverse complement strand
GCCTTTAATTCTGATATTTTTGCCCTTAAACCTGAGACAGGGTTCACAGACATTTGCGGCAAATATCGATGAATGATGATGGCGAAGACTGCGTTGCTGTTGGTGCTGAAGAGGCGCGCAGGGCCGCGGTGCTGCGCCCTCTTGTTCAGGCATATCTCAATGGGACTGGCAGCCTGGAACGTGGCATCAATGACGCCGTTTGGGAGCTTGGTGTCAGCAGGGCGACGGTCTGGCGTTGGATAAAACGGTTGGCGGAAGAGGGTGGGCGCACCAGCGCTCTGGCTCCGCGGAAACGGGGCCGCCCGACCGGGACGATGTTAATATCCAGCAAAGTCGAAGCGGTAATCGAGGAGCACCTTCGCCGCTATTTCTTGCGCCGGGAGCGTTCGAGCTTGTCGCGCGTCGTGACAGAAATCCGCAGCGCTTGCTGGCAGGAGGGCTTGCAACCGCCGACACGG
>NZ_LWEX01000484.1 GCF_001634885.1 Sulfitobacter sp. HI0040 | reverse complement strand
AACAGGTCAGAGGATGAGCTGGACCCGGCCCTCATCGAAGGAGTGCGCAGGCAGGGGCACAACCCGCGCGTCGCCTCTGGGCTTGGCGTGATCCCGCGAGTGGTGGCCAATGGCCGCTCCATCTACAACGGGAAGATGTCCCAATGGGAAGCGCATCGGCGGATCAGGATCTACTGGAAGCCCTACCACGAGATGCTGCAGCGCCTGCTGGACAGGGCGCATGACCGGCATGGGCAGGCCATCCTGATCGATTGCCATTCCATGCCCCACGAGGCGATGGATGGAATCGCACGTTCCGGCGTGCGCCGGCCC
>NZ_LWEX01000483.1 GCF_001634885.1 Sulfitobacter sp. HI0040 | reverse complement strand
ATGTGACCATCCGCAACGACCAGCTTGACGATATGGTGCTGCTGCGGTCGGACGGCTCGCCTGTCTACATGCTGGCGGTGGTGGTGGATGACCACGACATGGGCGTGACCCATGTGATCCGCGGGGACGATCACCTCAACAATGCCGCGCGCCAGATGATGATCTATGACGCCATGGGCTGGGACGTGCCGGTCTGGGCGCATATCCCGCTGATCCACGGCCCCGACGGCAAGAAGCTGAGCAAGCGGCACGGCGCGCTGGGGGCACAGGAA
>NZ_LWEX01000482.1 GCF_001634885.1 Sulfitobacter sp. HI0040 | reverse complement strand
TAATACATGACGCCCCGAACATGCGCGGCCAGCACGGGATCCTCCGGCAGAAGACCCCCTCCGGGGGCGATGGCCGCGATGTAATCAAGAAGCGCGCCCGTTTCGGTCAGCCTTGTGCCGTCCTCCAGTACCAGCAGGGGCACGCGGCCCTTTGGATTGAGCGCGAGATAGGGGGCCTGCGTCTGTTCGGCAGAGGCGAAATCGACCTTGATCGTTTCATAGGGCAGGCCGGCTTCCTCCAGCGCGATGGCGACAGCGATGGAGATGGTACCGGTGGCATAGTGGAGCGTCAGCATGGCGAGCCTTTCAAATGGATCAGATATGGGTTTGCGCTTCGCGCCGGTCTGGCCGGTCGAGATGCGGGACGGCATTGAAC
>NZ_LWEX01000481.1 GCF_001634885.1 Sulfitobacter sp. HI0040 | reverse complement strand
CATTGTCTTCCTGATGTATTTCGGCGAAGAAACCTCCCAGCCGCTGGACAACCATCGCAGTGGCCTGCTGGGCGGATTCCTCGCGGTTTCGGCGCTGGTCATGGTTCTGGGCATCATCAACATGTTCGGTGTCGAAGGCGCCGCAGCAGCGGCGGCCCTGACCCTTGTCAACTAGCACCCCCTGCGGGACGGCGGGATGACCGGCTGGCCCGAAGGGTACGACCGCCGGATCTATACCGTACTGGATTCGACCCTGACGGAAGCCGGCAGACTGCTGCCGGATCTGACCATGCCCACATGGATCCTCGCCGAGGAACAGACCGCGGCGCGGGGGCGGCGGGGCAGGGCATGGGCCACCC
>NZ_LWEX01000480.1 GCF_001634885.1 Sulfitobacter sp. HI0040 | reverse complement strand
TTGCAAATGTCGTAGGGCCAGAGTTTTCCCTATCGTATGGCCAGTTTAGGTGGCGTAAATCTTTTTGAGACCATCCATCCCATTCCAAGTCTTTGCGGTGCTTGGAAAATTGTCCAGAAAACTAATGAACGCCGCACATCCCGCTTGGCTGCAATGTTCCGAAATGCTTGGAAAAAATCGTTGATTCGGAGCGCCGTATCGTCACTCATTGCACCAGCACCGGGCATGTGCAGTAATGTGCCGGGTCACAAGAGACGGAAAACCGTCCATTCTGACATGATCGCGGTTGCGTGGTCTCAACACGGGAGAATATC
>NZ_LWEX01000479.1 GCF_001634885.1 Sulfitobacter sp. HI0040 | reverse complement strand
GCAACGGCGGCCAGATTGATGGAGGCATCTTCCCGGATCGCGGTATGCGGGCAGCCGCCGGTTTCCACGCCGATGATGCGGCTTTGCGGCAGGATCTGCAGCCGCATCAGGGCTTCGGCGTCTTCCTGAGTGTAGATGTCGTTGGTGATGACACCGATGGAATAGCTATCCTGGAGGGCACGGGCCAGCGCCGCTGTCAGGGTGGTTTTACCCGCGCCTACGGGGCCGCCGATGCCCACCCGCAAGGGGCCGTTGAGGGAAGTCATGTGCGGAAAATCCTCGAATACTGCGTTTCATGTTTCATCGATGCGATATCGGACAAAAAGGCGGTGGAGGTCAGATCATCGATCGATCCGCGTACAGCCTGTTCAGCCAATTCGGCAAAATCGGGTGTGAGCGCCCGGATCAGCCGATGCCCCTCTGTCTGGCCCAACGGTATGAGGCGCAGGCCCGCAGTAACAAGGTTGCTAGCAAAGGCCTGAAGATACATTCGAAGCGTCAGCTCCAGTGGCAGTTGCTCCCGCCCCGCCGCGTAACCAACGGCGACCGGATAGGTGAGGGCGGGTATCGGCATGTCCCAGATTCCCCGGGTTGCGCGGCAGAAGGCTTCGCCCAGCAGGACAGACTCCGCCAGCCGTTCGGAGGAGGCCGCAAAAGCACGCGCGGTTGCATCCGTGTCGGTCGGATCGTCCGCGCGAAAGGCGGCCGCGAGAAACAGCGCATCGGCTACGCCCGCGCCGTACCGTAGCGCCGTGAGCACCCAGTCACGAAGCGTATCTGCATCTGTCACGTCGCGGGAGTCCACAGCCCATTCCAGGCCATGGCTATAGGCGAAGGCGCCAACCGGATAGGCGGGCGAAAACCATTGCGCCAGTGTCAGGACGTGATCAGTGTTCATGTTCATGACTATGGCCGTGGCTGGCGGTGTGGTCATGCCCATGGGTGCGGCCATGACCGTATGCCCCCCCTTCGGGAGTGAAGGGCTCGGAAACCTGGCGCGTGATCGTGCCTAGCTTGCCTAGCATGTCCTGGATCACATGGTCGCGCTGGATCAGCAGGCGGCCCGGTTCAATCTGGCAGGGCGTATGCCGGTTGCCGATGTGCCAGGCAATCCGCACGAGATCCGGACCGGTGATTTCAATCAGATCCTCCCGGGCGGCGACAACCTCGATCAGGGTCCTTCCCTGCAGCTCGAAGGCATCCCCGTGATCCAGTGAGGTGGTCTGCGCCAGATCGGCAAGGAACCGGGTCCCCTTGGTCGTCGTCAGCATCCTGCGGCGCAGAAACCGGGCGTCATAACTCAGACTGACGGAGTCATGATCGCCGCGCCACGTGCCCGCACGGTGTATGTGTTGGGATACGAGGGGGGGCATGTTACCTCTCAGAACAGGAAATAGCGCTGCGCCATGGGCAGCATCTCGGCGGGTTCACAGGTGAGCAGCTCGCCATCGGCACGGACTTCGTAGGTCTCGGGATCGACCTCGATCTGAGGTGTAGCATCGTTCAGCCGGAGGTCTTTCTTGCCGATGTTCCGGGTGTTCGTGACCGGAACGGTCTGCTTGGCCAAACCGAGCGATGCCCCGATGCCCTCGGCCTGCGCCGCTTCGCTGACGAAAACGACCGCTGCTTTTTCTACCGACCGTCCAAACGCACCGAACATGGGGCGCGAATAGACCGGTTGCGGCGTCGGGATGGAAGCATTGGGATCACCCATCTGGGCACAGACAATGCTGCCGCCCAACAACACCATTTCCGGTTTCACCCCGAAGAACGCGGGGTTCCACAGTACCAGATCGGCGCGCTTTCCGATTTCGATGCTGCCGATATGCGTTGATACGCCATGCGCGATGGCCGGGTTGATCGTGTATTTCGCGATATATCGGCGCACCCTGAAATTATCGTTCTCGCCCGCTTCCTCGGTCAGGCGACCGCGTTGCTTTTTCATCTTGTCTGCCGTCTGCCACGTCCGGATCAGCACCTCGCCCACCCGCCCCATGGCCTGGCTGTCGCTCGCAATGATCGAAAACGCGCCCATGTCGTGCAGGATATCCTCCGCGGCGATGGTCTCACGGCGGATACGGCTTTCGGCAAAGGCGACGTCTTCGGGGATCGATTTGTCGAGGTGATGGCAGACCATCAGCATATCCAGATGTTCCTCCAACGTGTTTACCGTGAAGGGACGCGTGGGGTTGGTGGAGGAGGGCAGAACATGGTCCTCGCCACAGATGCGGATGATGTCGGGCGCATGGCCGCCGCCCGCGCCTTCGGTGTGGAACGCATGGATGGTCCGGCCCTTCATCGCCTTTACCGTATGTTCCACGAAACCGGATTCATTCAATGTATCGGTGTGGATCATCACCTGCACATCCATTGCATCCGCGACAGATAGGCAGCAGTCGATGGCCGCCGGCGTGGTGCCCCAGTCTTCGTGCAGTTTCAGCGCACAGGCGCCGGCCTTCACCTGCTCTTCCAGCGCGGCGGGCAGCGAGGCGTTTCCCTTGCCCGCGAAGGCGAGGTTCATGGGGAAAGCATCTGCCGCCTGCAGCATCCGCCCGATATGCCAAGGCCCGGGCGTGCAAGTGGTGGCCAATGTGCCATGGGCTGGCCCGGTGCCACCGCCCAGCATGGTGGTCACGCCGGAATGAAGCGCGTCTTCGATCTGTTGCGGGCAGATGAAGTGGATATGGCTGTCGAAACCACCCGCCGTCAGGATGCGGCCCTCACCCGCGATCACTTCGGTTCCGGGGCCGACAATGATGTTCACGCCCGGCTGTATGTCCGGGTTCCCGGCCTTGCCGATGGCCGCGATACGCCCCTCCTTCAAGCCCACGTCGGCCTTGTAGATGCCGGTGTAATCCACGATCAGCGCATTGGTGATCACGGTATCGACCGCGCCGGCTGCACGCGTGGCCTGCGATTGGCCCATGCCATCACGGATGACCTTGCCGCCGCCGAACTTGACCTCTTCGCCATAGGGACCGGTCAGGTCGCGCTCCACCTCGATGATCAGATCGGTATCGGCCAGACGCAGCCGGTCCCCGGTGGTGGGGCCGAACATGGCGGCATAATCCGCTCGTTGGATCTCCGCAGGCATCAGAGCGCTCCCATCACGGCTTTGTTGAACCCATAGACGATGCGCGCACCGTCGAAGGGGATCAGCTGGACCTCACGCCGCTGGCCCGGTTCGAACCGCACCGCGGCGCCGGCAGCGATGTCCAGCCGCATGCCCCGTGCGCTGTCGCGGTCGAACTGGAGCGCGGGATTGCTTTCCGCAAAGTGGTAGTGGCTGCCCACCTGTACAGGCCGGTCCCCGGTATTGGCGACCATCAGCGTTATCGCAGTGGCCCCCGCATTGAGAATGATCGACCCTGCCGCCGGGAACAATTCTCCCGGGATCATCTGCGGCGCCCATAGGCCAGAAGAGCCACGACAACGGTAAAGAGCAGCGCGAAGCCCATGGCCCAGATATCACCGTGAGGATTGAGATGGGCACCGGAATGAGCGGCAGCGGGGGTGGCCAGAATGGCAGGGATGAGGGCGTGTTTCATGAAGGAGACTCCTTATCGAATGGGGTTGTGAACGGTCACCAGCTTGGTCCCGTCGGGGAAAGTCGCCTCGACCTGTACTTCGGCGATCATCTCCGGAACGCCGTCCATGCATTGATCCCGCGTGACGATCTGCGCACCGGTCTGCATCATGTCGGCGACGCTTTTGCCGTCCCGCGCGCCTTCGACCACCGCATCGGTGATCAGTGCGATGGCTTCGGGGTGGTTCAGCCTGACACCGCGGGCCAGCCGCTTGCGCGCCACCTCGGCTGCCATTGCGATCAGCAGCTTGTCTTTTTCGCGGGGGGTCAGTTGCATGTCAGGTCATCCATGTACGGGGAAGGGCGCCTTCGTTGAGCAGGCGCAGGGTGGGGATGAGGGAGCGCCGCAGCTCGAAGCTGTCGGGAGCAAGTATGCGGGAGACCAGCAGATCGGGTCCGATCAGTGTCGCGCCCGCTGTTTCGGGCAGCAAGGCGCGAAGACGCGGCAGATAGGCTTCGGCGTCGGGTGCCACATAGACAATTGTGGCCAGTGCCCCCGCGCCGCCTGCCGTGAAGGCGGCGCCCAGATGCGCGGCGAGATCGCCCTGCAGCCGCATCGCGTCGAGAAACAGGGGCCGGCCCCTGCGGCGGATGTCTATCCGGTCTGAAAAGCGGGCGGCAGTCAGGCTCTCGCCCATGGCTGCGCGGCCAAATATAAGCGGCTCGACCAGCAGAAGGCTGGCGTCCCGCTCCAGTTCGACGGCGAGTTCACGGGCACCGTCACAGCCGTTGTAAAGGATGGTTTCCTGCGGCAACCAGTCCATCCGGGCCCCGCGTGCAACGAATAGACGGTTGTGCAGAACGGCACCCTGCCCCGATTGCGCACGATAGAGCCGTTCGGCGGCCTGCGTCGTGATGCCCAGCCGGGTGTTTTCCGCCGCGCGGGCAGTCAGGGCGAACCTGTCGCCGCCCGTGACACCACCTGCAGTATTGATCACGATCGCCTGCAGGCCGTCTCCGCGAGGCCGTGGGAAAAGCACCTTCATCGCGCCCGATTGATGCAGATCGTCCAGTACGGAGCCACCCGCCCGCGCCTTGGCCGAGAACGAAAGGCTGCCGATGGCGCGGGGCTGGCGCGGCCCGCTGCGGGGGGGTGATATGATGTCTGATCGTGTAATCGCGGCTGCTCCGTCCGGCGTTTGGATGATGCGACATCATCACAAGGCCAAAACCGAGTCACCGAATAGCGTGATACCGGCGGGGCGCTGTCTGGAGATGCTCAAAATGTAATCGCAACTCACCCCACATGCTCAAATATTACGCACCCTTTCGCAGGCGCGGCGGCAAAACTGTGAGGATGTCTGTATCTTCTGCTGCGGCGCGGCAAAGCTGACCCTGCCATGACCCCGAAGGCTCAAACCCGGGGAAGGTGTGTGGCAGCCGGACGAATTGGACCCCGAACCGGCCACCACACGGATTGCAACATTTAGTTGCAGGGACGGCGTATGGGACGCTGCGCAACTGCGCAAGGTTTTATCCGCCAGCCCTGCGAGGAGACCATCATGAACTTTCTCAACCCCGCAATGACAGGCGCGCTGCTCGCCGCCGGCTTGACGACACCCGCCTTCGCCGCCCCGGATTGCCCGATCAAGGTGGGCGTCCTGCATTCGCTCTCGGGCACGATGGCCATTTCCGAAACGACCCTGAAAGACACGATGCTGATGCTGATCGAGCAGCAGAACGAAAAGGGCGGTCTGCTGGGCTGTGAGCTTGAGGCCGCTGTGGTCGATCCCGCATCCGACTGGCCGCTCTTTGCCGAAAAGGCACGCGAGCTTCTGACCGTGCAGGAGGTGGACGTCATCTTCGGCAACTGGACGAGCGTCAGCCGCAAGTCGGTTCTGCCGGTCATCGAGGAACTGAACGGTCTTCTTTTCTACCCTGTGCAATATGAAGGCGAGGAAAGCTCGCGCAACGTATTCTATACCGGGGCGGCCCCCAACCAGCAGGCAATCCCCGCGACCGACTACTTTCTCGATGAGATCGGCGTCGAGAAATTCGCGCTCTTGGGAACGGACTATGTCTACCCCCGTACCACCAACAACATTCTGGAAAGCTATCTCAAGTCGAAGGGCGTCGCGGACGGCGATATCTTCGTGAACTATACGCCGTTCGGCCATTCGGACTGGTCCAAGATCGTGGCCGACGTGGTCGCACTGGGTGCGGATGGCAAGAAGGTGGGCGTTATCTCGACCATCAACGGCGATGCCAACATCGGTTTTTACAAGGAACTGGCCGCTGCCGGCATCTCGGCTGACGACATTCCCGTGGTGGCCTTTTCGGTCGGCGAAGAAGAGCTTTCGGGCCTCGATACCTCCAACCTCGTGGGGCATCTGGCCGCGTGGAACTATTTTCAATCCGCCGACTCCGACGCCAACACCGCCTTCATCGACGCGTGGAAAGCCAAGATGGGCGAGGACCGCGTGACCAACGACCCGATGGAGGCGCATTACATCGGCTTCAACATGTGGGTGAACGCGGTCGAAGAGGCAGGCACCACCGATGTTGATGCCGTTCGCAGCGCCATGTACGGCCAGGAATTTCCGAACCTGACCGGCGGCACGGCGGTGATGCTGCCCAACCACCACTTGGCCAAGCCTGTGCTGATCGGTGAAATTCAGGCAGATGGCCAGTTCGATATCGTAAGCCAGACCGCCGAGGTGCCCGGCGACGCCTGGACGGATTTCCTGCCGGAAAGCGCCGTTCTGACCTCGGATTGGAAAGACCTTGGCTGCGGTATGTACAACACCGAAACCAAGACCTGCGTGCAGACGCTGTCGAACTACTGATCGCTGACCGCCGGAAGGGTGACGCCCTTCCGGCAATTCGGGACCCCCACACATGCTTCGTTTCATCCTCGCAGGCATTGCCTTGCTCTTCAGTTGCACGCTGACGCTCGCCCAGGACCGTGCAATGCAGGACATCCTGCAGGAGCAGGCCGCGCTGATCATGGAAAGTTCGCGTACCTCGATTGCGCCGGCTATTGCCGCAATCGCTGACAGTGGTCTGCCCCAGGCCCAGGTCGTGCTGCAGACATGGCAGGCCAAGAAGATGTGGCGGCGTGTGGCGGATGGTGTGTTCTTCCGCGTCGAGAAGGCGGAGGATGGCAACTATACACTGATCGACCTTGATAGTGGGGAACAGGCAGGCAGCGCGAAAAAATCCGACATCGACCAGATCAAGCCCAACAGCGGCATTCGCGCCCTGCTCGGATCCGCGCTGGTCCAGTTCCAGTTGCAGGACCCTGATCCCCGGCGCCGATGGGCTGCATTAACCTCGATTCAGCGCAATCCCGCGGCCGATCTGCTTGCACCGCTGCGCGCTTCGATCCCCATGGAGGACGACCCGGAGTTGAAGGCGATGAAGCAGCGCGCAGAACGTTTGCTGACCATTGCCTATGATCCGGATGAAAGCAGTCGCATCGCGGCAATCGATCAGATGTCACGCGACATCGGGGTGGATGTGCGCGCCACGCTCAATCCACTACTGGAAACCCGCCTTGCCGTCTTTGCGGGCGAACCGCCTTCTGATGTCAATATCGCAAGCAGGTTGGAACCCGGCGAACAGATCACAGCCATCGCCGCCTATGACATTCTGGTCGCCGCTGACATGGGCCCGCCGCGCATCGCCCCGGACGCGATACGCAGCGCCCTTGCCGAGCATATTCAGGGTGGCTTTGTGGGCGGTGTCCCGGTTCACCAACTGGATAGCCAACCTGCGAGATCACGCGCCTATGCGGCGCTCGCGGCGGAAGGGCTTGTTCCGCCCGAACCCACGCCTGACGCCATGGCGGAGACCTTGGCCCGGCACAGTTTCCTGCGCCTCTTCGCCGAGCCCTCGCCCGCCGTCACCGACGCGGCGTTGAAAGCGATGCGGTCCATCGATCTGCGTGTCGGCCTGAACCGGACGCTTGATCTGTTCCTCGACGGGATGTCGCTGGCGTCGATCTACTTTCTCGCGGCAATCGGGCTTGCCATCACCTTCGGCGTCATGGGCGTCATCAATATGGCCCATGGCGAGTTCATCATGATGGGGGCCTATACCGGCTATGTGGTCCAGCAGGTCGTGCCGGATCACACTCTGAGCATTTTGCTGTCCATCCCCCTGGCCTTTGCCGTGACCTTCGCGGCCGGCGTGGCGCTGGAGCGTTTGGTGATCCGGTGGCTCTACAACCGTCCCCTCGAAACGCTACTGGCGACTTTCGGGGTGTCCATCGCCCTCCAGCAGCTGGCCAAGAACGTTTTCGGCACACAGGCCCGGCCCCTGACCGCGCCGGGCTGGCTGGACGGTGCATGGGTGCTGAACGATGTCGTGTCGATCAGCTATATCCGCATCGCGATCTTCGTTCTGGCCGGGGTGTTTCTGGCGATCTACCTTTATATCATGCGCCGGACCCGGCTGGGGCTGGAGACCCGGGCCGTGACCCAGAACCCTGCGATGGCCGCCAGCATGGGCATCAACCCGAACCGGGTGAACATGCTGACCTTCGGACTGGGGTCGGGCATCGCCGGAGTGGCGGGTGTGGCGATTGGCCTCTTTGCCAAAGTCACCTCGGAGCTTGGCAGCGAATACATCGTCCAGAGCTTCATGACCGTGGTTGTCGGAGGGGTCGGCAATATCTGGGGCACGCTTGCGGGGGCGGGTATGATCGGTTTCCTGCAAAAGGGCATCGAATGGTTCAACCCGTCCAACACGCTGGCGGCGCAGACCTTCATGATCATCTTCATCATCATTTTCATCCAGTTCCGGCCGCGCGGCATCGTTGCGCTGCGCGGCAGGGCGGCGGGGGACTAAGGCCATGCCACACGGTTTCCTGATGCGTCACCCGTCCACGATCATTTTCGTTCTGCTTCTGGCGCTGTTCACGGTCGCGGTCACGGTTCTTTCCGAAGGGCTGGGCATCGGGGTGATATCGACCAGCCTCGTCAAGACGCTGGGCAAGACGTTGTGTCTGGCGCTGGCTGCCATCGCGATGGACCTTGTCTGGGGCTATGCCGGCATCCTGTCTTTGGGGCACTTCGCCTTCTTCGGACTGGGCGGCTACATGATCGGCATGTGGCTGATGTACGAGCGGACCCGCGATATCGTCGTGGAGGCATTGGCCGACGCACCGATCCCCCCGACCCCGGAGGAGATTTCCGATGCCATCGGCAATCAGATTTTCGGCGTCGTGGGAAGTTCGGACTTCCCGCTGGTCTGGGCCTTTGCGGATTCGCTCTTCGTGCAGTTGCTGCTGGTCGTGCTGGTGCCGGGCCTTCTGGCACTGGCGTTCGGCTGGCTGGCCTTCCGCAGCCGCGTGGCAGGCGTCTACCTGTCGATCCTGACACAGGCCATGACGTTGGCGCTGGCACTCTACCTCTTCCAGAATGACAGCGGCCTGCGCGGCAATAACGGTCTGTCCGGCCTGCAGAACCTGCCGGGGCTGGATCACGTCCCGCAGTCGCTGGTGTCACTGTGGTTCCTCTGGGGGTCCGCCCTGGCACTGGGCATGGGGTATCTGCTGGCCGCATGGGTGGTTTCGGGCAAGTTCGGTTCCGTCCTGAGGGGGATACGCGACAACGAGGCGCGGGTGCGATTCCTCGGCTATTCCGTCGAAACCTACAAGCTGACGATTTTTACCGTGACCGCCTGTATGGCGGGGATCGCGGGGGCGCTCTATTACCCGCAGGCCGGTATCATCAATCCGGCCGAGATCGCCCCCATAGCATCGATCTATCTTGCGGTCTGGGTGGCGATAGGGGGACGCGGACGGATCTACGGCGCGGTGATCGGCGCGGCCTTCGTGAGCCTTGTTTCTTCGTGGTTCACCGGCGGGCAGGCCCCCGACATCCCGCTGGGCTTCTACACCGTCAAGTGGGTCGACTGGTGGCTTGTCGTACTGGGTCTTTCCTTCGTGCTCGTCACTCTTTTCGCACCCAAAGGCATCGGGGGGCTTTTTGATCTGCTCAGCCACCGTTTCAGCCCCGACCGGCACGGCGCCGATCTGGGCCCAGACCAAGGGTCACTGCGTGAGAAGGAGGCAACCGAATGACCACCTTGCTCGAGGTTTCCGGCGTGTCTGTCAGCTTTGACGGGTTCCGTGCGATCAACAACCTGTCCTTCCGCATCGGCGAGGCCGAGATGCGCGCGATCATCGGACCGAACGGCGCGGGAAAGACCACCTTCATGGATATTGTCACCGGCAAGACAAAGCCGGACACGGGCCATATTCTTTGGGGCGAAAAGAGCCTGTCCCTCCGGGGCCTGTCCGAAGCAGACATTGCCGGGGTCGGTATCGGCCGCAAGTTTCAAAAGCCATCGGTCTTCGAGGATCAGACCGTTCAGGAAAATCTGGTTCTGGCACTCAGAAAAGCGCGGGGGCCTTTCGCGGTGTTGTTCTACAGGCCCACTGCGGCGGATCTTGACCGGGTGGAGGCGCTGGCTGCCGAGATCGGGCTTTCAGACGCGCTCCTGCGGAAATCCGGGGAACTCAGCCATGGCCAGAAGCAATGGCTGGAGATCGGTATGCTGCTTGCGCAAGAACCGCGATTGCTTCTTGTCGACGAACCCGCGGCAGGCATGACCCCGGCGGAGCGTGAACACACCACGGCCCTCTTGGTCGAAGCCGCCCGGACGCGCGCGGTCGTGGTGGTGGAGCATGACATGGAATTCGTACGCAGGTTGGATTGCCGGGTCACGGTGCTGCACGAAGGGTCCGTGCTGGCGGAGGGCTCGCTGGATCATGTCACGGCAAACAAGAACGTTATCGACGTTTATCTGGGGCGATAAATCATGCTTAAGGTCGAAAACCTGTCGCTGCATTATGGCCATTCGCAAATCCTGCGCGAGGTCTCTCTTGAGGCTCCGAAGGGGCAGGTGACATGCGTGATGGGGACAAACGGGGTGGGCAAGACCAGCCTTGTCAAGGCAATCGCCGGTGTGCACCCCCGATCAGGAGGGGACGTCACGCTGGACGGCAGTGCACTGGGCATCCTGCCGCCGCATCTTCTGGCGCAGAAGGGCATCGGTTACGTCCCGCAGGGCCGTGAGATATTTCCGCTCATGACGGTGCAGGAAAACCTTGAGACCGGGTTCAATTGCCTGTCCCCCGATCAAAGACGCGTGCCTGAGGAAATCTATGCCCTGTTTCCCGTCCTGAAGGACATGCAGGCCCGCCGCGGCGGTGACCTGTCAGGCGGTCAACAGCAACAGCTTGCGATAGCCCGGGCATTGATTACCCGGCCGAAACTTCTTTTGCTGGATGAACCTACGGAGGGGATACAGCCCAATATCATCCAGCAGATTGGCCGCGTCATCGAAGTGCTGCGTAAAGAAGGACAGATGGCGATCGTCATGGTCGAGCAATTCTTCCAGTTCGCCTATGACCTGGGGGACAACTTCGTTGTCCTGCGGCGGGGCGAGGTCATTCTATCGGGTCAGAAGGAAACGATTTCGCGCGAGGCGCTGTTGACGAAAGTCTCCGTCTGACGATTGGGGTGGGACTGCCATCGCGAATTGGCAGCGACGCATCGGCGGTTCGTCTTCGCGAAAAGCTCTCTCAACCTGCGCCCGCCAACGGCAGAAAGCCGAGCGCGATCCCGACCAGCGCTGCAAGAAACGCTGTTTCGGCAACCAGCAAGGCGACGGCGGGTAAACCGACGTTCAGAATGTCCTTGGGCTGGGTTTTCAAACCAACCGAGGCGATTGCGACCACCAGCAGCCAGCGGGACGCTTCGGATGCAATCTCGACGATGATCTCGGGCACCAGACCGGTGCTGCGAAGTGCAGCCAGCGCCACAAATCCGATCACGAAAATGGGCACCAGCGGCGGTCTCTTGCCTTTCGCCTCCTGCGCTGATGCTACCGTGCGGATTACCAGCGCGGCGACCACCACGACCGGGGCCAGCATGATCACC
>NZ_LWEX01000478.1 GCF_001634885.1 Sulfitobacter sp. HI0040 | reverse complement strand
GAAGGGCGGGAGGATGCCGCCCAGTGGATCGCTCGCCTTCGCGAAGCTGCACTACAGGACAGTGACGGCATTGCTCTGGAGGGGGCCTTGCGAACGGTACGAAGTTTTGCCGGTACCCCTGAAGCGCCGTAGGGTCGCTTTGCCAAAGGTCCCGCACGGGGTTATCCATGAAGCATAGATGGTTTATGCGATACTGGTTGTTCGGTGTGATTCGCAGTCATCGCGTGTGTGGCGATAAGCTTTGGTAATCATAGGTTGTAAATGATAGTATGTTGCATAAATAT
>NZ_LWEX01000477.1 GCF_001634885.1 Sulfitobacter sp. HI0040 | reverse complement strand
GCCATGGATTTGCGGTTTGTTCCCGCACCAACCATTACAAAATTTCCAGATGCAATCTGCTTCAACAGATTATAAACATTGCCCCTGTTCCCTTCACCGAAAATCACGGTAGGTCGAACAATGATCAGGTCATTGTCCGCTGAGGAGTGCCATGCACGAAGTTTTTCTTCAGCCTTATACTTGGTTTTTCCATACTCGTTGAATGGATTGATTGCGCCGGCTTCATCAGTGCCTGGCTCTGCGAACCCGTAAACGGCAACAGAGCTGGTAAATACAATTTTCCGAATATTCTTCTCGGAACACACCTTTGCAATGTTTGCTGCGCCCTTAACATTCGTACGCTCGTATTCCGC
>NZ_LWEX01000476.1 GCF_001634885.1 Sulfitobacter sp. HI0040 | reverse complement strand
GGTGACCCGACTGATCAGGTCGGGCGACACCCTCAGACCGTAGAGGTCGAGCAGATGCGCCTGGATGTCCCGCACCGTCAGACCGGCGGCGTAGAGCCCGATGATCTTGTCATCCATACCGTCGATCCGGGTCTGGCCCTTCTTCACCAGTTCCGGCTCGAAGCTGCTGTCGCGGTCACGGGAGATCGCTACCGGCAATTCCCCGTCCTGCCCCTTCAGCACTTTCGTCGATGTGCCGTTGCGGCGGTTGGGTTGGCTCGGCGGCGCGCTTTCGCCCTCTTCATAGCCAAGATGCG
>NZ_LWEX01000475.1 GCF_001634885.1 Sulfitobacter sp. HI0040 | reverse complement strand
TATGTCTCACCGTAGCCATACTTCTTCATACCCTTGGCGTTGATCTGGCTCAGCACGAGGCCTGTTACACGGACCTGAACATTCTCAAGCGATTTCAGCCCCTCGCGCACCTGCCGCTGGGAAGTACTGTCCCACTTCACCGTATAGATCACCGCATCCATTGATCTTCCGATGACACGCGCATCCGGTACCGCCAGTACAGGAGGTGTATCGATGATCACGTAATCATACTTGCTGCGCAGATCTTCCAAGAACCGCGTAAATCGCTCAGAGGAGAAGATGTCCGCCGCGTTTGTCTCTGTCTTCTCGCCAATGAGGATATCGGCGTTCAAAGTAGGTTCGTGAGAGACAGCCTCCTCCAATTTCGCTTCTCCTGAAAGGACGGCAATCAATCCCTTCTTTTCCTGGATATCGAAGTATTCAGCAAAGACCCGCT
>NZ_LWEX01000474.1 GCF_001634885.1 Sulfitobacter sp. HI0040 | reverse complement strand
AGATGCAGGTTTCCCGCGGTTAGACGGAAAGACCCCGTGCACCTTTACTACAACTTCACACTGGCATTAGGCCGAACATGTGCAGGATAGGTGGTGGGCTTTGAAGCGTGGACGCCAGTCTGCGTGGAGCCTCCCTTGAGATACCACCCTTGTTCTGCTTGATGTCTAACCGCGGTCCGTTATCCGGATCCGGGACCCTGTGTGGTGGGTAGTTTGACTGGGGCGGTCGCCTCCTAAATCGTAACGGAGGCGCGCGAAGGTTGGCTCAGAGCGGTCGGAAATCGCTCGTTGAGTGCAATGGCAGAAGCCAGCCTGACTGCAAGACTGACAAGTCGAGCAGAGTCGAAAGACGGCCATAGTGATCCGGTGGTCCCAAGTGGGAGGGCCATCGCTCAACGGATAAAAGGTACGCCGGGGATAACAGGCT
>NZ_LWEX01000473.1 GCF_001634885.1 Sulfitobacter sp. HI0040 | reverse complement strand
CATCATGCGCACAAAGCGGACAAAATGCAAGCGCATATTGCGGACATACTTCCGCGCGGTTTTGTGCGCAATCTGAGCGCATGGAAAACGCTGATGCATTGAGGAACGCGGTAAAGAGTATCCGCGAAAGAGCTGGGCTGTCAGTAAGGGCAATGGCGGCCCATCTTGGCATGAGTCCGTCCGGTTACAGCCATTATGAGCAGCGGATAAAGGATAAGTCCCTACCTCCGAAGATTGCAGCCTCCATCGCAAATGTGGTGGAGCCTCTAGGGGTGCCGCGCGAAGAGGTCTATGATCTGACGTTGGGCGAAATAAGAGACCACTCAACCTTCAACAGCGTTCTGCCCACTAGGATCGAAGCGGATGCCCCTGCAGAAAACGGGCAGTCACTGGTTCCTGTTTACGATGTTTCCGCGAGTGCGGGGTTTGGGGCGCTTGTGGACTACGAAGAACAGACGCACAGCCTCGCCTTCCCGCCTGACTACTTGAAGCGCCTGACCAGCAGCCCCCCGCAAAACCTCGCCATCATCAGCGTCAAAGGCGAAAGCATGGAGCCGACGCTTGTGGATGACGACATTGTGCTGGTCGATATGTCCAAGACGCACATGGGCTTCGAGGCGGGGGTCATTCC
>NZ_LWEX01000472.1 GCF_001634885.1 Sulfitobacter sp. HI0040 | reverse complement strand
GATCGCCAGCTTCGGCCAGGATGGTCAAGGCGTTGATCGGGCCGATGCCGGGGATGGTTGTCAGAAGCTGGTAATCGGGATGATCGGACAGAAGCTCGACGGCACGGGCCTCGATCTCATTGCGCTGGCGAACCAGGCTTCGGCCTTCGGCCAGCACAAGGCGGAACATACGAACGGCGTCGGATTCCGGGTGAACGGGTAACCCCACTGAACCAACCGCTGTTGCGTAAATATCTGAGAGTAAGCGTTCTTTTGAGACCTTCCGGCCGACCACCTGCCACGCATCGGCAACGAAGGCCTCACGGCTCATGGCCGTGATCATGTGTGGCGATGGATACTTCTCGAGGAATGCCAGGAACCAGTCGGTACGCGAACTGCGGTGAAAGCGCTCGGCCTCGGGAA
>NZ_LWEX01000471.1 GCF_001634885.1 Sulfitobacter sp. HI0040 | reverse complement strand
GTCGGAGGTTCAAGTCCTCCTCGACCCACCATTCCTTTCGGGGCCTTAGCTCAGCTGGGAGAGCGCCTGATTTGCATTCAGGAGGTCAGGAGTTCGATCCTCCTAGGCTCCACCATGAATTCTCTTGTTCCTGTCTGGTCGATATGACTAGAAGGGATCATGAAGATTTGTGCGATCACAATGGTTTACCGAGATTATTGGGCGATATCGCAATGGTACGCACATTACTCGAGGCACCTGAAGCCTGAACATCTCTACATCGTGGCCCACGGTCATGATGAGATGATTGGGAAGCTTTGCCCTGGGGCAAACGTGATCACGGTTCCAAGGGATGATCTTGCCGGGTTCGACCGGGTCCGCGGGCAATTGCTTAACGGACTGCAGGATGGGCTTGGCGCGCTGTTTGACTGGGTCATACGGACGGATGCAGA
>NZ_LWEX01000470.1 GCF_001634885.1 Sulfitobacter sp. HI0040 | reverse complement strand
TGCGCCAGGCCGGAGCGATGGAGGCGTATTTCCCGGCCCATTTCTCCTCGAAGGCATCGAGCTCAGCTTCGGCCATCTCGGTGCTCGGGGCGCTGTAAATCCGGCGCAAGTCGGCCGCCACGATCTTGCGGTCCTTCCAGGAACAAAAGTTCAGAGAATGGCGCACCAGATGCACGATGCAGGTCTGAACCATGGCCTCCGGGAAGGCGGCGGTGATCGCCTCCGGAAAACCCTTGAGACCGTCCACGACGGTGATCAGGATGTCCTGCAGCCCCCGGTTCTTCAGTTCGTTCATCACCGAGAGCCAGAATTTGGCACCTTCGTTCTCGGCGATCCACAGGCCCAGAACCTCACGGCTCCCATCGTGGGTGACGCCGAGGGCGACGTAGACGGCCTTGTTCTTGACCGTCCGGCTGTCGGCAT
>NZ_LWEX01000469.1 GCF_001634885.1 Sulfitobacter sp. HI0040 | reverse complement strand
TTTTCTTACCGCAACAAATCTGCATGCGCATCAACCAGCATTTTCTCTTGGCTAACCCGCCATTTTGCAGGTTTCTCCTACTTTAGGACCCACCGACGCAGCATAGAAATTTACAATCTCCGTTAAGCGCTTGCTATACAACAACATTCTGAAGCCAAGCAATTAAGCACATAGGCATCTATGCATTACACCCATTAGAACCATGAAATTTACCGAACCGATCCCATCGAACCGCACCCAAAGAGCTACGTGGTGATTGTCCTTGCGAAGGGGCCGGTGGGGGTGCGGACGAAAGGTTGGACTATCTTAGGGATAGTCCATGCACAGCTACGAAGAAGGACTGCGCGCGGTCAAGCTTTACGTCAAGCTCGACAAGCGGGTGCAGGCCCGCGACTCGTAAGTTGGGGTATCCGACGAAGAACGGCTTGGAAGGCGTGGCCTCGGGAATACCAATGGCGGCAAATCATGCCTATATAATC
>NZ_LWEX01000468.1 GCF_001634885.1 Sulfitobacter sp. HI0040 | reverse complement strand
GGGGCGAAAGAAGGGAGCAGCGCCGGGCGGGTCAGCCCTGCGCGTAAAGATAGTCCCGCGTGAGGGGTACGGATTTGTGGCTCTTGGAAAGCTGGAACTGGTAGACGCCCTGCATCTGCTGTTCGAAGGCCGCGATGCAGATCGCGAAATACCAGCGGAACATCGCGATGAACCGGTTATCATAGGTGCGCCGCAGCTGGTCGGAGTGGGCTTCGAACCGTTCGCGCCAATGCCGCAGCGTCTTGGCGTAATGCAGGCGCCAGATCTCGATATCCGTCTGCCAGAGGTCCGCGCGTTCCATGGGCCCTGCCAGTTCGGAGAGCGAGGGCACATAGCCGCCCGGGAAGATATACTTGTTGAGCCAGACCGAATGGGGCGCGGGCGGGGCGCTGCGCCCGATCGTATGGATGAGCGCCGTGCCGTCGGGCTCCAGCAGCCGGGAGACGGTGGCGAAATAGGTGTCGTAATTGGGCACGCCCACATGTTCGAGCATGCCGACGCTGACGATCCGGTCGAATCTCTCCGTCACCGCGCGGTAATCCTGCAGCCGGAAGGTCACGAGGTCTTCGAGCCCTTCGTCGCGGGCGCGGGCCTGTGCCGTGGCGAGCTGGTTCTGCGACAGCGTGATCCCGGTGACGCGCACCTTGTGGTCCCGCGCCAGCGTCAGCGCCATGCCGCCCCAGCCACAGCCGATGTCGAGCACGCGCTGCCCCGGCTCAAGCCGCAGCTTGGCCGCGATATGCGCCTTCTTGGCGGCCTGCGCTTCTTCGAGCGTCATGTCCGGCCGGGCGAAATAGGCGCAGGAATACTGCATGTCCTCGTCGAGGAAGAGCCGGTAGAGATCGTCCGACAGGTCGTAGTGATGCGCCACGTTGGCCCGTGCCCGGGAGGGTGCATTTTTCTGGATCCAGCGGCGCAGGTGAAAACGAGCGGTATTGGAGGCATTGACCCATGACGGCATCCGCCCCAGCCGCCGGTTGCGGAGGATGACCGCGAGGAAATGATCGAGCGTGGTATTGGGGAAGGTCAGCGTGCCTTCCATGTAGCGTTCGCCCAGTGCCAGTTCGGGATTGATGCAGAGCGCGCGCAGGGCGGCTTCTGAATGGATGGCTATGGCCGCCTGTTCGCCGCTGTCGGGGCCGTAGTGTTCCGTCGTTCCGTCGGGATAGGTGACATGCAGCCTGTCACATACCATCATGCGATTGAGAAACTGCGCGAATACCTTGCGCCACATGACCCTTCCCCATGTCTCGTTAACGTCTTGTCACAAATACGTTAAGTAACCCGGCGCGCAGGTCAAGCCATGGTGCGTTCAGGCACTAAGGAAAACCCGAAGCGCTTCTTCGAAGGCGCGGGGGCGGTCCGCGTGCAGCCAGTGACCGGCGCCCGGCAGCTTCGCAAAGCGCGCCTGCGGAAACAGCGGTTTGATGATTTCCCGGTGCTCGGGCAGCACATAGTCCGACTCCGCCCCGGTCAGGAACAGGCTGGGGCCGTCGAACCGACCGGTGATGTCATCGGGCCAGCCCACGATCCGGTCCATCTCGCGTTCGAGCGTATCGAGATTGAGCCGCCAGCGCCGATTGGCAAGATCGAGCGATTGGGTGAAGAAACTGCGCAATGCGGGTTCCACCCCCGCCGCCGCCAGTTGCTCCTCCGCCTCCGACCGCCGGGTGACGGCGGACAGGTCGACCGCGCGCATCGCATCGATGAACTGTTGTTGCGTGTGGCGGTAGGTCACCGGTGCGATGTCGGCCACGATCAACCTGCGCAAGCTCTTTGGGTGCAGCAGCGCCAGCGCCATCGCGGCCTTCCCGCCCATCGAATGGCCGCAGACATCGCAAAGCCCGCCCTGCGCCGCGATCACCTCCGCCAGATCGGCGGCCATTTCGGGATAGCCGTGGCGGTCGAACCGCGGGCTTTCCCCGTGGTTGCGCATATCCACCGTGATGACGGGCCGCGCATCCGCCAGGCGCCGTGCGATCACCCGCCAGTTGCGCCCCGAACCATAAAGCCCATGGGCGATGAGCAGCGGCGGCTGGTCGGGCGAAGACGAAGGGGGATCGAAACGTTCAAAGGCAAGCATGTCAGCAGGACTACCGGGATTGCCGCCGCCATGCCAGTGGGTTTAGGTGCGGCCATGATGGATCAATTCGACATGGAACGCCGCCGGGAAAAGCTGCTGAAGCTCTTGCGCGAAAAGCTCGGCATCAAGGCGCAAACGCTGGAGCGCGGCTTTAGGCGCGCGGGCCGCAGGTTGCCGCGTTCCATCCGGCGCGAAGCCGCCGTTCTGGTGCGGGCCGAGACCCTGATGGCGCATCCGAAACTGTCCCGCCAGATCGACGGCGCGGCACTCGACCGGGCCTATGATACGGTGGCAAAGCACCTCAAGGCCATCGATGCTGCCGATGCGCGGCTGGGCCGGATCCTGTCGGTCACGGGCACCATTGCTTTCAACCTGATCGTGGTTTTCACCGCCTTCGTGACATGGATGTGGTGGTCTGGCCGGCTCTAGCGGCGCACCGAAGCCGCTTGCATACCCAACCCAGCCACGTATCACGGGGGGTATAGAAGATGCGGAGCGAAAGGGAGCGCAGCCATGCAGGATTGGACCGGACAGACAGCGGTGATCACCGGGGGGGCATCGGGCCTCGGCGCGGCCACCGCGGCGCAACTGGCGGAAATGGGGCTGAAGGTCGCCCTTTTCGATCTGAACGAAGAACAGGGACAGGAACGGGCGAAATCCCTGTCCGGGCTGTTCTGCAAGGTCGACGTCTCCGACCCTGAAAGCGTGCGCGCGGGGCTCGACCGGGCGGAAGCCGAACTGGGCACCTTGCGGGTGCTGGTGAATTGCGCCGGGATCGGCCCCGCCGCCAAGACCGTGTCCCGGGGGGAGCCGCATGACGCGGCGCTGTTCGAAAAGGTCATCCGGGTCAATCTGCTGGGCAGTTTCAACTGTGCCAGTCAGGCCGCCGCGCGCATGGCCGCCGCTGACCCCACGGAGCCTGATGGCGCCCGGGGCGTGATCGTCAACACCGCCTCCGTCGCCGCATACGAAGGCCAGATCGGTCAGGTGGCCTATGCCGCGTCCAAGGGCGGCGTGGTGGGCATGACGCTGCCCATGGCCCGCGACATGGCGGACAAGGGCGTGCGGATCTGCACCATCGCACCGGGTCTCTTCCTGACGCCGCTGCTCGAAGGGTTGCCGCAGGATGTGCAGGACTCGCTCGGGCGGCAGGTGCCGTTTCCGTCCCGGCTGGGCGCGCCTGCGGAATATGCCGCGATGGTGGGCCATATCGTCACCAACCCCATGCTGAACGGCGAGGTCATCCGCCTTGACGGGGCGATCCGGATGGCGCCGCGCTGACAGGGCGGCTACCGCGCCTTAGATTAGCCGCCGGCGTATTGCGCGTCCGTTACATGCTCCAGCCAGGTGACGGCGCTGCCGTCCTGCGCTTCCTGCAGGGCGATATGGGTCATGGCGCTGTCGGGGGCGGCACCATGCCAGTGTTTCTCGCCCGGTTCGAACCAGACGACATCGCCTACGGAAAGGGGGCGGATCGCTTCCCCCTCCACCTGCGCGAGGCCATTGCCCGCGGTCACGATCAGCGTCTGGCCTAGCGGGTGCGTGTGCCAGGCGGTACGTGCGCCAGGCTGAAAGCTGACAGAGACGCCGCGCAGCCGGGCCGGGGCAGGGGCCGTGACGAGAGGCTGCATCGACACATCGCCGGTGAAATATTGCGGGTCGACATCCTGCGCGGGACGTTCGGCGGCGGGGTAGATCTGCATGAGATGTCTCCTTTGACGCGCAAGGTGGCCCAGCCCCCGAGCGCGGGCAAGTCCATTTTGCGGCACCCCTGCAGCCACAAAAGCAAACGGCCCCCGATGGGGGCCGCCCGGCTTCATTGGTTTGCCTGCCCGATCACAGGTTGGGATAGAGCGGAAACCTTTTGCAAAGCTCGGCCACTTCGGCCTTCACCTTCTCTTCCACCGCGCCGTTGTCATCGGGGCCATTTGCGGCCAGCCCGTCGACGACCTCCACAATCCAGCGGGCAATCTGGCGGAATTCTTCCTCACCGAAGCCGCGGGTCGTTCCGGCAGGGGAGCCCAGACGGATCCCGGAAGTGACTGTCGGCTTTTCGGGGTCGAAGGGAACGCCGTTCTTGTTGCAGGTGATATGGGCGCGGCCCAGCGCCTTTTCGGTATCGTTGCCCTTCACCCCCTTGGGGCGCAGATCGACCAGCAGAACATGGGTGTCGGTGCCATGGGTCACGGTATCCAGCCCGCCCTTGATCAGCTCGTCGCTGAGCGCCTGCGCGTTGGCGATGACCTGTTTGATGTAGGTCTTGAATTCCGGCTGCAGCGCCTCGCCGAAGGCCACGGCCTTGGCCGCGATCACATGCATCAGCGGGCCGCCCTGAATGCCGGGGAAGATGGCGGAGTTGAATTTCTTCGCCAGCGCCTCGTCGTCGGTCAGGATCATGCCGCCGCGCGGGCCGCGCAGGGTCTTGTGGGTCGTGGTCGTCGCCACATGGGCATGCGGGAAGGGCGAGGGGTGTTCGCCCGCAGCCACCAGCCCGGCAAAATGCGCCATGTCCACGTGCAGGTAGGCACCCACCATATCGGCGATTTCGCGCATGCGGGCAAAATCGATCTGGCGCGGAATGGCGGAGCCGCCGGCGATGATCATCTTGGGGCTATGCTCTTTCGCCAGCGCCTCGACCTGATCGTAATCCAGCAGGTTGTCCTGCTTGCGCACGCCGTATTGGATAGCATTGAACCACTTGCCCGACTGGTTGGGCGCCGCACCATGCGTCAGGTGCCCCCCGGCATCGAGGCTCATGCCCAGGATCGTATCACCGGGCTGCAGCAGGGCCTGAAAGACGCCCTGGTTCGCCTGACTGCCGGAGTTGGGCTGCACATTGGCGAAGCCACAGCCGAAAAGCTGCTTTGCCCGCTCGATCGCGAGGGTTTCGGCCACGTCCACATACTGGCACCCGCCATAGTACCGCCGGCCCGGATAGCCTTCGGCATATTTGTTGGTCATGATGCTGCCCTGCGCTTCCAGCACGGCATTGGACACGATGTTTTCCGAAGCGATCAGTTCGATCTCGTCCCGCTGGCGTCCCAACTCGTCGGTGATGGAGGCGGCCAGTTCCGGGTCGACCTGGGCAAGCGAAGCGGTAAAGAAGTCGGACATTTGGGGTTTCCTTGATGGCGCTGTTTCGCGGGCTTCGTAGCCCAAAGGAAAAGGCTGGGGAAGGCGGGAAACCGACGCAGGGGGCCTCTTGTGCGGCAATGCTGGCAGCGGCTGCGAATATATGGTTCTTTCGGAGCCGAAGGACGACGATCGGAAACCCGGGGGCCGCAGCATGAAGATAGCCTTTACCGCCAGCCGCGCGCCCGTCGCCCAGACGGCACTGGCAGCACTGGCCGACCGCTACGGCGACGTGCCCTTGAAAGAGGCGGAGGTCATCGTGGCGCTGGGCGGCGACGGTTTCATGCTCCAGACCCTGCATGAAACGCAAACGCTGAATGTCCCGGTCTATGGAATGAACCGGGGCACCATCGGCTTTCTGATGAACAATTACGGCGACAGCCGCCTGATTGCCCGGCTGGCGGCGGCAGAGGAGGCGGTGATCAACCCGCTTTCCATGCGCGCGACCCATGCCGATGGCGATGTTTCCCATGCGCTGGCCATCAATGAGGTCTCGCTGCTGCGCGCGGGGCCACAGGCGGCCAAGCTGCGGATCAGCGTGGACGGGCGGCTGCGGATGCAGGAACTCGTCTGCGATGGCGCGCTGGTGGCGACACCCGCTGGGTCCACGGCCTATAATTATTCCGCCCACGGGCCGATCCTGCCCATCGGGGCCGATGTGCTGGCCGTGACAGCGATGGCGGCCTTCCGTCCCCGGCGCTGGCGGGGCGCGCTGTTGCCCAAGCGGGCAGAGGTGCGCTTTGACGTGCTCGAACCGGAAAAGCGGCCCGTGATGGCCGATGCCGACGGAAAGTCCCACCGGGATGTGGTGACGGTCGAAATCCGCTCCGAACCCTCCGTTGCCCACCGCATTCTCTTCGATCCGGGCCATGGTCTCGAAGAGCGGTTGATCAGCGAACAGTTCACCTGATCTGGGCTTGCAGCCCTGCCAATGGTGTCCTTTTTCCGGTCGGGGGAATTTCCCGATTCACGGTGGAACAACTCCCCGTCATCGGCGTTAAATTAATGAGACGCGGGTGGTCTTGTACCAATCCCGTCCGGGTAAACAGTAAATAGGAGTATGCACGATGAATTGGGACCGTATCGAAGGCAACTGGAAGCAGTTCACCGGCAAGGTAAAAGAAGAATGGGGCGACCTGACGGACGATGACGTGGCACAGGCCAACGGCAATCGTGAACAGCTCGCGGGTCGCATTCAGGAACGCTACGGCTGCACCAAGGATGAAGCCGAGCGCCAGATTGACCAGTTCGCAGCGAAGCACTGACTTCGCCGTTGTTAACGAGTGACGGAGGCGGTCCCGAGGGGCCGCCTCCTTTATGTTCGGGGCAGGGCAATCGCGCACCTTCCAAAAAGCGAACGCCCCCGGGGGGGATGCTACCCCACCTATTAACCCTTTGTTAACTTTAAATTAGTTGCCTGACCGCCCGGGCTGGTCTTACCTTGGCCAACATGCAGCGGTCCTTTCCCATCCCCGGCCAGGCGGCGCGTTTCTCTGCCCTTATCGCGCGGGAACGTCGGACGCGGTTCACCGGCGGGCTTCTCGCCCCCTTCTGGTCCGTTGCCGTGCCGATGGTGTGGATCGGCCTTGTTGTAGGCCTCTTCATCATCATGGATAGGCGCCCGCCGATTGCCGTCGGGGTTGAGGTTTTCGTGGCCACCGGCATCCTGCCCTATGCCATGTTCCGTCAGACCATCGGGTCCATGGTCCGCTCCCTTGTCGCGCACCGCCACATGAAGCTCCTCGCCCCGCTGGGGGACCGGGATATCCTGACCGCCGCGGCATTGGTGGAGGCGGCGAACCTCGTCCTTGTCGCGCTGGTGGTTTTCGGCGGGCTCGCCATGATCGTTGGCGCCCCTCTGCCGGGCGATCTTTGGGGGGTCTACACCGCCTTGGCCGTAACATGGCTGCTGGCTGCTGGCGTGGGGTCGCTCCTCGCGCTTCTCAATGGCGTGTCCGAAAGTTTCGGTCGCATGCTCGCGGTCCTCCTGCGGCCGCTCTTCTGGATTTCCGGGCTGTTTTACACCGCGACCGAGCTTTCCGGTCCGGCGCGCGACCTGCTGTGGTGGAACCCGCTCTTTCACGCGACCGAGCTTCTGCGGGAAGGGTATTTCCACGGCTATCGTTCGCCCATCGCAGAACTTTGGTATCCCGCGGCCTTCGGCATCGTCTGTCTTCTGGCAGCTCTTTGCCTGCAGGCGCGCGGTCCGCTGAACCTGTCGTGGTGGCCCGGCGCATGATCTCCCTGATCGATGTCACTTGCCACGGGGACGCCCCCTTGCCGCATCCGGTGCTGGGGCAGGTCTCCGTCATCTTTCGCACTGGGGAGCGGGTCGGCATTCTGGCCCGCCCGGGCCGGGGCAAGAGCACGCTGGCGCGTCTTCTCTGCGGTATGGACCGTCCCGATGCCGGGGTCCTGCGCCGGCAGGGTCGGGTGTCATGGCCCATCGGATCGAGTGGTTTCCTCCATCCGGATCTGACGGGGACGATGAATATCGCCATCGCCGCCCGGGCCGTGGGGGCGGACCCCGCCGAAACGCTCGCCTTCTGCACGCGCCTGACCGGGCAGCCGGACGGATTCGCCCGCCGCATGGGCGGATATGCGCCCTCTGTCCGGGCCGCACTGGCCTGCGGCTTTTCCCTGAGCCAGCGCTGCGACTGGTACATCGCGGATGAAACCATCGGCTTTGGCGAAGGCCCGCAGCGCGCGCGCTCCGATGCGATGCTGGAACGGCGCCTCGCGGAAGCGGGGCTGGTCTTCATTACGCGCAACGTGACCCAGATGGGCAAATGGTGTGACAGGCATTTCGCCCTCCACGGCGGGCGCCTTATCGAGGTGGAGGATGCCGCCATGGCCGCAGCGGTGCTCGAAACCGCCCGCATGGTGGAGGACACCGCCTAGTGATCGGTCCCCGGACCCCCCAGTTCCAGCATCTGGCCACCTTCCCGGGTGAAGTGTCTACCGCTGCGCCCCCGGTCGCCGTCCTGCGTGCATTGGCGGCAGAGCGTCAGCATCGCCCGACAGCGATGCGCAGGATCTGGCGGGCGGCGCTGATACGTCATCCACGGGATGTCACCGCCTGCCGGATGACCCTGCGCTGGTATCGGCGGGACCGGCGCATGGCCGAAGGGCGGGCGCTGCTGTCGCGCCTTTATCCCGATGCCACTGAAAACCCCGCTTCGGCACTCATGATGCTTCACGGGCTGGCCGAATTACATGCCGAATCCGCACTGGACAGCATCGTGACAGGTTGTCTTTCCCGCAACCCCGACGCGCCGGAATTGCGGAACGCCTATGTCCATCACCTCCATGCACGTGCCCGCTATGTCAGCGCCTTGCGGGTTCTCAGGGGCATTCCCGCCGAACAGGTCCAGTTCGATCCTGCCTTCCTGCAGGATCTCGGGCGCAAGGCTGCCCTTCTCTCCACCCTCACGCCGGATCCCGAAGCCGATGCGGTTCCGCATGTAATCCGTGCCTTGGCGCGCCTCTGCCCGCCGCTTCCCGCAGATTGGGCGAAAGCCCGGGTCAGCTTTCTCTCCGGCACGCTCGGCCCCGGCGGGGCGGAACGGCAGATGACCCGCATCGCCTGCGGGTTGTTCGGCGACAGGCCGGTAGACGTCATCCTGCGCCGCGCGGACCCCGGGGGGGAGACGGATTTCTTCGCGCCCGACCTGATCCGGGCAGGGGTGCCGATCTACCGACTGGGCGAACTCCCCGCCACTGTCGTCCTGCCGATGCGCGTCAGACAACTGGTCGATCTGCTCCCCCAAACGCTGCAGTCAGACGCGCTGCGCCTCGCCGGGCACTACCGCCACACGCGCCCCGCCGCGGTTTATCTCTGGCAGGATGGTGCTGTGCTGGCGGGCGCGCTTGGCGCGCTTCTGGCCGGGGTGCCGCGTATCGTGGCCTCCTTCCGCGGTATGCCACCCGTCCAGCGGCCCGAGTTGTTGCGCCCGCATATGGCAAGCGCCTTTCCCGTTCTCGCAGGGCTGAACCGGGTGCGGCTGACCGCCAACAGCACGCCGGGTGCGCGCGCCTACGAAGACTGGCTGGGCCTGCGCCGGGACGCGGTCGCGGTCATCCACAACGCGGTACCGCCGGTTGCCTCCATCTCCCCCAAAGCGCCCTCCTATTGGCGCGGCATCCACCGGGCCAGCCCCGCCTGCCACCTCACGGTTCTGGGCATCTTCAGGCATGACCGCAACAAACGCGCCCGGGACTGGATCGAAGTCGCCGCGCGCCTCCTTCGTGACCGGGACGATGTAAGGTTCGTGGTGCTCGGGCAGGGCAGCGATCACGCCCGCAATCTGCAAAGGGTCCGCGACCTCGGCCTCGCGACCCGCATTTTCCTTCCCGGGCTCTGCCGCGATGTTCCGGCAGCACTTGCCCGGTCCGCCCTGCTGATGCATCTGCCCCGCCTCGAAGGCTCCCCCAACGCACTGATCGAAGCGCAGGCGGCGGGGGTGCCGGTCCTGTGCACGCCCGCTGGCAATGCGGCTCAGATCGTCGGTCACGGCGAAACGGGCCTTCTGCTGCCCCGCGCCGACCGCTTGGATATCGGCGAGACTGCGGCCATTCTGGCCACCCTGCTCGCCGATCCTCAGCGCCTCACCCGGATGGGCGAAGCGGGTCGCCGCCGTTGTCGCGCCCTTTTCGATCTGGACACCTGCCTTGCCCGTACCCGTGCGGTGCTCGATGGCTTTCAGATGACCACCCGCAGGATGCCGTCTCCCTGATGAAACCAGCTCCCGACGGGCAGGCCCGCCATCAGTGCCGCCGCATTGTCCGCATGAACCGGGATGCCCTTGGTCTCCACCGTACCGCTTTGACGCACGCAAAAGGCGTTGCCCCGGTTCGAGCTGCTACTGCCATTACCGACCTGCAACAGGGGGGCATCGGCCTCCGCCCCCGTGTACTCCGAAAAGAGGCCGATCGCCGTGCCCCCCTCCGCCATCAACACATGCCCGCGCCCCGCCGCGAGCGTATAGCGCGCCGCCATGTCGTTCTGGAAACCGAACCCCGCGAAATAATCTGCCGCGCCGTTCGATGACAGGTCCCGCCCCGCAAGGATGCCGTAGTTCGACAGGTTGTCGGTCACGCATCCATACCCCAGCGCGAAGGTGTAATTCCCATCCGCGAAACAGGCCTTGCCCCATGAAATGGACCCGGCGGCTGCCGGGCCATTGGGCGGGGCTGTCGCTGTCCAACTGTCTGCGGATACAAGGCTCGAAAAGGTCGCCAGAACCGTCGGCTCGGCGGGCGAGGCTGGGCCTACCCCGCGCCCCCAGAAAAGCTCCGTTCCGCTTTCCACCCGTGCGGTCTGCGCGATGTAATCGTACCCCGCCCGCCAGACCCCGGTGCCGAGGAAGTGCGAGGCATCGCCCTGACCCGTGGTGCTGTATTCCGTTTCCAGATCATTGAGCGCAACAAAGCGGCAATCGGTGTCGATACGCCCGCAGAAATGCCGCATGGCGGCCCGCCACAGATAGCGGTCATGCACATCCGCCGGTGACATCATGAAGCACGGCATACCGGGGGCAGCCCAACTCCGGCCGCGTATCTTCGCCATCAGGGTCACGAGGCTGTCCAGATGCGCGCCGAACCCGCTCAGGTAATCCGCCTCTCCCTGAGCAAAGATCATCTCGTCGATGCCGCCCACCCCGTGCTGTTGCAGCATCGGGTCGGCCAGCGCGGCGGTGATCTTGGCATCCAGCGCCTGAAACCGCGTATCCGCAGGCGCTTCCGCCACCCAGTCCGCAATCGGCGCGCCGCCCAGCGCGTCGAAGACGATGAAGACGGGCCTGCCGGTCGTGGCGGCCACGGCATGGGCCCGGGCCAGCGCGTAGTTGCTGGCCCCCCCGTTGCCGTCCGGATTTGAATGGGTCCAGGGGGCGGCGGTCCGGTCCGAACCGCCCCAGGCACCGGCAGGGGCATCCCAGCTGCGCACCAGCGGGCTTGCCGGGTTGGGGCCATCCACATGCACCCCTGCGGCATTCGACTGCCCGGCAATCGCGATGACATAAGCACCTTCAAGATGCACCAGCCCAGTTCCGCCCGCCGTCGTGAGATGGGCGGGCAGGGCCGCATCGACCACCTTGTAAGAGGCACGCGGGCTTGCGGTATGGATAAGGCTGCCCACCGGGCGCGGCACCGTATCCGCCAGCATTTCCGCGGTGGTGCCGAACGCCGGGGCGAGCGTTCCCGCGATGTCCGACAGGGTGCCGATATCCACCCCGACGGAGTTGCGGTTGGTTGTCCCCGCCGGTTCGGTCAGAAACTGGGTGAGCGCCAGCGCATCGGTCTGCGCAGCGGAAAGGATCGGATCCTGGGCCATGGGTTACCTTTCGAGGTTTCGAACGATGAGCGTAAAGGGGTGGGGCTGCACCAACTGGGGCGGTCGCAGCACGATGATCTCTGCCAAAGCCGTGCCGACGCCGATCATCACCAGCCTCCGACGATCGCGGCGGCGGTCGTGCCGGTCTGCCAGACCTTCGACAGCCGAAGCGGATGCCAGCCGGAGGCAAGGTTCTGCAACGTCACCTCGTCCCCCGACACGAAGGTGACTTTCAGGTCGCCCCCGCCGCCCAGATGGACGGCACGCGTGGTGACCGGCAGGGGGTTCACATCATCGGGTATCACGGCGAACCCATGGGCCAGGGGGCCGTTCAGCGTTTCACCGTGATGCTGGAAAGGTCGTTTCATCCGAATCTCCTCGCGAAAAGCGAAGGATTGGAGGTTTTCTGTTCAGATCGGGTTTACCAAACGCACGCTTCATCCGCGCCGCAGGCAACGCCCCTGTTCTTCGTTTCTTACAAGTAATTGAATTTTATACAACTTCCAATTCGCGGATAGGCTTAACAGCCTGTTAACCGCAGCGGCCAATAATAATCAAAATTGTATAAAGGGCTCCGGGTGTCACCCCGCAGGTCCGGGCCAACGAGGGATGGAATGAAGAATTTTGAAACCTTCTCGACGGATTTCGGCGCAGCGACTCACAACTCCAGACCGTCGGGCGGTCGAGCGGCGAGGCGGAGCGAGGACGAACGCCTACCCGCCATGCTCGCCGCCTACAAGGCGGGCGAGATGGAGCGCGCCTATGGTTTCGCCCGCGCAATCCTCATGACCGACCCCGATCATCCGCAGGCACTGCGCCACGCAGCCCGCATTGCATGGCGCTGGAAGCGCCCCCAAGAAGCCCGCGCCGCGTGGCAGAAGCTTTCCCGTCAAAGCCCACATGAGCCTGAGCCCCACCTGCAACTCGCGCGGATCGCAAGCCGCGAAGGCGCATGGGCAGAGTGTCTGCGCCACGCCCGGGACCTTCTGCTGCTGGATGCAGACCATGGCGAAGGCCGGCTTTTCGAAGCGCGCAGCCTTGCCGAAACCGATCCGCAGGGTAGCTTCCCCACTGCCTTCGCAAAACTCTGCCGCACCGATGGTGAGGCTGCCTTTCGCCTCGCCACCGATATCCTGGACAGTCCGGCAGAGGCGCCCTCCCTCCGCGTGCTTGCCCGCGCCCGCCGCGCGAACGTCCGGGCCATAGCCCGGCGGCTGTTCCTCGCCCAGCGGGATGCCGCGATGCTTGCCGAGGTGGCCGCCGAACTGCTCCCCGCGGCGGCCTGCTACCGCCGCATGCTGGTCCTCAAACCCCGGTCCGCCTATGCGCAAAGCGGCCTTACCCGGGTGCACCGGTCGGTATTCGAACAGGCCCGCAGCGCCTATCGCCGCAAGGCCTACGCCGCGCTTCAGGATCATGC
>NZ_LWEX01000467.1 GCF_001634885.1 Sulfitobacter sp. HI0040 | reverse complement strand
GACATATTGCAGATAAATACATATTGCGCGATAGTCCGCGCAACTTTTGCGGGAGAGTGACATGAGACGACAAGTGATGGCGGCGGCGATGGGGGTGATGGCAGTGTTCGGAGCCCCGGAGAAGGCGCAGGCCTATGACATCGACTGCGCCATCATGCTCTGCATGGCGGGTGGGTTCCCCCCGAGTGCCGTTTGTGCCCGCGCCTATCGCACCATGATCCGCCGCATCACGCCCTGGCCGAGTCTACCGCCCTTCGGGGTCTGCACCTTCGCCCATGTGCCGGTCGAGCTCGGTGGTCCGGGCGGCGAGGGTGAACTCGACACCAACCTGCCGGAATACGAATGGCTGAACCGGACCCATGTGATCTGGTTCACCGGGCGCTCCTATGAGCCGCGTGACGAGCCGCGTCAATGGGACTGGTCGATCCGCTCCTGTGATCGCGAGAACCGGACCTGCCGCTACAT
>NZ_LWEX01000466.1 GCF_001634885.1 Sulfitobacter sp. HI0040 | reverse complement strand
GCCCGTGGAAATGGCGCATCGCAAGTTCGGAAATGCCATGATCCTCCGGGTCGGTCACGTACCATCCGTGCTGAAACCCCCGCTGTGCCATGCCGCGCTGCACGTTCTCGCATAGTGCCCTGTCTTCCTGCGAAACGACTTTGGTGGTCCAGACCGACCGCAGGCGATCGCGCTCCTCCGCACCTGCGTCGGTAGGCCGGGCAGGTTTCAGCGAGAGGGTATAGCGCGATGTCCGCCCCGGCCCCAATGGATCGAACCGAGAGACATAAAAGTTCTGCGTGCCGGGAAATCGCCCCAGCGTAATGTTGGGGAAGAGCCACCAGAAGGTTCCCACCAGAACGTCGTGGTCGAGGTCGAGCGGAAAAGCCCGGTTATCGGCTTTCCGCTTGGTGGGTGCCTCCTGATAGGTAAAGTTCGGGAACAGTGAAAAGCGGCTGTCCGGGATGGCCATCATCTCGTTGAAATCGGGATGCGCCGTCTGGCAGTGGTAACATTCGAGGTAATTGTCCAACATGACCTTCCAGTTGGACTCGCATATGTACGTATGGCCGAATTCCGCGCCTCGGACAAGGAGGCGGGCCTTTACCTCGCAGGGTCGGCTTG
>NZ_LWEX01000465.1 GCF_001634885.1 Sulfitobacter sp. HI0040 | reverse complement strand
GTATAATTTGGGCGCGCAATCCCATGTGGCAGTGAGTTTCGAGTCGCCTGAGTACACCGCTGATGTCGATGCGATTGGCACGCTGCGCTTACTCGAAGCGATCCGTTTTCTGGGGCTCGAAAAGAAGACCCGCTTCTACCAGGCATCAACCTCTGAACTCTACGGCCTCGTGCAGGAAATTCCCCAGACCGAGTCAACACCTTTCCACCCGCGCAGCCCCTATGCGGTGGCCAAGATGTATGCCTATTGGATCACCGTGAACTACCGCGAGGCCTATGGCATGTATGCCTGTAACGGCATCCTCTTTAACCACGAAAGCCCCCGTCGCGGAGAGACTTTCGTGACCCGCAAGATCACCCGCGGTCTGGCCAATATCGCGCAGGGGTTGGAGCCCTGCCTCCACATGGGCAATATCGACGCGCTGCGCGATTGGGGCCATGCAAAAGACTACGTGCGGATGCAGTGGATGATGCTGCAACAGGATACGCCCGAAGATTTTGTCATCGCCACGGGTGTACAA
>NZ_LWEX01000464.1 GCF_001634885.1 Sulfitobacter sp. HI0040 | reverse complement strand
AAACAGGTATTTTTAACCTGAATACATAGGGTTAAAAAGGCAAACCCGGGGAACTGAAACATCTAAGTACCCGGAGGAAAGGAAATCAATATGATACTCCCCTAGTAGCGGCGAGCGAACGGGGACCAGCCGAGCCATGAGTGTGACTAGAATGCGTTGGAATGCGCAACCAGAGTGGGTGATAGTCCCGTATAGGAAGCATGATTGGACGTATTAAGTAGGGCGGAACACGTGAAATTCTGTCTGAAGATCGGAGGACCACCTTCGAAGGCTAAGTACTCCTTACTGACCGATAGTGAACCAGTACCGTGAGGGAAAGGTGAAAAGCACCCCGACGAGGGGAGTGAAACAGTACCTGAAACCGAACGCCTACAATCAGTTGGAGGGCCCTTGCGGCCTGACAGCGTACCTTTTGTATAATGGGTCATCGACTTGGTCTCACGAGCAAGCTTAAGCCGTTAGGTGTAGGCGCAGCGAAAGCGAGTCTTAATAGGGCGTTGAGTTCGTGGGATCAGACCCGAAACCGAGTGATCTAGGCATGACCAGGATGAAGGTAAGGTAACACTTACTGGAGGTCCGAACCCACACCTGTTGAAAAAGGTCGGGATGAGTTGTGCCTAGGGGTGAAAGGCCAATCAAACATCGGGAATCCATGCGGTTAGACGATCTGCATGAGCAAGCCCA
>NZ_LWEX01000463.1 GCF_001634885.1 Sulfitobacter sp. HI0040 | reverse complement strand
TCCCCGACTCAGTTGGCGCCTCGATCCTGGCGCTCACCGGCTCGGGCGACGAGGCCGGGGTCTATGAGAGCCTAGACAACATGGTCGCCCGCATCACCGCCTATGGCGACACGATCGGAGACCGCGCGGGCTGGGTTTTCGGGGCGGTCCTGGGTGCCATTTTCTTTGTCCTTTCCGCCGTTTTTGCCGCCGTCACTGCCGGCATCATCGCCTTCGCCCGCATCGTCTTCGCGCTGATGATCGTGATCGCCCCCTTCATGATCGTGACCTCGCTTTTCAAACCAACCCAGTCCCTCTTCGAGGCCTGGACCCGCGCCACCATCGGCTATGCCCTCATGCCGGTCGCCGCAGCCCCGGCTGCGGCGACCGGCATGAGGGCATAGCCGATGGTGGCGCGGGTCCAGGCCTCGAAGAGGGACTGGGTTGGTTTGAAAAGCGAGGTCACGATCATGAAGGGGGCGATCACGATCATCAGCGCGAAGACGATGCGGGCGAAGGCGATGATGCCGGCAGTGACGGCGGCAAAAACGGCGGAAAGGACAAAGAAAATGGCACCCAGGACCGCCCCGAAAACCCAGCCCGCGCGGTCTCCGATCGTGTCGCCATAGGCGGTGATGCGGGCGACCATGTTGTCTAGGCTCTCATAGACCCCGGCCTCGTCGCCCGAGCCGGTGAGCGCCAGGATCGAGGCGCCAACTGAGTCGGGGACCTGCGTGACGATGTTATAGATGACGCTGAAATTGTCCCAGCTCTGTGCGAATATGCCCACGAGCGCGACTTTCATCCCGAAGGCAAAGCCGGTGCCGAAGGGCAGGGGGCGGAGTTGCATCACCACGTTGATNCCGAGGAGCACGACGAGGAGCGCGGCCCCGGCGGAGATCACGTCGCCGACCGCGCCCGCCGAGGAGACGAACCCGTCCTGCGCCACGGTATCCACCGCCGCATCGATCTGGCTCAGGATGTCCCGAATGACGCCCATCTATTCCGCACAGGCCTCCACAACTTGCGCCTCGAGCGCGTCGGCCTGCGCGTAGAGATCGAGCACCTTGAAGGGCAGGCGCGGGTTGTCCGAGGTCTGGAACCGGGGCAGGGCGTCAAGCGCCTGATCCCAGGTGAACTGATCCAGCAGGCAGGTACAGGTTTCCGAGGCAAGCGCCTCCTCGGCAATCAGGATGCGCAGGATCGCGCGGTAGCCATTGCGCAGATAGGCAGTCTCGGCCAGATCGGCAGAGGCCTTCGGGGCACGGCAGGCGTCGGCCTCGTCCCGCGCGA
>NZ_LWEX01000462.1 GCF_001634885.1 Sulfitobacter sp. HI0040 | reverse complement strand
CCGTGCAATCCGGCATGTTCCGCGGCCAAAGCCGCATCTCGAAGTATGGCAACGCCCGACTTCGCAGAACCCTCTGGATGGCGGGCCAGGTTGCCGTGCTCAAACACACGAACAGCTTCCGCGACAAGTTCGAACGCTACATCGCGGGAGACCGACACAATGCCCATCTGCGCCGCAAGGCCTACACCGCAATCGCGGCCAAGATGGCGCGCACCGTACACGCCGTGGTCAAGCACGGCGAACCCTATCGCCCCTTCTTCGAGGGGGTGAGCCCAGGTGGAAGGACCCTTGTCTGATCAGAGCCGTGGAGGCAGTTCGCTGACCTCGTAGATAATGTTCAGGTCTTCCGCTTGGGATTTTGGATCTCGTCTTAAGGACGGTGAGGGCCGCCATCGCGCGTACCCTGTGTTTGCTATGGGAGAGACCGCTTCTTGACGGCGGAGACCGCCTGGGCAACCATATCAGGGCATCCGGGACACCGGATGCCCCATGACCTGCTGACCTAAGCAGACAAATCTTCCCGATATAGGACGTTATCACTGACGATGCAA
>NZ_LWEX01000461.1 GCF_001634885.1 Sulfitobacter sp. HI0040 | reverse complement strand
CCTGTGTCGGTTTAGGGTACGATCTAGCGATGGAGCTATTTCCAGGGACTTCTAAGCAGCCCATTCAATCCAATAAGGATGAACTACCCTCGAAATCCGTCACTTCCATCTGGCCCAGGAATATTAACCTGGTTCCCATCGACTACGCCTTTCGGCCTCGCCTTAGGGGTCGGCTTACCCTGCTCAGATTAGCTTTAAGCAGGAACCCTTGGACTTTCGGCGAGAGTGTCTCTCACACTCTTTGTCGCTACTCATGTCATCATTCTCACTAGTGATCTCTCCACCGGATCGCTCACGCGCCGGCTTCACAGAAAACTCCGCGTCTCCAATACCCCGAAGGGTTAAGGAGACATGGAATTATGTCACACTACGCTCTGCTACCATGCAACTAGTGCATCCTCAGCTTCGGCTCATGGCTTGAGCCCCGTTACATCTTCGCCGCAAGACAACTTATTTAGACCAGTGAGCTGTTACGCTATCTTTAAAGGATGGCTGCTTCTAAGCCAACCTCCTGGTTGTTTTGGTCGTCTCACCTGCTTTCCCACTTAGCCATGAATTAGGGGCCTTAGCTGGAGGTCAGGGTTGTTTCCCTCTTCACGACGGACGTTAGCATCGCCGTGTG
>NZ_LWEX01000460.1 GCF_001634885.1 Sulfitobacter sp. HI0040 | reverse complement strand
CGAGACTTCGGACCCGTGCCTAGGGTCAGGACCCATTGATTTCCGCTTAGGAGCGTGATTCACGGTTCGAAAACCTAGCGGTGAACATGTCTGATCTTTTCTGGCTGACGGATTCGCAGATGGCGCGTCTTGAGCCTTTCTTCCCCAAATCCCATGGCAAGCCTCGCGTCGATGACAAGCGCGTCCTGAGCGGGATTATCTTCTTCAATCGCAATGGCTTACGATGGCGAGATGCGCCGAGGGAATATGGCCCGCACAAAACGCTCTACAACCGTTGGAAGCGCTGGAGCGATAAAGGCATCTTTGCCCAGATGATGGTCGGCTTGGCCGCTGATCACGGCGAGCAGACGACGGTCATGATCGACGCCACCTATCTGAAGGCGCATCGAACGGCGACCAGTTTGGGCGTCAAAAAAGGGGGCGTGGACGCCTGATCGGGCGCACCAAGGGCGGTATGAATACCAAGCTTCACGCCATCTGCGACAGCCAAGGACGGCCGCTGAACCTGTTCGTGACCGCTGGACAAGTCAGTGACT
>NZ_LWEX01000459.1 GCF_001634885.1 Sulfitobacter sp. HI0040 | reverse complement strand
GCTCGGTCTTCGAGCGCGAGACGATCTCGTGCGTCTTCGACAGTTCCTGGATGTCGGCAGTGCCAGTGACCAGCGGATCGTGGAAGAATTGCACCGCGCCGATCTCCAGCATGTGCAGGATCACCTGGGCGTCCTTCGGATCGTTCTTGTCCCAGCTGTTGTGCAGAGCTTCGCGCGTCCGGGCCAAACCCACAGAGGACACGAGCTTCAGATCGAACCCGGCCTGGCCGAGATGATGCGCCAATGGCCGATGGTAGTTGCCGGTTGCCTCGAAGCCGATCCTCACGGGCAGACCGTAGTCCATAAGAATGGCGGCCAAGCGCCGAAAGTCGTCGAGCGTGTTCGTGATCGTCAATCGACGGCGGCGCTTCTTGCCAGGTACGCCAATCAGCACCTCGTGGCGGTGCTTGGAAATGTCGATGGCGACCAACAAGGTCGAGGCAGTAGTATCGGTGGCGGTCATAGCCGGTCTCCTCAGCGGTGTGGTTTGTGCAAAACCACTGTTGAGACCTGAGACCCGGTTATGGCCACCCGCGTCGCTATCTGAGGGCTGCGCGCATGGCCATAACCTCAAACAAGCGCCTCTTCCCGACGTGCTACGGCACGGAGTTCACAAGCCGGGC
>NZ_LWEX01000458.1 GCF_001634885.1 Sulfitobacter sp. HI0040 | reverse complement strand
TGCGGCGGTTGGTGATGACCGTCATGTTGGTCGAGGCCTGCGCCACATGCGGCTTGATGGTCAGCACATTGCCGAGCTCCGGGATCGGATCGACCTGGAAGCTCTCGGTGTCACCGACAATCACAGCTTCAAAGCGCTCCCCCGCCCCGAAATGAATCGTGGTTGAATGCTTGAGATCGGTCTCGATACGGTAGACCTGGTTTTCGTTATAGACGGCGGTGCGGATGCGGATATCGAGCGGGCCGCCTTGCGGCGTGGCCTCGGCGTTTGCGGCAACAGGCATGGCAAGCGCTAGGAGGAGCGCGGGAAGGGATTTCATCTTGGTCAGTTCTCCAGGGTCTCGGCGTCGACGCGGTAGGAGGTCACCACGAAGCCCAAAGGGTTGGCCCAGACGTCCTGAAGGCGCTGGCGGGTTTCGGGTTGGAAGTCGTAGCCGACGGTGGCGACATAGGACCGGGTGACGGTGCGGGTGTCGCGGGGGCGGCGGAGCGTGCGGGTGAAGCGGACCTGGGCCACACCGCGCTCGATCTGGTTCACCGATTTGATCACCACCTCGATCTTGGCGTCGCGCCCGTAGACAGTGATCGGGTAGTCTTCGTTGGTGGAGGACCAGAGATCGCGCAGCGTGCGCGCGGCATCTCCGTCCGAGCGGTCGAGGACCGAGTTGATGCGTTGCTCGCCATCGGTCAGGTCATAGGTTTCACGGTCATCAACATAGGCCACGAGATTGGCCTGGATGATGGCGTCACTTTCCGAGAGTGTGAGTGCCTGAACAGCGGCGACCCGGTCCATCTCGCCGGTCTCCTTGTCGACCACGACCACGAAGGTCTCGGTCGTCT
>NZ_LWEX01000457.1 GCF_001634885.1 Sulfitobacter sp. HI0040 | reverse complement strand
AGCGTCAGACTATCCATCCCGCTCGCCACCAGTTCCGCGTGCCGCCGGGCCGCGCGCACCGGGGCGCTCGCCGTGACGAAAAGCTTCACCTGTGCCTGCGGGCAAATCACGGTCCCGATGTCCCGACCATCCAGCACGGCACCTCCTGCCCGCATGGCAAAGCTGCGCTGGAAATCCACCAGCGCCGCACGAACCGCGGGGATCGCCGCAACGCGGCTAGCTTCCTGCGCGACTTCGGGCGTGCGTAGGTTCAGCCGCTCCAAGTCTTCTCTGACAAGGGAGCGCGCGGCGTCTTCAGCGGCCATGCCCTCCAATGTCTTGGCCGCCACAGCCCGGTAAAGCAGCCCGGTATCGAGATGCGCAAAACCGTAATGCGCCGCCACCGCGCGTGAAATGGTCCCCTTACCCGAAGCGGCCGGCCCATCGATTGCCACGGTAAAACCCTGCATCGTCACGCCGCCCCCTGTGCGGCAGCGGCCGCATCGACCACGCTGATATCGGCACCAAGTTCATGCATAAGCGTCTCGAAGACGGGAAATGACGTGGCGATCGGGCCGCCATCGTCCACGCACACCGGCTGGCGCGCTGCCATGCCGAGGATCAGGAGGGACATCGCGATGCGGTGATCGAGATGGCTCTTGCACAGGGCGCCCCCTTCCACGCCTTGTGCACCGCGCCCTTCGACGGACCACCAGTCGGGGCCGTCTTCGACGGTAACGCCATTGGCGCGCAACCCCGCCGCCATCGCCGCGATCCGGTCGCTTTCCTTGACCCGCAGTTCCTTGACCCCGCGCATCATCGTCGTCCCCTTGGCGAAGGAGGCGACGACGGACAGCACCGGATATTCATCGATCATGCTCGCGGCGCGCTCCGGCGGCACATCAATACCACGCATCTCGGGCGAGTACTTCGCGCGCAGGTCGGCCACGGGTTCGCCACCCTCTTCGCGCATGTTCTCATAGGTCAGGTCCGCGCCCATGTCGCACAGGGTGGTAAACAGCCCCGCCCGTGTCGGGTTGAGCCCGATGCCGGGGACCAGCACATCGCTGCCCGGCACAATCAGGGCCGCGCAGACGGGAAAGGCGGCCGAGGAAGGATCGCGCGGGACGTCAATGCGCTGCGGGCGAAGCTCCGGCTGGCCAGTCAGGGTGATCACGCGGCCTTCGGATGTGTCTTCGACCGTGATCTCCGCGCCAAACCCCGCCAGCATGCGCTCGGTGTGGTCCCGCGTCGCCTCCGCCTCGATCACGATGGTTTGCCCCGGCGCGTTGAGCCCGGCGAGCAGAACGGCGGATTTGACCTGCGCCGAGGGCACCGGCACTTTGTAACGCACCGGTACCGGTTCATCGGCGCCAACAACCGTCATGGGCAGGCGCCCGCCGGAGCGTCCGACAGCACGCGCGCCGAATTCTGCCAGCGGATCTGTCACCCGCGCCATAGGCCGCCCGTTCAGGCTCGCATCGCCGGTGAAGGTGGCGGTGATGCCGGTCGTGGCCATCGCGCCCATGATCAACCGAACCCCGGTGCCCGAGTTTCCACAATCGATCACCTGATCGGGTTCAGCGAACCCTCCGACCCCAACACCGTGGACCGACCACTGCCCGCCGCCATGGTCCGTCACCTCCGCCCCGAAGGCGCGCATGGCGCGGGCGGTATCCAGCACGTCCTGCCCCTCGAGCAGACCGGAAATTTCCGTCTTGCCGACGCTGAGCGCCCCGAGGATCAGCGCCCGGTGGGAAATCGACTTGTCGCCCGGCACCCGCGCCGTTCCGCGCAGCGGCCCACAGGGGGAGGACATCATCGGGCGGGGTGTTCCATGGTTCGACATGAGGGCTCCTCGGCGTATTCCGGCTCACCTCTTAGCCCAGCCTTTCGCATGCGTCCATGGTTGGAACGGCCCGGCGGGGCGCCGTGTTGGGCCTTCGAACATTAAGGAGATCATCATGAGCAATTCGTTTGATACGATAGACCCGACCAACGGCCAGAAAATCGCCACCCATACCTATCTGGACGATGCTGAATTGGAAAACCGCATCCAGGCCTGTCACGACGCCTTCCGCGATTGGCGCCTCAAATCCCATGAGGATCGCGGCAAGGTATTGAAGGCGATCGGCCAGGGATTGCGCAACCGCAAGGACGAACTGGCAGAGCTGATGACCCGCGAGATGGGCAAGCTGCTCAGTCAGTCGAAACAGGAAATCGAGCTTTGCGCAGGTATCTGCGACTACACGGCGGAACAGGGCCCCAAGGTTCTGGCGTCAGAAGACAGGGACATTCAGAATGGCAAACGGGGCCGCGTGGTACATGCCCCTATCGGCGTGATCTATGGCATCCAGCCCTGGAACTTCCCCTGCTATCAGGTTGTCCGCTATTCGATCGCGAACCTGATGGCGGGCAACGGCGTGCTGTTGAAACATGCCTCGAACGTGGCAGGCTCTGGCCAATTGCTGGAAGAGATTTACCGCGACGCCGGGCTGCCTGACGGGCTGTTTTCCGCGCTCATCATCAGCCACGATCAATCCGACCGCGTGATCGAACATGAACGCGTCCGCGGTGTGACACTGACAGGCAGCCCGAACGCCGGACGCGACATCGCTCAGAAGGCGGGCAAGGTTCTCAAGAAGACTGTCCTCGAACTCGGCTCCAACGACGCCTATCTGGTTCTCTCGGATGCCGACGTCGAAAAGGCGGCCAAGATCTGCGTCACGGGCCGCATCTACAACAACGGTGAAACCTGCGTGGCCGCCAAACGCTTCATCGTTGCCGACAGCGTCTACGAGGATTTCCAGAGAGCGTTCGTCGAAGGCATGAAAAACGTCACCGCCGGGGATCCCACCCAGAAAGGATCCGACATCGGCCCCATGGCCCGCAAGGATCTGCGCGACGACCTGCATAAACAGGTCGAGGAAAGTGTCGACAAGGGCGCGCGGGTTCTCTGCGGCGGTGAACTGCCCAAGGGCGACGGCTACTACTATCCCGCGACCGTACTCGGCAATGTGGAGCCCGGCCAGCCCGCCTATGACGACGAATTGTTCGGTCCGGTGGCATCGCTTATCCGCGCGAAAGACGATGAAGACGCCATGCGGATCGCCAACGACAGCAAGTTCGGACTGGGCGGCGGCATCATCTCCAAGAACGTCGAGCGCGCCGTCGAACTGGCTGCGACCGAATTCGATACCGGCATGGTCTTCATCAACGGCTTCGGCCTCGCCACGCCCAACATGCCCTTCGGCGGTGTGAAGGATTCCGGCTACGGCCGGGAACACGGCGGCTTCGGGATGCTGGAGTTCACCAATACGAAAGCCGTGCTCGTCATGGACGAATGACCGCTTTCCAAATGGTCTGAAATCCTCGGGGGGTCCGGGGGGCAGACAGCCCCCCGGGCTCTCATTTCTTGCGGAAGGTCAGATAATGGGGCACGCGGCCCTCCCGCAGGGCCTTTTTCTCATACCGGGTGGGCAACCAGTCTTCCCAAGGCTCACGCCAGTCCGCCGGGCGCTCGGCGAGCCATTCAAATCCCTGTCGCGGGACTTCCTCCAACGTCTGGCGAACGTAGTCCTCGATGTCCGTGGCCACCCGGAAAATCGCGCCCGGCTTCAGGACCCGCGCCAGCGGGGCGAGATGCTCCTCGGTGACGAAACGCCTGCGATGGTGCCGCGTCTTGGGCCATGGGTCCGGGTAGAGCAGGAAGGCGCGCGCAATCGAGGCGTCGGGCAAGACGTCGAAAAGGTCCCGCGCGTCCCCCGGGTGAATGGCAAGGTTTCCGACCCCGGCCCGCCGGATCTTTCCAAGCAGCATCGCCACCCCGTTGATGTAGGGTTCGCAGCCGATGATCCCCACGTCAGGGTTATGTTGCGCCTGATGGACAAGGTGTTCCCCGCCCCCGAAACCAACCTCAAGCCAGACGGGGCGTTGGCCGAAAAGTCCGGCCAGATCGAGCGGCGCGCGCTCCGGGTTCGCATCCCAACTGACGGGACCGGGCGACAGCGCCTCCAGATCCTCGTCTAGATAGGTACGTTGCGATTTCTTCAGGGCCTTGCCCTTCAGGCGGCCATAGAAGTTGCGGCGGGGGCGTTCTGGACGTGTCATGGGGGGTCTCTAGCCTGCACCCGGCGCTTTCGCAACGGCGGGCTTGTGCCGGGGTGTTCAACGCCGCGGGCACGTCCTATCGTCGCCGCGAAAGAGGAGACTTCGATGATATTTTACGATTGCGCCACGGCACCCAGCCCCCGCAGGGCCCGCATGTTCATTGCCGAAAAAGGGTTGAAACCCGAAATCCGGCAAATCGATCTGGCCAAGGGGGAGCATCTTTCAGATGCCTTCCGGAGCGTGAACCCCAGCGCCACCGTACCGGTCCTGATCACTGACTCGGGGCTTGCCCTGACGGAGAACAACGGAATCGTCAGCTATATCGAAGCGGAACACCCCGGCCCTGCGCTACTGGGGGAAACTGCCGAGCAGAAAGGCCTTGTGGCGCAATGGAATGCCCTCGCGGAACAGCGGGGCGGCCAGCCGATCGCCGAGGCCCTGCGCAACGGCAATCCAGCCATGAAGGGCAGGGCACTGACTGGCCCGGTAAACTTCGAGCAGATCCCCGCCCTCGCGGAACGGGGTCTGCAACGCGTGGGCCTTTACTTCGATCTGCTCGAAGAACGCCTGTCGGAAACCCCCTACCTTGCCGGAGAGACATTCACATGGGCCGATATCTCGGCCTATGTCTTTGCCGATTTCGCCCGCGTGGTGCGCATGCGCATCCCCGAAGGGCACACGGCTACCCGCGCGTGGTTCGACCGGATCGCCGAGCGACCGAGCGCCAGCGCGTAATCCCGGGCGCGCGCTGGAAGGCGCGCGCCCTCAGGTCCATCACATGGCCGATTGAAGCGCTTCAGCGAGGTCGGTCCGTTCCCAGCTGAAACCGCCGTCTGCTTCTGGGGCCCGCCCGAAATGACCGTAGGCCGCCGTCCGCTGATAGATGGGACGGTTGAGGTCCAGGTGCTGGCGGATGCCGCGCGGGGTCAGGTCCATGACCTTGCGGATCGCGCGTTCGATCTGGGCGTCGTCCTCGCCGGTGCCGTAGGTATCGCAATAGATCGACAGCGGCTGGCTCACCCCGATGGCATAGCTGAGCTGGATGGAACATTTCCGCGCCAGCCCACCGGCCACCACGTTCTTGGCGAGGTAGCGCGCCGCATAGGCCGCGGAGCGGTCCACCTTGGTCGGATCCTTGCCCGAGAACGCGCCCCCTCCGTGCGGGGCCGCGCCGCCGTATGTGTCGACGATGATCTTGCGCCCGGTGAGGCCCGCATCACCGTCCGGGCCCCCGATCACGAAAACGCCTGTCGGATTGACGTGCCAAACGGTGTCGTCGTCGATCCAGCCCTCGGGCAGAACCTCGCGGATATAGGGCTCCACGATGTCACGGATATCTGCGCTGGTCTGGCTTTCATGTTCGTGCTGCGTGGACAGCACGATGGACGTCACGCCCACGGGTTTGCCGTTTTCGTACCGCACCGAAAGCTGGCTCTTGGCATCGGGCCGCAGGGTCGGTTCCGTACCGTTCTTGCGCACCTCTGCCAGCCGCCGCAGGATCGCATGGGCGTAATGGATGGGGGCCGGCATGAGTTCCGGCGTTTCCTGCGTGGCGAAACCGAACATGATGCCCTGATCGCCGGCACCCTCTTCCTTGTCGCTGCGCGCATCCACACCTTGCGCGATATGGGCGGATTGCGGATGCAGCAGGTTGGTGATCTCGCAGGTCGCGTGATGGAACTCATCCTGTTCATAACCAATGTCGCGGATGCAGTCGCGCGCGATCCCTTCGATCCGGTCCATGTACTGGTTGAGCTTCGCGCGATCCGACAGGCCCACTTCGCCCCCGATCACGACGCGGTTGGTGGTCGCGAAGGTTTCCGCTGCGACCCGGGCTTCGGGTTCCTCCGCGAGAAACGCGTCGAGGACAGCGTCCGAAATCCGGTCGCAGACCTTGTCCGGGTGGCCCTCGGAAACGGATTCCGAGGTGAAGATGTAGTTCTGACGGGACATATGTGCTCCGATTGAAATGCGTTAATTGCCACGTCAGGAAGCCGTTGTGGCAAGCGTAAAAGCTGGTTATCCCCCGCCCGTGGGGGGGTCAACCGTTAACTCCGGCGACTGCGGAACCGTTGCACCGCCGCCGCTGCAACAAGCAGCGCGGCCAGCAGCGCCAGCGGCAGATCCCCCATGCGGCTGTAGAGCGTCGGCGGCAGCGGCTCAGGCAGCGGAACGTCGAGGAAGCCCGCTTCGTTGAGGGGCAAGAGCTCGATCACCCGTCCGCGCGGATCGATCATGGCGGAAACGCCGGTATTGGCCGCCCGGGCCAGCGGCAGCCCCTGTTCGATGGCCCGCATACGGGCTTGCGCCAGATGCTGTAGCGGCCCGGCACCCTTGCCGAACCACGCGTCATTGGTGATCTGGATCAGGAAATCCGGTCGTTCGGGCGCGGCGCCCACATCATGCGGAAAGACCGCTTCGTAGCAGATAAGCGGCAGTGCCCGCCCCATCTCGCCGAAATCGAGCATCTTTGGGCCTGCGCCCTTGGAATAGCCGAACCCTTCGCCCGCGGCGAGGCCATAGATACCGACCTTTGCCAGCAGATCGCCGAAGGGCATGTATTCGCCGTATGGCACCAGATGGTGCTTGTCATAAATCTGTTCCGGCGTCCCGTCAGGCCCCAGCACGGCGGAGGAATTGTAAAAGCGGTTATCCTCGCTCCGTTGAAGCCCAAGCATTACCGTGGCGGAACCGCCAGCCAGCGCGATCTGGTCCAGTGCGGTTTGCGCGTTTTCCAGTGACCACGGTATCGCAGTTTCCGACCAGATCACCAGATCGGGGGCACGCCCGCCCGCCCCCGGGGCGGCGGTGAAGTCGATCTGGCGGCGGAAATGGACCTCCACCAGATCGGGCTGCCACTTGTCGCGCTGCGCGATATTGGGTTGCACAAGGCGCACGATCGGCCGGTCAGGCGCGATAACGGGTTCGGAAGAAGTGGCAGGCAGGAACGTCCCCGCCAAAGCTGTGGCGATGACGGCCCCCTGCCCGGCCCGGGCCTGCCACGAAAGCCGCCCCGGCACAGAAAGCGCCACGGCCAGTGCCATTACCGCGGTGCTGAGCGCATAGGGCCCGGCCCATGCCATGGATTGCCCCGCCAGCGTATCGACAAAGGCCTGCGCCGGCATGCCCCAGGCAAAGCCGGTAAAGGCATAGGCCCGGGCCATTTCGGCCAGCGGAAAACACAGGATCAAAGGCCATGCACTTTTGCGGGACAAGGCGCGGGCAGCCATGAAAGCCAAGCCCCAGTAGGAGGCCATGAAGCCGGCAAGCAGGATCAGCGCGAAGGGGGCCATCCACCCGTGCCGGGCGGCATCCACCATGAAAGGTGAGATCAGCCATTGCAGCACATGAACGAAATACCCGGTTCCGAAGGCCCAGCCGAACAGGCCAGCGCGAACCGGCGTCAGCCGGAGGGGGTAGAGGAACAGAACGGCGGTGAACCCCGCGAGCAGCACGATAGGCAGATCGTAGGGCGCCTGCCCAAAGCCCGCGATCCCCCCGAGGATCGCCGCCAGCAGAATCTGCAACCTTCCGTTTTCGGCAAGATTCATCCGTTGGGACCCTGCGTGCGTACACGCAGGCGTTTGATCCGGCGGGGGTCCGCCTCGATCACCTCGAACTCAGGCCCATCAGGGTGCAGCACGACTTCGCCGCGCGCGGGCACCCGGCCGGACAGCATGAAGACCAGACCCCCGAGGGTGTCGATCTCCTCCTCGTCCACATCGTCATGGTCGGTCAGGGAATGGCCGATCTCCGCCTCGAAGTCTTCCAGCGGTGTCTTGGCGAGTGCCAGATAGGTACCGGGCTTTTCGACCGTCCAGTACTTGCCTTCATCGACGTCGTGTTCGTCCTCGATCTCGCCGATGACCTGTTCGATCAGATCCTCGATCGTCACCAATCCATCGACCCCGCCGTATTCGTCGATCACCAGTGCCATGTGCCGCCGTTCGGCCTGCATCTTGGTAAGCAGCACACCGATGGTCATCGAAGGCGGCACGAAGACCAGCGGGCGCAGCAGGGCCTTGAGATCGAAAGGCGTGTTCGCAGCACCATTGAAACCGTGCGTGAGCGCCAGATCCTTCAGGTGGGCCATGCCAACGGGCGTATCGAGGGTGCCGTCATAGACGGGCAGACGCGTCAGACCACTTTCGCGAAAGACGGCCACAAGCTCGTCAAGGTCGGAGGTCACGGGGACCGCGGTGATGTCGGCCTTCGGAATGGCCACGTCATCGACGCGTTTCCGGCGCAGATTGATCATGCCTCGGAAAGAGACGCTGTCTTCCTGACCTGTCTCCATTTCCTCTTCCTCGGCCTCAGAGGGGCTCAGCGCCTCCATCACGCGGGAGAAGAACCCCCCTGATCGTGCGCCGCCGTCATCTGATTGTTGGTCCGTTTCGATGTCCGAAGGCGCGCGCTGCGCTGCTTCGGACGATCCATCGTTATCGCCCATCGGGTCCTGTCCGGTCATTCTGGCGGGTCCTGTTCCGCCGTATTGGATCTATATGGATCATCGATGCCCATTTTGCCAAGTATTTCGCTTTCGAGCCCTTCCATGAGCACGGCGTCGGCGTCCTCTTCGTGGTCATACCCCAGAAGATGCAGAACGCCGTGCACCAGCAGATGTGTCACATGCGCCTCGAAGGTCAACCGGCCCGCCTGCGCTTCTTTCAGACAAGTTTCATAGGCAAGCGCAATATCGCCGAGTTCGATACTGCCGTCATGCCCCGGCTGCGGGGTATCGGGACGGCCCCCCGGGATCTCCGCGCCCCGTTCCTCTGCCGGCCATGACAGCACATTGGTAGGCACCGGTTTGCCGCGGAAATCCGCGTTGAGCACGGCGATCCGCGCGTCGTCGCAGGCCAGCAGGGAAAGCTCGGGTTCCTCCGCTTCGATGCCCAAATGGGCAAGGGTCCGGGCGGTGGCATCCCGTACCAGCCCTGCAAGGTCCAGCGCCCCCCAGCGGGAGTCTTCAATCACGATCTCGGTCATTGCGTTCAGCCCGGGCGGGGGCCAGCCCCCACACCCCCGAAGTATTTGAGATCATGAGAAAGGGACCACAGCCTGATCATGCGTGCCCGGCATCGGCTTCGTAGGCTTCGATGATGGCCGCGACCAGCGGGTGGCGCACAACGTCCTTCGAGGTGAAGTAGTTGAAACCGATCCTCGGAATGTCACCCAAGAGCCGCTCGGCATCCGCGAGGCCTGATGCCTGACCGCGCGGCAGGTCGATCTGGGTGCGGTCCCCGGTGATCACCATGCGAGAGCCCTGCCCCAGCCGGGTGAGGAACATCTTCATCTGCATTGTCGTGGCGTTCTGCGCCTCGTCCAGCACGACGAAGGCGTTGCTGAGCGTACGGCCCCGCATGAAGGCGAGCGGCGCGATTTCGATCCGCTTGTCTTCCAGCAGCTTCGCCAGTTGCTTTCCGGGCAGGAAATCATTCAGCGCGTCGTAGAGCGGCTGCATGTAGGGATCGACCTTGTCCTTCATGTCGCCCGGCAGATAGCCGAGCTTCTCGCCCGCCTCTACCGCGGGGCGCGACAGGATGATCCGGTCCACATGTCCGCCGATGAACATGGAAACGCCGACCGCCACGGCAAGATAGGTCTTGCCCGTGCCTGCAGGGCCGATGCCGAAGGCCAGTTCATTGTCGAAGAGCGATTGCACATAGGCTTTCTGGGCGGCTGTACGCGGCTCGACCCGCTTCTTGCGCGTCTGGATCTCCACCCCGCCCGCGATGGGCATTTCCAGCTGGTCGCCGTCGCGCACGCCGGTGCCCGCCTCTGACTGGCCCATGCGCAACATGCTGTCCACATCCGCCGCCTCGACGGAGCGACCCCCTTCGAGCCGGGTGTAGAGCGCATTGAGCACCTGTTCCGCCTGTGCGGCCGCCTCGGGCTCGCCCATGATGGAAAGGTGATTGCCGCGGCGTACGATTTGCACCTCCAGCGCCTTTTCGATCGCAGCCAGATGGGCGTCATAGGCGCCGCAGAGATCGATCAGCAGCCGATTGTCGGGAAATTCTATCGCCTTTTCGGCGGGTGCCGCCGGAGGGGTCATGAGGTCGCTTGTGGCCAAGTGGTGCTCCTTGGAAGGGGGTATGAAGGAAAGATATAGGTGATCCCCCGGGCGCGTGCAGCCCCGGAAGACAGGAAATGGGTCCTTGCGCACAAAAAAGGCCGGAGCGCGAAACGCTCCGGCCGAAAGCTGCCAGCACTCCGGGCCAAGCCTAGTTCGGATCCGGGATGTAGGAACCGCCCTTGAAATCGCCGACGGTGTGGGTGGGCGGTGCAACGCCGGAGCAGACCGGCTTGCCGAACTTGTCGAGCCGCGCCGAAAGGTAGCCTTCGACGCCATCGTCGATGATCCAGTGATCGCAGCCGTTGGGATCGACCCAGATACCGGCCTGAAGCTGCGACAGATGCTTTTTGTCGATGCCCCGGTCGACCGTCTTGTCAGACGGATATCCCCGCACCAGCCCGCCTTCGTAATCGGCGCAGGCCGACAGTCCCAGCGCGCAGGTGGTGACCATGATGATCTTGGTATGAATCACTTTGTAGTCCCCTCAGCGAATGCAGATGATTTCGACACGACGGTTCTTTGCCATCCCCAGAGCCGTGGCGTTGGAGGCCGCAGGCATCCGTTCGCCATAGCCGCGCACGTCGGCGATACGTGCGCCGGTGGCCTGCGCCACCGCCGCGACCGAATTGGCGCGGTTCAGCGACAGGCGCATGTTGTAGGCGTCAGATGCCCGGCTGTCGGTGTGACCGGTGATGATGTAGGACACCGCGCCGGTGGTGCGGAAGAAATCCGCCAGCCGCGCCTTGCCCTGCGGATGGATACGGAAACTGTCCGTGGCAAAGAACTGATCCGTATTCATGACCCCGCAGACATTGCCCCGGCGGCAGACCGGAATGCCCTGACGGTTCGTATGCGGCGTCATATAACCTTCGGCACCGTCATCCATGACCCAATGTTCGCAACCGTCCGGATCGACCCAGATCGTCGGCAGGTAGATCCCCTGATCCCGTCCACCTTGGGACGGGGTCTGCGCGCTGGCAACGCTCGTCTGCAGACCCAGGGCGGCGATCATGGCCAGCCCTGCCAGCCCGCGTGCCGCTTTGGTAATCGCATTCACCACAGCAATTTTCCTTGTCCTGTTCCCCCGAAAAGGGTTCCTGCCCGCGGTTGTGGCCCGCGGCAGCCCCCGTATCACGAACAGATTAGGTAAAATTTGAGACGCTGTGAAGCACACATTGTCCCATTTTGTGTTTAATTTTGAAACATTACCCAGATGTTGCCCCGGAACGGTTCCCGGGCGAATACAATTGCGGGCACGCCAAGCGGAGTGACTGGGGCTAAAGTTGACGCGCAGTCAACGAGTTGGTCTGGGCGGCCACGATTCTCACAAGAACAACCTCGCCCACGGCGGCTGTGGCATCCTCAATATGCACCGCGTGCAGATATTCCGACTTTCCGACCATCTGCCCCGGCTTCCGACCCGGCTTTTCCACGAGCACCGAAAGGTCGCGGCCCACCATTTCCTGCTGGATGCTCTGTTGTTGCCCGGTGATCAGCGCCTGCAGCTTCTGAAGCCGCGCATCCGCCACCTCTGCAGGAACCTGCGGGCGTTCGGCCGCGGGCGTCCCGGGGCGGGAGGAATATTTGAAGGAATAGGCGTAACCGTAGCGGACCTGCCGGACGAGCTCCATCGTCGCGTCGAAATCGGCATCGGTCTCCTCCGGGAAGCCGACGATGAAATCGCCGGACATGACGATATCGGGGCGGGCCGCGCGGATACGTTCGATGAGGCGCAGATAGCTTTCGGCGGTATGGCTTCGGTTCATGCGCTTGAGCATACGGTCCGAGCCTGACTGCACCGGCAGATGCAGATATGGCATCAACTTGTCCACCTCGCCATGGGCGGCGATCAGTTCGTCGTCCATGTCATTGGGGTGGCTTGTGGTATAGCGGATACGCTCCAGCCCGTCGATCCGGTCAAGCTCCCGGATCAGCGCGGCCAGCGTCATGTCGCCCGCGGGGCCAGCCCCGTGATAGGCATTGACGTTCTGGCCCAGCAGCGTGATCTCCCGGACGCCCCTTTCCACCAGATCGCGCGCCTCTTCGAGGACGCGATCCGCCGGCCGGCTCACCTCTGCGCCGCGGGTATAGGGTACGACGCAGAAGGCGCAGAATTTGTCGCAGCCTTCCTGCACGGTCAGAAACGCCGAAGGCGCCCGCCGGGCCTTTGGACGTTTTGCAAGATGCGCGAATTTGTCCTCTTCGGGAAAATCGGTATCGAGCGCCGAGCGCCCTTCGCGCAGGCGCGCCTCCATCTGTGGCAGACGGTGGTATGACTGCGGCCCCACCACGAGGTCGACAGCCGGCTGGCGGCGCATGATCTCTTCGCCTTCGGCCTGGGCCACGCAACCGGCGACACCGATCTTGAGGTCCGGGTTCGCTTCCTTCAGCGGCTTCAGCCGCCCCAGTTCGGAATAGACCTTCTCCGCCGCCTTTTCACGAATGTGACAGGTATTGAGCAGGATCATATCCGCCTCGGCGGCTGTCTGCGTCTGGACGTAGCCCTGCCCGCCCAGCGCTTCGGCCATGCGTTCGCTGTCATAGACATTCATCTGGCAGCCGTAGGTCTTGATGAACAGCTTCTTCGGGGCGGTCATAGCAACATCCCTGTCCGATGTGGGGGAGAGCGCCATCTAGCAAAGCGCGGCGCACCTTGCAATGGAGGGCGATTTGACCGAGGTTGCGCCAAAGGAAAAACGGGCGGGCGCATGCGCTACAAGACATTGGACCAGTTCGTGCGGGAGGGGGCCAAGCACCTTGCCAAGGGCCCGAACGCGGTGATCCTCGTGGAAGACGACGTGGAGGTCGCCACTACGCTCAGACATCACCAGCAGGCCGGGTTCGTCAACGTGGTTGCCCTGATGCCCGAAGCCTTCGACCTGCCGCGCGACCTCGCCGTGGGGGTGCACCGGGTGGATTACGATACCTCCGGCCCGGAGGCGCTCGTGTATGCGGTCAATCAACTGATCGAGGCCGCGCCCGGCCAATGGTTCTATTACGGCTACAACGCTGAATACCTGTTCCACCCCTTTTGCGAAACGCGCAACGTATCGGAGATGCTGGCCTTCCATACCGAAGAACGCCGCGATGCGATGCTGACCTATGTGATTGACCTCTATGCGGAAGATTTGGCGGCTCATCCCGATGCCGTATCGCTCGACACCGCGCATATGGACCGGTCAGGCTACTATGCGCTCGCGCGGAAGGACCCGGACAATCACGGCCACCCCAAGGAGCGCCAGCTCGATTTTTTCGGCGGGCTGAAATGGCGCTACGAGGAACACGTGCCGCAGGCCCGGCGCAAGATCGACCGCATCGCCCTTTTCCGCGCCAAGCCGGGGCTACGCCTGCGCCCGGACGACACTTTCAACGACGAAGAATATAACACCTACGCCTGCCCGTGGCACCATAATATCACCGCGGCGGTCTGCTCATTCCGCACGGCGAAGGCGCTCAAGATCAATGCCGGCAGCACCGAAGCCATCACGAGTTTCAAATGGCACAATTCAGCGCCCTTCGAATGGCATTCACGTCAATTGTTGGATCTGGGGCTGATGGAACCGGGCCAGTGGTTCTAAGGGGTAGTAGCGAATGGTGCTAGTGGGTTTTGTGCCCGTGCTCGAAAGCATAGCCACCTCCGAAAGCCCCTTCCACCTCTGAAGTCAGCCTTTCCGCCGCAGGCGGATGACCACGTCTACCGACGCGATTTCAGCGCCTTCCGGCGCGTCGGGCACCTGCGCGATCACCAGTTCGTCCGATGGGGCATCTGTCAGCCGGCCTTCGTCTTCCCAGTAGAAATGTGGGTGGTCATGGGTATTGGTATCGAAGTAACTCTTAGAACCGTCGACCGTGACTTCCTGCAACAGCCCCGCGTCACAGAAGGTACGCAGCGTGTTGTAAACCGTCGCCAGTGACACACCGTCGCCCTGACCACGGGCGGCATCGAAAAGGCTTTCGGCGGTGACATGACGGTGCTGGCCGTCCCCGATCAGGAGGCCCGCCAGCGTCGCGCGCTGCCGCGTCGGACGCACACCGGCCTTCGCCAGCCAGCGTTCACCTTTCTGTCGCATCTCGTCGGTCATATGCATCCCGGTGCCCTCTGCCCCCTATATAGGTCGGACAAACAGCGATCTTCAATGGAAAATGCCGAATTTGTCCTATGGTACTCGCCCTTGCGGGACGGCCACCCGCAATGTTAGATCACGCCGAACCGCAAGTTCCCAAGGAGACGCGCTTTCATGGCCGATTACCCCACCAGCTTTGACAAGGAGGCGTTGCTCGCCTGTGCCCGTGGCGAACTCTTCGGCCCCGGCAACGCGCAGCTGCCTGCCCCGCCGATGCTGATGATGGACCGGATCACCGACGTTTCCGCCGATGGCGGCACGCATGGCAAGGGACATATCACCGCCGAATTCGACATCACGCCGGACCTGTGGTTTTTCGAATGTCATTTCCCGGGCAACCCGATCATGCCCGGCTGCCTCGGGCTCGACGGGCTGTGGCAGTTGACGGGCTTCAACCTCGGCTGGCGCGGCTGGCAGGGGCGCGGCTACGCGCTCGGCGTAGGGGAGGTGAAGCTGACCGGCATGGTCCGGCCCGATCGCAAGATGCTGACCTACAAGATCGATTTCACCAAGGCGATCCAGACCCGCCGGCTGACCATGGGCGTCGCCGACGGCATCGTGGAAGCCGACGGAGAGGTGATCTATCAGGTCAAGGACATGAAAGTGGCGTTGTCGGAAAGCTGACCGCTGCGCTAGAGTGACCCCCGAACAGAGAAACAGGAGTGCGCCATGCGCCGCGTCGTCGTCACAGGGCTGGGCATTGTCTCGTCCATCGGAAACAACGCCGAAGAGGTTCTTGCCGCGCTGAAAAGCGGCAAATCCGGTATCGAGGCCAGCCCCGAGATGGCGGAACACGGGTTCCGCAGCCGCGTGGCAGGCACGATCAAGCTGGATGTGGCGGACCACGTGGACAAGCGCACGCTGCGCTTCATGGGGCCGGGCGCGGCCTATGCCTATATCGCCATGCAGCAGGCAATCGCCGATGCCAGGCTGAAAGAGGACACCATCAGCAACCCCCGCACGGGCCTGATCGCGGGGTCCGGCGGGCCATCGACGAGTGCAATGAAAACCGCGCATGACACCGTGGACAAAACGGGTGCCACCAAGCGGATCGGGCCTTTCGCCGTGCCGAAATGCATGTCCTCCACAGTCAGTGCGAACCTCAGCACCGCCTACCAGATCAAGGGCATCAATTATTCGATCACCTCTGCCTGTTCCACGTCGCTGCATTGCATCGGATCGGCCGCCGAGCAGATCATGCTGGGCAAGCAGGACGTCATGTTTGCAGGTGGCGGGGAAGAGCTGGACTGGACGCTGTCCTGCCTGTTCGATGCGATGGGCGCCATGAGCAGCAAGTACAACGACACGCCCGAAAAGGCGTCGCGCGCCTTCGATGCGAACCGCGACGGTTTCGTCATCACCGGCGGCGGCGGCATCGTGGTGCTGGAATCGCTTGAACACGCGCAGGCGCGCGGCGCTAAAATCTATGCGGAAGTGACAGGCTTCGCTGCCACGTCGGACGGGCACGACATGGTCGCCCCCTCGGGCGAAGGCGGTGCCCGCGCCATGCAGCTTGCGCTGGATACCCTGCCCGAAGGTCGCAAGGTCAGCTATATCAACGCCCATGGCACCTCTACCCCCGTCGGCGACGTGGGCGAGATCGAAGCCGTGCGCCGGGTCTTCGGCGACGGCACGACGCCGCCGGTATCCTCCACCAAGTCGATGACCGGCCATGGACAGGGGGCCGCGGGCGCAATGGAGGCGATCTTCTGCCTTCTGATGCTGGAGCATGACTTCATCACCCCCTCGATCAACGTCGAAACGCTGGACCCTGCGCTGAAGCCGGAAGAAATCGCGACGGAACTGGTGGAAAACGCGGGCCTCGACAGCGTGATGACAAATTCCTTCGGCTTTGGCGGCACCAACGGATCCATGATCCTTTCGAAATTCAAAGAGTGAGGCGCAGCGCCATGTCGGACATGCTCAAGGGAAAACGCGGCCTCGTCATGGGTGTCGCCAACGAACGCTCCATCGCATGGGGGATCGCAAAGGCACTGGCCGAAGCGGGGGCGGAACTGGCCTTTACCTATCAGGGTGAAGCCTTCGGCAGCCGCCTGAAACCGCTCGCCGAAAGCGTGGGCAGTGACTTCATGGTGGACGTGGATGTGACCGACGACGCGTCACTGGAGGCGGCCTTCGCCCAGTTGGGTGACCGCTGGCCCAGCATCGATTTCGTCGTGCATGCTATCGCCTTTTCGGACAAGTCCGAGTTGACGGGCCGGTTCCTGAACACCAGCCGCGCGAATTTCAAACACTCCATGGACATCTCCGCCTACAGCTTCATCGAAGTCGCCCGGCGGGCCCATCCGCTGATGAAGGAAAATGGCGGCACGCTGATCACGCTGACCTATCAGGGCAGCAACCGGGTGGTGCCGAACTACAACGTCATGGGCGTCGCCAAGGCCGCGCTGGAGAGTGCGACGCGCTATCTGGCGAACGACCTTGGCCCCGAAGGTATCCGCGTTAACGCGATCTCTCCCGGGCCGATGAAGACCCTCGCGGGCGCGGCCATCGGCGGGGCGCGTAAGACCTACAAGCACACCGACCAGAACGCCCCCCTGCGCGCCAATGCGACGCTGGAGGCGGTCGGCGGCACGGCCGTCTACCTGGTATCGGACGCCGGCGCCTGCACCACGGGGGAGATCATTCGCGTGGACGGCGGTTTCCACGTACTGGGGATGCCGCAGCAAGAGCACCTCTGAACCCGCCGGGCTGACAGCGAATTGCGGGAGCGAGGGGCGCTGCCCCTCCCCCTCCCCGAAGTATTTCCGATCATGAGAAGCTCAGCGGAGCTTGTCGGTCTGCCAGAGCCAGACCTTCATGCCGCCATGGGCGATGGGCGGGCCCTGCGGTTTCCATGGCAGGCCCGTGGCCCGGGCGAGCGCGGGTTCGCTGGTGACCAGCCCGACGCGCCAGCCGCGAAACCTTTCCTTCATCGTCTGGCCAAGGGTCGCGTAGAGCGGATAGAGCAGCTTCTTGTTGCCGATCCGGCCGCCATAGGGGGGATTGACCAGCACCAAACCCGGGGGGCCTTCGGGCGGCGTGACCTCACCCGCCCCGTGACAAGCGAAGGAGCATAGCGCGGCGACCCCTGCGCGCTCCGCGTTGGCCACACTCATGCGGATGGCACCTGCGTCACGGTCGGAGCCGAAAAAGCGTGGGGATCCCCCGGGCACCGAGGCCCCGGAAACGGCACGCATATCCTCCCAGGTTTCGGCATCGAAAGACGCAAAGGATTGAAACGCGAATTCGCGCGTTCGGCCCGGGGCGAGGCCGGCGGCAATTTCCGCCGCCTCAATGGGAATCGTACCCGATCCGCACATGGGGTCCACCACGGGTTCGCGGCCATCGTAGCCGCATTGGCGCAAAAAGGCCGCCGCCATGGTTTCGCGCAGGGGGGCCTTGCCGACAGCCTGCTTGTGCCCGCGCTTGTGCAAGGCTTCGCCCGTGGTATCGAGGCTGAGGGTGACGCGGTTGTCCTCGATCCGGACCTTCAGGACGAGTTCCGCTGCCGCATCGACCGTAAATCCGTGAGAGTCGCGCAGCGCCGTTTCGATCCGCTGGGCGGCGGCACCGGCATGGTAAATCTTGGACTTCCGGCTCGTGACCTGCACCTGCAAGGGGACCTCCGCACGCAGCACTTTGCCCCATTCGAACCGCCGGGCGCGCTTGTCCAACTGGGCAAGGTGGAATGCCATGAAGCTGCCGATCCGCGCCAGGACCCGGGTTGCGCAGCGCAATTCCAGATTTGCGCGCCAGACCTCGGGCCATCCTCCCCTGATGGTGACCCCGCCATTGTTCGCTGTGGGATCGGCGAATCCCTTCTCCTGCGCTTCGGCCAGCAAAGCGGTTTCCAGCCCCGGGGGACAGACGAGGTAGATTTCGAATTCATCCATACGGGCTGTCTATGCCCTGCCTTACAGGGAGAGAAGGGCAAACCGCCCTACTTGCGCCACGAAGCCCACGAACCGTGCCGGAAGAAAGGCGAAGAATTAATGCGAAAGCCATCGTTCTTTCACGATTCGCCTTCAGGATGGGGTCATGCCACTGATATTGTCATACCGCCAAAAAAGGGAAAGCGACCACCGGAACCGGGCCAAGCTGGCACGCAGGCTTGGCAAATTGTCCGGTCTGGCCCTGTCGATCACCATCGGCGTCACCCTGCAGAGCGAACCGGAACTGCGCGAGGCGCTGCGCGGCATCGCGATGCCGCAGGCCGCAATCGCCGCCACCCAGCGCGACGGCGACAAGGCGGGTCAACGTGCGGAAGTGGGCACGCAGCCCTATCAGCTTGCCCAACGCGCGGCAGGCTCTCCGCGACTTGTCATGCCAGTCGCGGCAGTCATCACCCCCGCCGCTGCCGGTTTCGCAGCGCGCCAGATTCCGGCGCGCTACGTTCTTCGCTGACGATTGCCGATCAGGCGATCTTTACCACTTCGATATCGAACTGAAGATCCTTGCCAGCCAACGGGTGGTTCGCATCAAGCGTCACGCTCGCCTCATCCACGGAAACGACCGTCACCGGCATCGCCTGCCCATCGGGCGTCTGCATCTGCAACTGGGTGCCCGGTTCCAGCGGAATGTCCGCCGGGATGCCTTCCCGCGGGATGGACTGCTGCATTTCGGGGTTCACCGGGCCATAGGCTTCGGCGCTGTCGACCTTGACGGTCTTGCGCTCACCTTCGTTCATGCCGGGCAGCGCATTGTCGAGCCCGGGAATGATCTGGCCCGAACCCACGACGAATTCCAGCGGGTCGCGCCCTTCGGAACTGTCGAACGTCGTGCCGTCCTGCAGGGTGCCTGTGTAGTGAATCTGTACGGTATCGCCTGATTTGACCTCAGCCATCTGAATACTCCGGAATATAAAGGAAAAAGGGGGGAGGCCACGTATCTGCGCGGGTGCTCCGATTCGGCACGCACCCTGAAGAAGTTGACCCCAAGAGTAAACCCCTGCCCCGGACCGCGCAATTTCCGCTCTTTTCCCCGCTTCGGCCCCATGACAGTCTGGCGGTATCAAAAAGGGAGCCGGTATGCCCGTTACCACCTGTATCTTCGACGCCTATGGTACATTGTTCGATGTCAGCGCCGCCGCAAGGCGCGCGGCCTCCGAACCGGACCACAGGGATATCGCGGACGACTGGCCGCGGATCGCGGAATTCTGGAGGCAGAAGCAGCTGCAATATTCGTGGATTCGGGCGATCACCGGGGCCCACACCGATTTTTGGCAGGTCACGCAGGACGGGCTGGACTGGACGCTGGAAAAAACCGGCCACGCCAGGGATGCCCAATTGCGCGAAAGGCTTCTGGCACTCTACTGGGAGCTTCAGGCCTATCCTGAGGTGCCTGCCATGCTGGCCACGCTGAAGCAGGCCGGGCTGAATACCGCGATCCTGTCCAACGGCTCCCCCGGCATGCTGGAAGGTGCGATCAAATCTGCCGGTATCGGCGACATGCTGGACGATTGCCTTTCGGTCGAAAGCGTCGGAATTTTCAAACCGAACGGTCAGGTCTACGATCTGGTGACGGATCGTTTTGGCTGCACCAAGTCAGAGGTGCTCTTCGTATCGTCGAACGGCTGGGATGCAGCGGCGGCGAAAGGCTATGGTTTCGTGACAGCTTGGGTCAACCGGGGTGGCGATCCGGTGGATCGTCTGCCCTGGAAGCCAGACAGCGTACTGACCGATCTTTCGGGAATCCCGGATCTTGCGGCCTGAGCCGCGTGACGATGGACCGAGGCGTGAAGGAAATGGAATGAACATCGAAATGATCCGGGCCGCCGCCGCGCGGCTCGCCGGACATGTGCGCGAGACCCCATTGCTCAATGCGCCGTTGCTGGACGAAATCGCCGGGCGGCGGGTCTGGATCAAACCGGAATGTCTGCAGCATACCGGCAGCTTCAAGTTTCGCGGTGCCTATTCCGCGCTTTCGGCGCTGGCGGAAGAGGTCCGCGCCAAGGGGGTCATTGCCTATTCCAGCGGCAATCACGCGCAGGGTGTCGCGCTGGCCGCGCGAATGCACGGGGCCCCGGCGGTCATCGTCATGCCCGAGGATTCGCCGCAACTGAAGATCGCCAATACGCGCGCCTATGGCGCCGAGGTAGTCCTCTATGACCGGAACAGGGAGAGCCGGGAAGACATCGGCGCCGAACTGGCGCGGACACGGGGCCTCACCCTGATCAAACCCTATGACGAGCCGCAGGTCATCGCGGGCCAGGGCACAATGGGGCTGGAGATTGCGCGGCAGGCCGCCGCACTGGGCATCACGCAGGCCGATGTGGTGATCTGCTGCGGCGGGGGCGGTCTGACGTCCGGCACAGCACTGGCGTTCGAGGCCGAAGCCCCCGGGCTGCGCGCCCGCCCGGCGGAGCCCGAAGGGTTTGACGATACCACCCGGTCGCTGGCCGCAGGGCGCATTCTGCGCAATCCCGCCATGGGCGGTTCCATCTGCGATGCCATCGTGACGCCGCAGCCCGGGGATATTACCTTTCCCATCATGCAACGGCTGGCCGGGCCGGGCATCGCTGTCACCGACGCGGAGGCATTGCAGGCCATGGCTCATGCCTTCAACCGGCTGAAACTGGTAGCCGAACCCGGTGGCGCCGTGGCGCTTGCGGCGGTGTTGTTTCACCCCGAGGCCTTCGGCGATACTGAAAAGGTGATCGTCACCATTTCGGGCGGAAACGTGGATGCGGACATCTTCGCCCGGGCGCTGGAGACGTTGCACTAAGCCGCGCAGTTCAGGGCGCACCACCACGGAAGGGAGATCACCATGCATCTTTTCGACACCGGCGAGGTCCGGCTGCACTACCGCGACGAGGGCCCGCGCGATGGCCCGCCGGTCGTTTTCGCGAACTCGCTGGGAACAGACATGCGCCTGTGGGATCCGGTGCTCCCCCATCTTCCCGAAGGTCTGCGGATTATCCGCTATGACAAGCGCGGGCACGGATTGTCGAGCTGCCCGCCCGCCCCCTATGCCATGGGCGCACTGATCACCGACGTCGAACGCCTGCTGGATCACCTGAACGTACGCGAATGCGTGTTCGTGGGGCTGAGCATCGGGGGAATGATCGCGCAGGGGCTCGCCGTCAAACGGCTCGACATCGTGCGGGCGCTGGTTCTGTCGAACACCGGCAGCAAGATCGGCACCCGGGCAATCTGGGCCGAGCGGATAGACACCGTTCTGCGCGACGGTATCGAAACCCTTGCCGATGCGGTCATGGAACGCTGGTTCTCCAAGGAGTTCCGGGACACGCCCGAACTGGAGCTGTGGCGCAACATGCTGGTCCGGCAGGAGCCGCAGGGCTACGCTGGGTGTTCCGCCGCGATCTCGCATACCGATTTTATGACCCCCACAAGCGGGCTGCGCCTGCCTGCACTCGGCATCGCGGGCACCGAAGACGGCTCCACCCCGCCCGATCTGGTGCGCGAGACGGTAGAATTGATCCCGGCCAGCAAGTTCGCCCTGATCCGCAAGGCGGGCCATCTGCCCTGCGTCGAACAGCCCGAGGAATACGGCCGTATCCTCACCGATTTCCTCAAGGGGGTGGGGCATGTCTGACCAGTTGTTCACGCGAAAGGGACGGCGCTGACATGGCGGCTTCGGTTTTCGACAGCCCGCTTTTCGCGCGCCTCTTCGACACCGGCGAGACGGGGCGGCTGTTTTCCGATACGGCAGCGATCCGGGCGATGCTGCTGGTCGAAGGTGCGCTTGCCAAGGTGCAGGGCAGTCTCGGCGTGATCCCCGAGATCAGTGCCGCTGCCATCCACCGGGCGAGCCTTGAAATACAGATCGATCCCGGGGCGCTGGCCGCCCCCACGGGCGAAAACGGCGTTTGCGTGCCGGGGCTCGTCGCTGCCTTCCGCCAAGAGATGCAGGCCCCCGAACACACGCAATACGTCCATTGGGGGGCCACCAGTCAGGATATCATCGACACAGGGCTGATGTTGCGCCTGCGGCAGGCGCTGCTGCTGGCGGAAACCGACCTACGCGCCATCCTCGGCACGTTGGGGCGGGCCGCGGGTGAACACGCCAGCCTACCGATGCCGGCCCGGACATGGGGGCAGATCGCCACACCGACGTCATGGGGGGCGGTCATCGCAGCCTTCGGCGCGCCCTTGGCGGATGCCTTGGAGGAATTGCCTGCGCTGCGTCAGGGCGCGCTCTGGGTGTCGCTCTCTGGCGCGGCGGGAACGGCCTCTGCCCTTGGTCCGCAGGCCGGGGAAACCCGCGCCGCACTGGCCGGCGCGCTCGGGCTCGTCGATCCGGGGCGAAGCTGGCACACCGACCGCACCCCGATCCTGCGCATCGCGGACTGGCAAGGCCGCGTAACCGCAGCTTTGGGCCATATCGGGCAGACGTTGCTGGGCCTCACTGCCAGCGGCGTGGAAGAGGTGAGCCTCGGCGCGGTGGGCGCATCCTCCACCATGCCGCAGAAACAGAACCCGGTAGGGCCCTCGGCGCTGGTGGCGCTCGGCCACCAGTTCACCGGGCTGCGCGCGGGCCTGCAGGCCGCCGCCGCGCATCAACACCAGCGCGACGGGGCGGCATGGTTCGCCGAGTGGATGATGGTCCCGCAACTCACGCTTACCTGCGCGGCAGCACTCGGGCAGGCGAACCGTCTGACCGCCAGCCTCGGCCCGCAACCCATCCGGATGCACGCGACGCTCGACGAAGGGATCGGGCTTGTCCATGCCGAGGCGCTGAGTTTCGCGCTGACCGACAGGATGCCCCGGCCCGAAGCACAACAGGTCACCAAGCGGCTCTGCCGCGATGCACAGGAAAAACGCGTACCGCTGGCGGAACTGGCAAGGGCCGACTACCCCGACCTGCCTCCAGACCTTTTCGATCCGGCCCGCCAGATGGGCGAGGCCCCCGCGATGGCCCGTGCCTTCGCCGAACGGGTCGCGAAACTCTGATCCATGCGCGCGGCGACGGTCTTCATCCTGATCACCGTGGTGATCGACGCCATGGGAATCGGCTTGATCGTACCCGTGATGCCCGACCTTATCCGCGAGGTGACCGGGGGCGATCTGGCGCGCGCGGCGGTCTGGGGCGGCGTGATGGCTACCAGTTTCGCCGTGATGCAATTTCTCTTCAGCCCGGTGGTGGGCGCCCTGTCGGACAGGTTCGGGCGCCGGCCGGTGCTGCTGGGCTCACTTGCCGTGATGGCGGCGGATTACATCGTCATGGCGCTGGCGGGGACGATCTGGCTGCTGCTACTGGGCCGCCTTGTGGGTGGCGTGACAGCCGCGACACAGGCGACCGCTTCCGCCTATATGGCGGATGTCACCCCACCCGCACGGCGTGCTGCTGCCTTCGGCCTCATCGGGGCGAGCTTTGGCGTGGGCTTCGTGCTGGGCCCGCTGATTGGCGGGCTGCTTGCAGGCTACGGCACCCGCGCGCCGTTCTGGGCGGCGGCGCTGCTTGCGTCAGGCAATGTCGTCTTCGGCTGGTTCGTTCTGCGCGAAACGGTGACGCGGGCGAACCGGCGCCCGGTGTCATGGCGGCGCGCCAATCCGCTGGGCGTCGTACGGCATCTGGGCCGTCTGCCCGGGCTGGGCCGGTTGCTGGGGATCTATTTCCTCTATCACGTGGCCTTTGCCGTCTTTCCCGCCGTCTGGGCCTATTTCGCGCAGGAGCGGTATGGCTGGGGCCCCGGAACAATCGGCATTTCGCTGGGAGTCTACGGTACCGCGATGGCGCTGGTGCAGGGCGTGTTGATCCGCCCGCTGCTGACCCGTGCGGGAGAAGCCGGTATCGTGCTGGCGGGGTTCTTCTTTTCCATTCTCAGTTACACGCTGCTCGCCTTCGTCGGATCGGGGGGCATCGCGCTGGTGCTCACGCCGCTTGCGGCATTGGCCGGGGTCATTCCCCCCGCGTTGCAGGGCATCATGTCCCGGAGGGTCGGCGCGGATGCACAGGGTGAACTGCAGGGCGCACTCACCTCGGCGTCTTCGCTTGCGATGATTCTTTCCCCGCTTGCGATGACATGGTCCTTTGCTGCCTTCACCCGGACGGGCGCGCCGGTCTACCTGCCCGGCGCTCCCTTTCTGCTGGCGCTGGGGCTTTCACTGCTGGGGCTTGCGCTCTTTCTCAGAAGGGCGCGAACAGGCAGCTGACGGTTGATTTACCGCAAGAGGCAAAAGCCGCTTGCGTCACTGGCGCGGAACGGCCACCTTCCGCCCCTGAACGAGACCTGAAAGGAACTGCCGTGGCCCTGATCAAAGCCGCCGTCTGCCATGAGTTCGGCACCCCCCTCACTATCGAAGAGGTCGATCTGCGCGCCCCCGAAGGCAGCGAAGTCGAGGTCGAACTGGATGCCGTGGCGATCTGCCATTCGGACATCTCCTTCGCCGGCGGCGCGTGGGGCGGATCGCTTCCGGCGGTCTATGGTCACGAAGCGGCGGGGCGCATTTCCGCGGTCGGTCCTTCCGTCCGGGGGCTCGCGCCGGGTGACAGCGTGGTCGTGACACTGATCCGCGCCTGTGGCACCTGCCCCAGCTGTGCCAGCGGCAAGCCGACGGTATGCGAAACGCCTTATGACGGCGACGCGGGCCCCCTCAAAACGAAGGACGGCGGCAAGCTGCATCAGGCCATGGCCTCCGGCGCCTTTGCCGAGAAGGTCGTCGTCGAACAGAACCAGGTGGTGAAGATCGGGGACGATATTCCCAAGGAGTCCGCCAGCCTTATCGCCTGCGGTGTCATCACCGGGGTCGGCGCCGTGGTGAACGCGGCCGGATTGCGCACCGGGCAGGACGTGGTGGTGATCGGCGCCGGTGGCGTTGGCCTCAACGCCATTCAGGGTGCCCGGATCGCCGGTGCACGGCGGATCGTGGCCGTGGACATGAGCGAGGAGAAACTGCAGATCGCCCGTGAATTCGGCGCGACCGACGGTGTGCTCGCCACCGGCAAGAGCCCTTGGCGTGATGCCAAGAAAGCCATGGGCCGGGGTGCCGACGCGGTGATCGTTACCGTCGGTGCCATTCCCGCCTATGACACCGCGCCGCGCTACCTTGCGGGTGGCGGCAAGGTCATCATGGTGGGTATGCCCCATTCCGGCGCGATGTCCACCTATGAACCCGTAATGCTGGCGGCGACAGGTCAGGGAATGGTCGGCTCCAAGATGGGCGACGTGGTCGTGCAGCGGGACATTCCGTGGATGGTTGACCTTTACCGTCAGGGACGCCTGAAGCTGGATGAGTTGATTTCCGGTCGCTGGACGCTGGACCAGATCAACGAAGCCATCGAAGACACCAAGACAGGCGCGGCGCGGCGGAACGTGATTATCTTCGACCGCTGAATCTTGCCGCCCCGCCGGAAAGGAGAGCATGGCCATGCAACTGACCGAAGCGACGCTGCAATCCGGCGGGGACATACTGGCGCTGACCACCGCCGCCGGGGAACGCCTGCGGTTCCATGCGGTCTGGCTGCGCGACAACGCGCAGGAAGACTGGGCGCGCGACCCCGGTAACGGGCAGAAACTGACCACCCTTGCCGACCTGCCAAAGGACTGCCGCCTGAGCGATGCGACACTGGAGGGGAAGTCGGTCACCGTCACCTTCGCCGCCGATGATCGCAAGGCGCGGTTCGACGGCGACTGGCTTGCCGCCCATGCCTACGACAGGCCGCAGCCGCGCGAAGCGGGCCGTCTGCCCGAGGGCGCGAAGGCTTGGGACAATGCGCTTAGTGATGATCTGCCGTCTTCCGATCTGGCGGCATTGCAGGACCGGGGGGAGGCCTTGCGCAGCTGGCTCGCCGCACTGCGCCGCTACGGGGTGGCCAAGGTCACTGGCCTGCGCAAGGAACCGGGCGCGCTTTTCGATGTTGTCGATCTTTTCGGCCATGTGCGCGAAACCAACTATGGTCGGCATTTCGAAGTCCGGACAGAGGTGAACCCCGTGAACCTCGCCTACACCGGGCTTGGCCTTCAGGCCCATACCGACAACCCCTACCGCGATCCGCAACCGACGGTGCAGGTTCTTTGCTGTCTCGAAAACAGCGCCGAGGGCGGCGACAGCATGGTGGTCGATGGTTTCGCGGCCGCCCGCCGGCTGCAGCAAGAGGACCCCCGCGGCTTTGATCTACTGTCGCAGCATTGCGCGCGGTTCAGCTACACCGGCTCCGCTGGCGTGGCGCTTCACGCGCGCCGCCCGCTGATCGAGCTTTCCCCCGACGGTGTTCTGCAGGCGGTGCGGTTCAACGCGCGTTCGGCGGCACCCTTCACCGATGTACCCTTTGACCGGATGGCCGATTATTACGCGGCCTACCGGCGCTTTGCCGCGATCATCGACGATGAGGCGATGCAGGTCAGGTTCAAGCTGGCACCGGGCGAAGGGTTCGTGGTGGACAACACCCGCGTGCTGCATGCCCGCAAGGGCTACAGCGGGTCGGGCACGCGCTGGCTGCAGGGATGCTATGCCGACAAGGATGGCATCCTCTCCACTCTCGCGGCACTGGAAGGAGCCGCGGCATGAATACGACCGAGACGCTGACCACCGGCACCATCGTCGAGTTCATAGGCGACATCTTTGCCCGCAGGGGCGCCGAAAGCTATCTGGGCGAACGTGTGACCATGTCACAGCATATGCTGCAGGCCGCGCAACTGGCAGAGGAAGCCGGTGCCTCCGAACGCACCATCGTCGCGGCACTGCTGCATGACATTGGCCATTACACCAATGAATTCCCCGACGACGCGCTGGCACAGGGCACCGACAACCTGCACGAAGAAGCGGGCGCGCGGGTGCTTGCGCCATTCTTTCCCAATGAGGTGACAGACCCGATCCGCCATCACGTGGCGGCCAAACGCTATCTCTGCGCCACCGACCCCGCCTATTTCGACAAGCTCAGTCCGGCTTCGGTACATACGCTGAACCTGCAGGGCGGGCCGATGGATGCCGATGAAGTACGGCGCTTCGCCGCTGAGCCGAATCTGGATGCGATCCTTCAGGTCCGGATCTGGGACGACGCCGGCAAGGACCCGGCCCGGCAGACGCCTGGCTTCGATCACTACGCGCCCATGATACAACGGGTCGCGGACGCGCACGCAGGGGGGACCCCATGAAGCTACAGGATCTCGGCATCATCGTCACAGCGCCCCCCGCACCGGGCTGGGGCGGGCGGTACTGGATATTGGTGAAGCTCACGACCGACAGCGGTGTGACCGGTTGGGGGGAATGCTATGCATCCTCGGTCGGTCCCGAGGCGATGCGCCACGTGATCGAGGATGTCTTTGCCCGCCACATGCAGGGCGAAAACCCGGAAAACATCGAACTGATGTTCCGCCGGGCCTATTCCTCGGGCTTCACCCAGCGACCGGACCTGACGGTCATGGGCGCTTTCTCGGGTCTGGAAATCGCCTGCTGGGACATCCTCGGCAAGGACCGGGACCGCCCGGTGCATGCGCTCATCGGCGGCCGCATGAACGAACGGGTGCGCGCCTATACCTACCTCTATCCCCTGCCCCATCATGACATCACCGCGTTCTGGACCTCCCCCGAAATGGCGGCAGAGGCGGCGGCGGATTGCGTGGCGCGGGGCTATACCGCGATCAAGTTCGACCCCGCGGGCCCCTATACCCTGCGCGGCGGCCATATGCCCGCGATGGCGGACATTTCCCAATCCGTCGCGTTCTGCAAGGCGATCCGCGAAGCGGTAGGCGACCGCGCCGATCTGCTCTTTGGCACGCACGGCCAGTTTACCACCGCCGGGGCGATCCGGCTGGGGCAGGCGCTGGAGCCATACAGCCCCCTCTGGTTCGAGGAACCGATCCCCCCCGACAATGTCGCCGAGATGGCCCGCGTCGCGGGAGCGGTGCGCATTCCCGTCGCCACGGGTGAGCGGTTGACGACCAAGGCGGAATTCGCCCCGATCCTGCGCGCAGGCGCGGCAAGCATCCTGCAGCCTGCGTTGGGCCGGGCGGGCGGCATCTGGGAAATGAAAAAGGTCGCCGCAATGGCGGAGGTCTACAATGCCCAGATGGCCCCGCATCTCTATGCGGGACCGGTTGAATGGGCGGCCAACATCCACTTCGCCGTCTCCATCCCCAACCTGCTGATGGCCGAAACCATCGAAACCCCGTTCCACGATCAACTGATCCGGGGCTGCATCCGGGTGGAGGACGGTTTCGTTACCGCACCCACTGCCCCGGGCCTCGGCATCGATGTGGACGAAGACCTCGCCCGCGCGCATGCCTACACGGGTAACGAGCTGCATCTGCAGATGCAGGAAGACCCCTGCAATTACGTCGAGGGCAATACCTTCGCCGGGGGCGCGCCACCGCTGGAGGAGTAACGCCCGCCATGGTGCAGCGGGCGCGGAGAGGTGTCAGCCGTCGGCCACCACCTTCTGACGCTGCCTACCCATGCCCGCGATTTCGCATTCCACCACGTCGCCGGCCTTCAGATAGAGGGGCGGCTTCATTCCCATGCCCACCCCCGGCGGCGTGCCGGTGGAAATGACATCCCCGGGATGCAGCGTCATCAACTGGCTGAGATGAGAGATAATCTCGGCCACCGAAAAAATCATGGTTTCGGTACTGCCGGACTGGCGCGTCTCGCCGTTGACGGTGCAGGACATCGTCAGCGCCTGCGGGTCCGGCACCTCATCCGTCGTGACGAGCCATGGGCCCAGCGGGCCGAAACTGTCGCAGGATTTGCCCTTGGTCCACTGCCCGGTCAGCTTGGCTTGAAAGTCCCGCTCCGACACGTCATTGATGACGCAATAACCGGCCACGTGTTCAAGCGCGTTTTCCGCGGAGACGTATTTGCAACGGGTGCCGATCACCACGCCCAGTTCCACTTCCCAATCTGTCGCCGTCGAGCCCCGCGGCAGTACGAGATCGTCGTTCGGCCCGCAGATAGCCGAATTGGCCTTGAGAAAGAGGATCGGGTGTTCAGGGATCGCCATGCCCGCTTCTTCCGCGTGATCGCGGTAGTTCAGACCGATACAGAGGAACTTGCCCACGCCGCCCACGCAAGCACCGATGCGCGTATCGTCGGGCAGGACCGGCAGCGTATCGAGGTCGAGCCGCGACAAGGCCGCGAGGCTGGCGACCGACAGCGCAGGGCCGTCCACATCCGCGAAATGCTCCCCCAGATCGCGCAGTTTGCCTGCGTCATCCAATATCGCGGCACGCTCCCGCCCCGGTTCTCCTACCCTCGCTAACTTCATGTTCGTGACCTTTCGAATGCGGCCCAGACGGCCTGGAAACCGGCGAAATCGATCGATCCGCCTTCGACGGCATCCAGCACGATCCGCTCCGATTCGAAAAGGGTAGCGATGGCGGTTTTCAGGCTTGGCATGACTTGCCCAAGTGGGCGGACCGGCCTTACCGCTCCACCCTCTTTACCAGTCTGAGTCAATTTTGCAGATCAGTAGAACGCTTGCAGCCCAGTCTGCGCCCGTCCGAGGATCAGCGCATGGACATCGTGGGTGCCTTCGTAGGTGTTCACCGTCTCGAGGTTCATCATGTGGCGGATCACCTGAAACTCGCCGGAGATACCGTTGCCGCCATGCATGTCCCGGCTCATCCGGGCGATATCCAGCGCCTTGCCGCAGTTGTTGCGCTTGACGATGGAGATCATCTCGGGCGCGGCATTCGCCGCATCCATGAGCCGCCCGACCTGAAGCGACGCCTGCAAACCCAATGCGATCTCGGTCTGCATATCCGCCAGCTTCTTCTGGAAAAGCTGCGTCTGGGCGAGCGGCTTGTCGAACTGCTTGCGGTCCAGCCCGTACTGACGGGCAGCGTGCCAACAGAATTCGGCTGCCCCCATCGCGCCCCAGCTGATACCGTAGCGCGCCCGGTTCAGACAGCCAAACGGCCCCTTCAGCCCCTGCACATTGGGAAGCAGCGCATCTTCGCCCACCTCCACGTTGTCCATCACGATTTCGCCGGTGATGGAGGCGCGCAGCGACAGCTTGTTGCCGATCTTCGGCGCGCTCAGCCCCTTCATGCCCTTTTCCAGCACGAAGCCGCGGATCTTGCCGCCGTGTTCTTCGGACTTCGCCCAGACGACGAAGACATCGGCAATGGGCGCGTTGCTGATCCACATCTTGGAGCCGCTGATGCGATAACCCGTGTCCGTCTTGACGGCGCGGGTCTTCATGCCTGCAGGGTCACTGCCCGCGTCCGGCTCGGTCAGCCCGAAACATCCGATCCATTCCCCGCTGGAAAGTTTCGGCAGATATTTCTTGCGCTGCGCTTCCGACCCATAGGCATAGATCGGATACATCACGAGGCTCGACTGCACGGACATCATGGAGCGATAGCCAGAATCCACGCGCTCGACCTCGCGCGCCACCAGACCGTAGGACACATAGCTGCCGCCCAGCCCGCCGTATTCTTCCGGAACCGTGACGCCAAGAAGCCCCATTTCGCCCATTTCACGGAAGATTTCCGGGTCTGTCTGCTCATTGGCAAAGGCTTCGATAACCCGCGGTTGCAGCTTTTCCTGCGCATAGGCACGGGCGCTTTCCTGGATCATCCGCTCATCTTCGCTGAGCTGGTCGGACAGGCGGAACGGATCCGCCCAGTCGAAATTACCCAGATCGGGGGCATCCTTGGCTTTCAGGATGGGTGCTTCGGCATTCATGGCATTTCCTTTCAAAGGCTGCGTTCAGGGACCAGTATTGCAAATCCGGGCCGATAACTCTATCGATGCTTTATTCTGAACCTATGAGTAAAAGTCATATGTTGGCCCCGCGCAGGTTTCTGCCCTCGATCTCGGCGCTGCTGGCTTTCGAAGCTGTCGCGCGCCTGGGATCAGCCACAAGGGCGGCAAGCGAACTGGCCCTGACCCAAAGCGCGATCAGCCGCCAGCTCAAGACGCTCGAAAGCCAGTTGGACGTCCGCCTGCTGGACCGGCAGGGTCGGCAACTGGTCCTGACGCCGGCGGGGCAGCAATACGTGCTGCGGGTCCGCGATATCCTCGCCCAGCTCGCACAGGCATCGCTATCGGTGCGGGCCAACCCGCTTGGCGGCACACTGAACCTCGCGATCCTGCCCGCCTTCGGCATGCATTGGCTGGCCCCCCGCCTCAAGGATTTCGGGCAAAGCCATCCCGAAGTGACGGTGAACCTTTCGACCCGGTTGCAGCCCTTCTCTTTCCAGGGCAGCCGGTTCGACGCTGCCATCCATTTCGGGTTCGAGGATTGGCCGGGCGTCGATTACCTGCCGCTGATGCCCGAAACCGTGGTTCCCGTCTGCGCCCCCGGCCTGATCGCCGAACCGATCGATTCGGCGGAAGACATGCTTGCCCATCCGCTGCTGCATCTGGAAACGCGCCCGCGCGGCTGGGCCCGTTGGCTGTCGGCCCATGGGATCGATGAAACGCCGCAAACCGGCATGATGTTTGACCAGTTCTCGACCATGGCGCAGGCCGCGATCCATGGCCTCGGCGTGGCATTGCTGCCGACGTTCTTCGCCCGGCCCTATCTGGCGGAGGGGCAGCTGGTGCTCGCGTCGCGGCATACCACCCAGAGCATCGGCAGCTATTATCTTGTCTGGCCGCAGGAGCGCGAAAAGTCAGGGGCGCTCACCTCGTTTCTGGACTGGCTGCACAGCGAAGTCGCCCAGCAGGATGACACTGCTGTCTGAGCATCCGGCCCGCGAAACAAGGCTACCCGCCTCATTTTTGCCCGATTCAGGTTATACGAAAATGTGTCCGATACCGGGTGGGGCCGTTTCGCGAGGAGCACCATGATGTCTCATAACATGCGCAATATCCGCTTCGCATTGGCAAGTGCGGCCTTCCTGACAGGAGCAAGCGGCGCCCTGGCCGAAGTGCACGAAGTCCAGATTCTCAATGGCGCCTATTTCCCGCCCACGGTCTACGCAAAGACCGGCGACTCGATCGTCTTTTACAACGCGTCCTTTTCAGAGCATGTGGTGGGTGCGCCGACTAAGGAATGGTCGAGCGACAAGATTCCCGTTGATGGCAGCTTTACCCTGCTGCTGGACGAAACAACCCCCGCCCGCTTCGAAGGCGAAGCCCATGACGCGACCTATATGGAAGGCGAAATCGTCCTGACCGCCGTGGTGAATTGAACTGAAAGATCCGAGATAAGTAACTCCTTAGCCACCACCCGTCGGTGGCCGGAACCTGATCAGCACTGCTCCAGATAGGTCAGCATGCGCCGTTCCGCGGCGAAAAGGCCCGTCATGCCCTCCGGCTCAAGCGTCAGCGGGTCCTGCCCCGCCAGTTCAATGACAGACGGGTGGATATAGCTGTTGCGTGCAACAGTCGGCGTATTCGACAACCGTTCCGCCGCCGCTTCGGCCATCGCCTTGATCGTCGCGGCCCCCTTTTCCGCGATCTCGAAGGCGGCAAGCGTCCCTGCCCAGGTGCGGAAGGTCTTGGCAGTCACCCCCTCCTGCCCCGCGGCCTCCGCGATATAGCCGTTCAGAGCCCCTGAATTGAGCGAACGAACCTCCCCCCCGTCATCGACCCATGTAAGAAGCTCTGCCCCGGGAAGGTCGGCGGTTTTCTCCAACACCCGTGCAAGCGTCCGGTCCTTCATTTGCCGGCGCACCTTCTTGCCGCCCTTGGCGGTGTAGCGCAGCTGGATCGTATCGCTCTCCAGCTTCACATGTTTGCGCCGCAGGGTAAGTGCGCCATAGGTGCCGTTGGCCTCGGTATAGTCGGGATTGCCGACCCGGATGGATGTCCTGTCGATCAGCGCCACGGCACTGGCAAGCGCGAAGATACGATCCCCCGCCTCTTCCTCCAGATCCTTCAGCACACGCCGCCGCAAACGCGGCAAGAGGTGACCGAACTCTGCCAGAGAGGCGAATTTCGTCTCCGACTGATGCGCGGACCACTCCACGTGATAGCGATATTGCTTGCGCTGCCGGGCATCGATCCCGGTCGCCTGCAAATGGCCGTTGGGCAGCGGGCACATCCACACGTCTTCATAAGCCGGCGGGACGGCCAGCGCCTCCAGCCGTTCCCGCTCCGGGCCCCGCGCGATGGTGGTGCCGTCGGGTGCCCGATAGGTGAAACCCCGCCCCCGGCGCAGCCGGGTGATCCCCGGCTGTGCGTCCGTGTAGTAAACGAGGTCCGCCGGCACCACGGTGTCAGGCCTTGCGCACTTCGGAAGACAGCTTCAGCACCCCGTCCCCGTCTTCCTGTTCGATATAAAGCGCAGGATCTTCGTCGGAACCGTCCCGCGTGATCTCGCTCCCCTTGATCTTTCGGGTGATCTTCTGGGTGTAGGTCTTCTGGACCTTACCGCTTCCGGTCCCCTTCCCCCAGTCCCACTCGACCCGGTCGCCTTCGCTGTATTTCGCCATTCGATGCCTCCGTAGATACGCAGGCATAACCCGGTGCGCGATGCGCCGGTTCCACGCCACCCGCCCATGCGTCGGCGGGTCGCAACCCAAATTCGGGATGCACCTGGCCTTCACCCTTTCGGCAATACTCCGGGGGTCCGGGGGCTGGCCCCCGGTCCATCAGACCCGCCAGCGCAACACCCTGCGTTCGACCGCCGCAACCGCGGCGCTCACCAGAACCCCGAGAACGGATAGGATGACCACCCCGGCGAACAACCTTTCCAGATCATAAAGGCTGCCCGCTTCAAGGATATAGGCTCCGATCCCGTGTTGCGCGCCCAACATCTCCGCCGCGACCAGCAGGATGATGGCGATGGCAAGGCTGATCCGCAGGCCCGATAGGATACCGGGCATGGCCCCGGGCAGGACGATCTTGCGCACGATCGAACTCCACCGCAGGCCAAAGCTCTGACCCATGCGGATCAGCGTGCGGTCCACGTTATCGACGGCGGCATAGGTCGCCACCACCGTGGGTGTGAAAGTTCCGAATGCGATCAACGCGTATTTGCTGGCCTCATCAATGCCGAACCAGATGACGAAGAGCGGCAGCAAGGCGATCTTGGGGATCGGAAACAGGGCCGCGACAAGCGGGGTCAGCCCTGCCCGCACATGGCTGAATAGCCCGATGGCAACCCCGATGGAAACGCCGAGCACCACCCCGATGCTGGCCCCCACCGCCAGCCGGGTGAGCGAGGGCACCAGATGGGCAAACAGCATGCCGGAGTCGTAAAGCTCCACGAAGGTCAGCGCCACATCGCTCGGCCGGGGCAGGGTCAGCGCCGAAATCGCACCCGTGCGCGTGCCCCATTCCGCCAGCGCCAGCAACAGGACGAATACCGCAAGGCCGATCCAGCGCCGGGGCCGGGATACGAAACCGCCCCCGCGAAAGGGAACCTCGCGCGCGCTTTCAGACATCCATCAGCTCCGCGTCCGCTGCCGCGGCCTCATTCCGCATGAGAGACCACAGATGCCCCTGTGTTGCCTCCAGATCCGCATCCCCCGGCTGCCTCTCGGCCAGCGGGCGGTCCAGTTCGACGATCTCCCTGATCTGTCCCGGCCTACGGGACAGAACGACGATGCGGTGGCCCAGCCGTACCGCCTCTGACAAATTATGGGTGACGTAGACAGCCGTGAAAGGCTCCCGGGTCCAGAGCGTGATCAGATCGTCCATCAGCAATTCGCGGGTCTGACTGTCGAGCGCGCTCAGCGGCTCGTCCATCAGCATCACCGCCGGATTGACCGCCAGCGCCCGCGCAATCGCGACGCGCTGTTTCATCCCGCCCGAAAGCTGCTTTGGCAGGGCATGCGCGAAATCCGACAGTTTGGTGCGCGCCAATACGTCGGTCACGATGTCTTCCCTCCGGTCGCGCCCCAGCCGGTGATCCTCCAGCACGAGGGAGACATTTTGGGCGACGCTGCGCCAGGGCAACAGCGCGAAATCCTGAAAGACATATGTCAGCGCGTTGAGACAATCCGGCGGCGGCGACCCCACCTGCAGCACCCGCCCCGCGCTGGGGCGTTCAAGCCCGCCCAGTATGCGTAACAAGGTTGATTTGCCACAGCCCGATGGCCCCACGATACAGACGATCCGCCCCGACGGAATATCCAGCGTGATATCACGCAGAACTTCGGTATCGCCATAGAGATGGCTCACATGATCGAGGCGCAGGTCCATACCGCTCTTTCCGATACCGGGGGGCGGACTGCAACCACCCGCCCCAAAACCGGCAGGCGTAGGTCAAACGCCCAGCGTCTTGACGTATGAGGTATCGATCAGGGTCTCGAGCGTGATGTCCGCATCCACCAGCCCTTCGGACTGGAACCAGCTCAGCTGATCCGCGATAGAGGCGACGTTCATCGCGGCCCCTTCGTTCAGCCGCATGGTACCGTTGATGATCGACGGCGCCGCCTTCTCCCTGGGCCTGTCGGTATAGACGTATTGATGGATCAGATCGACCATGGCCATGACACCGTCTTCGCCGCCCGACTTTGTGATCATCGCATCGTTGTAATCGGCCACACCCTTCGAATAGGCCCCGATGAAGTCCTGCGTCATCTGCTGTTCACTCTCGGCATTCTTGGTAGAGGTGAAGACGGTCGTAACCTGATAGTCCGGCAGATAGGTCGCCACGTCGCCGATGATATGAACGGCACCTGATTCCGCCAGCGGCTTTGCGATATGGGGCACGATGGACCATGCGTCGATCTGCGCGGATTTCAGGGCGCCGATGATGGCACCGACCTTCTGCAGCGGCTTGTAGGTCAGGCTGATGCCTTCCGCCTCGGCCATCTTGGAACCCATGTAGTGGAAAGAGGACCCCGTCTGCGTGACACCGAAGCTCTTCCCGTCGAGCAGCCCGGGCGCCGTGATCCCGGCCTGATAGGCCGCATCGGACACAAGAAACTTCTGCCCGTCGATGCCGACTTCTTCCTGCAATGCGCCGCCGATCACCTTGATCGCTCCCTTCTGCGCCAACGAGACGAGCCCGCCGGAAATCGCGGTGATGGCGTAGTCGACATCGCCGCTGGCGATGGCCACCGCCATGGGCTGCGCGGCGTCGAAGAACCGCAGTTCCACATCCAGCCCGGCCTCTTTGAAATAGCCGCGCTCCACCGCGACGAAGCTGCCCGCGTGGCTGGTGAAACGCAGCGCGCCCACCGTGATCTTGCGCGGCTGGGCCAGCGCCGGTGCGGCAAGACCCACAGCCGTTGCAGCCCCCATTGTCAGCAGGGTCTGGCGACGATTGAACACTGTCATGTTGAAACTCCTCCTATGGTCCGGATCATGTGACCGGGTGCCCGAAGCTGTCAAGCGGCGGTCAGACACGGGGACGCTGGCATTAGCCGCTGGCCTGTGGCACCTCACAGGGATGAAGTTCTTTTCCGACAGGCGACGCCCCGTTGATCTCGGGCCCTACCCCCTCGAACGGCTGCGCCGGGTGGCGGGCCTGCCGGCGGGCGCGCCACCCAGCCGCCTGCCTGTCCCCCGGTTTTCCCGCCCGGATACGCCCCAAAACATCGCCAACGCCATGCGTCCCTATCAGGCGATGATGGATGCGCTGCGGGACGGCAAGGCCAATCCCGCGCGCGCCGACATCCCCACGGACCTGACGGCGCGCGCCCGTCACATCAAGGCCTTCGGATATTTTCACGACGCGTCGATGATGGGCATCTG